>NZ_JBKJAD010000003.1:0-277454 GCF_048146105.1 Azonexus caeni
GGCCGTATTGCGTCCGCAGTAGCAAAAACAAGGGAAAATCGTGCGCTTCCAGATAAAAATCACCAAATCTCGGCCATCCAAGCTCAATTTCAGCAGCCAGGTCGCCTCAAGTCCGACAGGCTGCTAGATTGGCGCCTTGCTCTGCGATGGTTCTTTTCAGGACAACGGGGTTGAAAACCGCAGCGTTGGCGGGCGAAAGCATTTCCAGCCACTGTTTGGCGCCAAACGCCAGCAGGCGTTGGTGTTTCGGATCCACTCCCCACACCCCCTGCGTGGCCTGCTCCCACCATTTGGTCTGATTGACGAATGAACTGCGGAAAAGGTCGTAGGGCCATTGATCCCATGCAGGATCGTTGAAGCGGCGGTCATTGACAGGTGACCGGTCAGGAGCGGTGGCTCCCCGGTCCGGGTTGGCCGGATTCTTCTTCAATACGGCCATCCATTGCTCGGACAGGGAGGCTGCAAACGCCAAAAGCTCGGCTTGCTTGCCAGGACTGTTTGCTAAATGGCTCGCCCAGTCCACCCACGCGAGCAACGATGTCTCCGGCGAAATAGACGACCAAGCCTGTGCCCAAGCGACATGGGCATCCCCATCCAACTTCGGATTGATGGCTGAGTCGATATTGCCGTTCTTTTTATTCGTCAAAGCGTATTACCTCTATTTCTGCACAAGTAGAAAGAGCCCCTTGCTTGAAAACGGGAGTCGATTGCGATTTCCTGGGCGACGACGCCTCGCCAGCGCGTCAGCGATGTATCCATCTGCCAGCTCGCTCCGCTGTTTCGCTTCGCCTAACCGGCCATCAGGCTGATTACCAGTGCGTTCGCAATATCGATGACGAACCCACATACCAAGGGCACCACAATGAACGCCTCGCGTGCCGCACCATGCTCCCGAGTCACCGCCGTCATGTTGGCGATGGCAGTGGCGGTAGATCCCAGCGCAATACCGCCGAAACCCGCGCACACCACGGCGGCTTGGTAATCCTTGCCCATTGCCCGAAAAACAATCAGCAAAACGAATGCGATGACCAAGGCAATCTGCACCAGCATCGCCGCCGTGATGAAGGCGAGCACGGGCTGCAGTTCCCAGAGCCTGAGTCCCATCAGCGCCATGGTCAGAAACAGGCCCAATGACATGTCGGAAACCAGGGCGATGCCTGGCTGCATGCTCGGCCAGTTCCATAAACGTCCGCGCCCACTTGGCCTCATCCAGTCGGCCGCCATGCGCAGGAGAATTCCGGCCAGCAGGCAGCCCACAAAGGCGGGCAGCGTGACGGCGGTACGCGCGACCAAGGCATTGATTCCGTATCCCAACATCAAGGCGAAGTTGAGCCAGAGCAATGCCAGCAGCAGGCCGTAGTAGTCCAGGCGGGCATGCTGCTCATCCCTGTGCAGCGTGCCAATTTCCAGGGCGCTGTCCCCAGAGGCTTGAAGCCGATGCCTACGCATGAGCAAGCTTGCGACTGGGCCCCCGATGGTGCAGGCCGCGATCAGGCCGATCATGTTCGCTGCCAATCCCAGTTCCTGCGCTTGCGCAATGCCGAGGTTGTGAACGAAGTGATCGGACCAGGCCAAGGTGGTGCCCACGCCTCCTGTCAGGGAAATCGATCCCACCATCAGCCCGGTGCGCGGATCCAGGCCGAAGGCGCGTGCCATCTCCATCCCGGCCAGGTTCTGCAGCACCATGAACCCGATGGCCAACCCCGACAGGATCAGCAAGGGCCGTCCACCATGGCGCAGCGTGCGGGCGTCGGTACCCAGGCCAATGGCCGCAAAGAAGTACAGCAGCAGCGCGTCACGCGCTTCGAGATCGAAACTGATGACGATCCCCGCACCGTAGTACAGGGCGAAGACAACCAGGGCGCAGGCCAAGCCGCCCACCAGGGATTCCGGGATGCTGTATCGACGCAAGATGCCCCAACGCGCAACCAAGCCCTTGCCCACGAACAACAGCAGGATGGCGAGCGTGAATCCATGGAAGGCATCGATCGTCATCGCGCCTTCTCCCTGTCCAGGCAGGACAGCGCATGGCTGGCGGCTATCCACTCTTCGTTGGTGGGCTCGACCGCCACGGTGACCTGACTGTGATCGCTGGAAATCTTCGCCGCGTGGCTGGCGTTGGCATCGGTATCCAAGGCAATGCCCAAAAAGCCCAGCGCCGCACAGATGCGCTCGCGAATGAACGCATTGTGTTCACCGACACCCGCCGTGAACACCAGCATGTCCAGGCCACCCAGCACGGCGACCAAGGCCCCGATCTCGCGTACGATGCGGCGCACGTAAAGGGCCAGTGCCAAGCGCGCTCGCTCCCCCGTTTCGCCTGCATCGTTCTCGTGTCCGACAATGACGCGCGGCTCGGCCGAGATTCCCGAAACGCCGAGCAGGCCGGACTCGTGATAGAGGACGCGCCCCACTTGCTCCAGTGAGAGCTTCTCGATTTCCATCAGGTAGAGCACCGCACCCGGATCGAGCGCGCCGGTGCGGGTGCCCATCATCAGGCCGTCAAGCGCGGAGAAGCCCATGGTGGTGGCCGCGCTTTTGAGTCCACGCATGGCGCACAGACTGGCGCCACTGCCCAGATGGGCAACGACGGTGCGACCGCGCGCGGCGTCGCCATGGCGTTCGGGCAAGGCCACTGCCATGTACTCATACGACAGGCCGTGAAACCCGTACCGACGCAGACCGCGCTCCCATGCGGCATAGGGCAACGGCAGGACCTTCTCGACCTGGGGCAAAGTGTGGTGGAAGGCCGTGTCGAAGCAGGCCATCTGTGGCAGATCTGGCTGCTCCCGCAGCAGGATCTCCACGGCTTCGAGCGCGAATGGCTGGTGCAGCGGGGCCAGAGGAATGTAGCCCTTGAGGTCGGCCAGGACATTCGCGTCCACGCGCACGGGCATGAAGTATTTACTGCCGCCGTGGACGATACGATGGGCGACCGCACCGATCCGGCGGCCGTCGAGCCGCCGGCTGACACGATCGCGGATGAGGCGCAGTGCGGCGCGATACGGATGTGCCGTGTCCAGTTCGATCGAGAACGGCGCAACTCCGGTCTCTCCGAAATCCGGGTTGGCGCCGCCGATTCCCTGCACCTTGCCATTCCACAATGCCTGACGCGGCAGTGGCGCGGCCGAGGAATCGAACACCGCAAACTTGATGCTGGATGAACCGCAGTTCAGCACAAGGATCAGTCCGTGTTCACGGCGCCCGGAGCGGGCCATGGTGACGTCCATCAGGTCGTCCTCTCTGCGCGCCGTCCGCGCGACTTCGCCGAGGTGTGCGGGGGTGTCTGCTGTCTCATCGTCTTCAGACTCAGCGCGCCGTGTAGCCGCCATCGGCGATGAGCTGGGTGCCCACAAGGAAGCTGCTTCCTTCCGACAGCAAAAACGCCACGGCATGGGCGATTTCGTCCGGTGTACCCAGGCGACCGATCGGATGCAGGCCAACGGCCTCTTGGAGGGCCGATTCATCCAGGAAATCCAGGATGGGCGTACGCACGTAACCGGGATGAATCGAATTGATCCGGATTCCCTTGGACGCATAGGCCAGTCCTGCCGAGCGGGTCAGCCCGGTCACGCCATGTTTGGCTGCGACGTACGCAGGGTTCGCTGCGTCGCCCACCACCCCCAGGATGGAGGAGACGTTGACGATGGCGCCGCCTCCCGAGCGCAGGATGGCGGGAATCTGATGGCGCAGGCCATAGAACACGCCGTTCAGGTTGACATCGATCACCCGGCGCCAGGCGGCAGGGTCCAGTTCTCCCGCCGGGCTCTGGTCGCCACCGATACCGGCGTTGTTGACGGCAAAATGAAGGTCGCCGAACGTATCGACCGCGCAGGCCACGGCAGCCTGGACCTCATCGATGCATGCCACGTCGGCCACGTTGGCCACGGCGTGGCCGCCCTCGGCGTTGATGAGGCTGGTGACGCGCTGCGCATTGTCGGCGCTGACATCGGAGACGACGACATTCAGGCCGTTGCTTGCAAGCAGCCGGGCAATGGCCTCGCCAATGCCAGACCCTGCACCGGTGACCAGGGCTACGCGGCCAGAGAATGAGTACTGCATGGTGTTTCCTCCAAAGGGGTGGTTAAGTTGCTAACAAGTCCGCTCAAGGGGGTGACAGCCGATAGTGGTGGGCCAGCATCAGTGCGATCGCGCATGAGGCGATGCGTGTATCACGCGAGTCGGCGCGGCTGGTCAGAATGACTGGCACCTTGGCTCCAAGAACGATCCCGGCGCTGGCTGCGCCGCCCATGAAGATCAACTGCTTGGCAAGCATGTTGCCGCTCTCCAGGTCAGGCACGACGAGGATGTCAGCTTGCCCGGCGACCTCGGAAACGATCCCCTTGATACGCGCAGCGGCGATGGAGACGGCGTTGTCGAAGGCCAGCGGCCCGTCGAGCAGGCCGCCAGTGATCTGGCCGCGATCGGCCATCTTGCACAGCGCCGCAGCGTCCAGCGTGGCCGTCATCGTCGGGCTGACCGTCTCGACTGCGGCCAGGATTGCGACCTTGGGTTCGCGCACGCCGATCACCTGCGCCAGCTCGATGGCGTTGCGGATGATGTCTGCCTTCTGTTCCAGAGTCGGGGCGATATTGATCGCTGCATCGGTGACGATGAACGGGCGCGGATAGGCCGGTGTCTGTAGCAAAAAGCAATGGCTGACCCGGCGCTTGGTGCGCAACCCCGCTGCTGCCGAAACCAGCGCGGACATCAGTTCGTCGGTGTGCAGACTCCCTTTCATCAGGGCTTCGACTTCGCCATTGGCCGCCAAGGCTACGGCTTGCTGCGCGGCGGCGTGGCTGTGGGGTGTGTCCACAATGGTGACGTCGGCCAGATCCAGCCCGGCCTCTGTGGCGACTGCTTCCAGCCGCGCCCGTGATCCGACCAGCACCGGTTCGATCAACCCCGCGTGGCGTGCTTCGAGCGCAGCGGACAGACTGGGGGCATCGCAGGGATGGGCGACGGCCACCCGAATCGGTTGCAAGTGCGCGACGTGCGCCAGCAGGCTTTGCAGGCCTGTGCGGCCCTGCGCATTCGGGTGGATTTCCGGCAACACGGTGCGCGTTCGTTCCAAGCGTTCGGTGGGCGCCACGACCTCTACCTGGCCTTGGAAAACCGCTACCCCCTCCTGGTTGGTGCAGGTGCAGGCCAGCGTGACATGGTGGTTGGCCGTGTCCTTGCTGGTCACCTGCATCCGCACGGTCAGCCTGTCGCCGGGTCGAACGGCCCCGAGGAAGCACAGATTCTGGTTGACATAGCGGGTTCCAGGCCCCGGCAGGCGTGTGCTCAGCACAGCCGAGATCAGGGCGTTTGCACAAATGGCCTCCGTGGTGCCCCGAGCGCTTGAGGACACAGCAGGTTCTGGATCCACATCGCCCGATTGCAGCGCGAACATGTGGATGTCTTGCGACGAAAACGCGCGTTCGAGGCTGGCGCTGTCGCCGATGGCGATCTCGTCGAAGGTGCGGTTGCGCAGGACATGCCATGCATCGGCAGTGGCATCGACCGGTTTGGGCGAAGTCGTCATGTGCTTTTTCCTCGCCGTGTTTGTCTTGTCTGCGGCGCGGCGGGTGTCTTGGACGCGGTTGTCTTTTGAGGCGCCTTCGGCTTTGGCGAGGAGGTCTTGGGTTTCGTGTCCGCGACCGCAGAGGGTGCGTCATGGGCAGAGGGCATAGCGGGCGCCGAAGCCGCCTGCGCCCGGCGGATCGCCTGCTCGAACAGGGTAGACACCTGCTTCAACTTGGCTTGCTCTGGTGCGGACAGCGCATCGCCGCTGCCGAGCACCTGCGCGATCATCCCCGCAACCTGTCGGATGTCATCAGGCGCTACGTTGTTCAGCAGCCCGGGGATGGCGGACACCGCGGCGTCCTCGTGGAGCCTCATGAGCAAAGCCTGGCGACGCACGAGGTGGCGGAAGGCCTGCATGTCGAAGTCGTTGCCCAGTTGGGGGCGCACCAGCTCTTCTGCGTGGCGAAAATGCCGTTCATCGGCCTCGCCACGCTCGGCCAGCACGAAGAACAGTGCCCGTATGGCTGCTTCCACCAGCCCACCGCTGTGAACGGCTCCTTCGAGGCGGGTCAACTCTTGCGCCAGATACTGGCGGTGCTCGGGCGTCTCGCTGGGATGGGCCCGCGGCGGTGCCTCATCGTGCAGGCTCTGCCCTGTCATGGCCTGCACCAGCGGCAGGCTGTACAGCGTGTCAAAGGCTTGCGCGTAGATCCGGTCGCGGCAATCGCGGAATTGATCCAGCGTCTGTTCGAGAGCGGTGGAAAACTGTGCCTGCAGTTGCAGGAAAGGATTGGCCTCGGCGACGGGCTGGCGGTGCTCGCGCACATGTTGCGCAGCCTCTTGCACAGCGGCTGCCAGCGGCTGGCGGTCGGACCACAGTTCGTAGCCGACGCGCAGGGGATGCAGGGGCTCCAGCGACCGTGCGCCCTCGGTCGTGACCCAGGCGCGTACACACGGCTGCACGAAGCTGCGGTAGCAGGCCAAGTTGATCTCGGAGATCCGCGCAGCGGCGGCAAAACGGCGATCGCTCTCGGGATCGGGGCGAACGATCTCACGGATTTCATCGATGTTGCTGCGGCGAATCCGGGTCAGATAGGCGTCACTGGCTGGCTCGTGTTCCTGCGCCTCGTCGTGATGCTCGTCGATCTGCATGTGGTGAATGCCTGCCGGCAGCACGTCGATGATGTCGATGTTCTCAGCGAACTCCTGGTGCTCTTTACGCCCGACGCTGCCGGAGACGAAGATTCCCAGATGTCCGATGCTGTCATGGGTAGCGTAGACGATGGTCTGGTCATGTCCCAGCACGTCCAGGTCGTTGCGGTACAGGTCGGTGATCCAGCCCAGGGCCTGGGGCGGTGGCGTGATGTTGTCCCCATAGGAGCAGAACACCAGGATCGGCGAGCGAATATTGCGCAGGTCGATGCGCACGCCATCGGATGTCATCAGTTGGGCGGTGCTCAGCTTGTTGCCGATGAACAGGTTATCGACGATGTACTGTATTTCCACATCGTTCAGGAACACGTGGCCGCCCCAGTACTTCTCGAATTGCAAGTGGCGCGGGCCTTCCGTGTCGACCTTGGCGTACAGGTTGTACTGTTTGCTCCACAGCGTATTGGCCGGGTCCAGGTTCTCGAAGTTCTGTACCAGCCAGGCGCCGTCGAACCGACCGGCGCCCAGATCGCCGGTCAATGCCGTCAACCAACTACCGCCGGTCAGGCCGCCTGCATAGCGCATCGGCATGTCGCCCGCCCAGTACGACAGCGGCGCGCCGGCGACGATGATCGGTCCGAACAGTTCGGGCCAGACGGCAGCTGCCATCAGGATCTGCCAGCCCGCCTGGCAATTGCCGATGACAGCGGGCTTGCCGCGGCTGCCGGGGTGCAGCTCGCCGACCTTGCGCACGAAGGCCGCTTCGGCGCGCATGACGTCCTCGACGGTCTGGCCGGGAACGGGATCGGGCAGAAAGCCAACGAAGTAGCAGGGATGCCCTGCCTTGAGGGCTGCCCCGACCTCGCTGTCGGGTTTGAAGCCGCCGATGCCCGGGCCGTGGCCCGCGCGTGGATCGACCACCACGAACGGTCGCTTGCGGGGATCGCTCGGCGTGTCGGCTGGCGGCAGGATGCGCACGAGGCCATAGTTGACTGGCCGCGGAAGATCCAGCCCGGACATGATGACCTCGGAGGCGAAGTCGAGTACGTTCGGCGTCTGCTCCTGCAAATGCTCCAGGTACTGGTTGCCGCGTTGGCGGCGAACGTCGGCATACAGAATGGATCGCTGCCAGGCATCCACTGCATACTCGGTTGCCATCGCCGATAGTCGCAACGGGTCCCACAGCAACTGCCCCCAATCGGCCGCTGGTGATGTCGTGGTGTCTCGATTCATGGCGATGGGCACTCCTTCTGTGATGAAACTGAAAAATTGAATGGCAAGGGGCCGCAGGCACATCGTCTTGCTGGCCCTTCCTCACTCAGTACATATGCTGGCCACCGTTCATCGATACATTGCTGCCGGTCATGAACCCCGCAGATTCACTGACGATGAATGCAACCAGTGCAGCGATTTCCTCAGGCCGTCCCAGACGACCCACGGGAATACCGGCAATCACTTGCTTGACCACTTCTTCCGACATGCTCGTCACCATCTTCGTATCCAGATACCCCGGCGAGACGGTGTTGACCGTCACGCCCTTGCGCGCCACCTCCTGCGCAAGGGCTTTAGTGAAGCCATGCATGCCGGCCTTTGCGGCGGAGTAGTTGGTCTGGCCGAACTGCCCCTTGGAGCCGTTGATGGAGGCGATGTTGACGATCCTGCCCCAGCCGCGTTCGAGCATGCCGTCGATGAATGGCCGGGTGACGTTGAAAACGGAGTCGAGATTGACGCGCAGGACCGCATCCCAATCGGCGTAGCTCAGCTTGCGGAACGTAGCATCGCGCGTGATGCCCGCGTTGTTGACCAGAATGTCGATGTGGTAACCGTCTGCTTGAATGAGGCCGGCCAACTCCTGGCAGGAGGCATGGTCGGCCACATCCGCGCCGTAGGCGATGAAGTTGTAGCCTTCGTCCGTCTGGGCTTCCAACCACGCGCCGATGCTGGCATTGCCTGGCGAGTGGACGACGAGCACGGTATGGCCAACATCGTGCAAGGCCCGGGCGATGGCTTCGCCCAGGCCGCCAGTGCCGCCCGTGACCAGGGCGGTACGTTGTTCAGCCGGCATTGCGGCCACCGGTCTTGCCCGGTGCCTCCTTATCCTGCGCCGAGGCCCACACGGCTCCCCACTGTTTGAAGATATCCTGGAACGGGAGTACCGCATCGCCCTGGCCTACGGCCTGCGTAACCGATTTCTGCCAGTCTTGAATAGCTATTTGCAGGCCTTGGGTGAAGGTTGTCTGGTTTTTGATCGCGACTTGTGTCAGCGCCTGCGCGCCGCCCACGTGGTACTGGAACTGACGCCAGAAGGCTTGTGCGGGCAGCGTGGCCAGTTCCTGCCAATTCTGGGCCTTGAGCAGGCTTTCGATTTCGGCGCCGGACTCGGCAATGCTCTCGCTGCCCGCGCGCGTGGCGTTCTCCAGCCATTGCTGGCCGTTTTCCTGCATCAAGCGCTGTAGGCGTAACTGCAGTTCCACGTTCGCCTTGAACAGGTTCAGGGGGATAGTTTCGTTGCTCATGGTCAAGCTCCTTACTGGTTGAAATGCCCAAGTGGGCGGTGAACCGATCAGGCCATCTGGCCGATGGTTTTGCGAAAACGCGCCAACGACAGGGAAAACAGCACCGTGCCGATCAAGGCCAGCGCCAGAAAGGGCTGCCACACCGTCTCCAGGCCCGCACCCCGGTAGAGAATGGCCTGGCTCAATTCCACGAAATGGGTGGTGGGCGCGATCAGCATGATGTTCTGCACGATCTCGGGCATGCTTTCGCGCGGCGTGGTGCCACCCGAGAGCATCTGCAGCGGCATGATGGTGAGCATCATCAACATGCCGAACTGCGGCATGTTGCGCGCCAGCGTGGCGATGAAGATGCCCATCGACGTGGTGGCGAAGAGACTCAGCGCCGCGCCGGCGAAAAACAGCGCAAGGGAGCCCTCGATGGGCACGCCCAGGACGCCGCGCACCATGAGGTTGAGGGACAGGAAGGAGGCGATCAGCACGACCAGAGCCATCGACCAGACCTTGGAAAGCATGATCTGCGCGGGCGTGACCGGCATCACCAGCAGGTGCTCGATGGTGCCGTGCTCGCGCTCGCGGATCAGCGCTGCGCCGGTCAGGATGATGGACAGCAGTGTGATGTGGTTGATGATCTGCACCACCGAGCCGAACCAGGCCTTGTCGAGGGCGGGGTTGAAGCGCGCGCGCAAGGCCAGATCCACGGGTGGCGCGGTGGTGCTGCGATAACGCTTGACGAACTCGTTGACTTCACCGGTGAAAATTTGTTGAACATGGCCACTGCCGGTGAAGGCCTGGCTCATGCGGGTGGCGTCGACATTGAGCTGCACGGCAGGCGATCGCCCCGCCAGCACGTCGCGCTGGAAGTTGGGCGGAATGACCAGAGCGAAGGTGTACAGCCCCGCGTCCATGCCCGGGTCCACGTCCCCATAGTCGATCATGGCCGGTGGCGTGAACTGCGGGGGGTAGAAGGCCGAGGCAACCCGCTGGGACAGCGCCGAATTATCCTCGTCGACGATGGCGATGGGCGCGTTGTGCAGCGTCTCCGGCATGGACGTGGCCTTGGTGTAGACCGACGCGGTGAACACGTAGACGATGAGCACAAGCATCATCGGATCGCGCCAAAGACTCCACAGCTCCTTGACACCAAGGTCGTAGATGTTGGCCAGGTTTCTTCTGCGCATCTCAACGCTCCTGCTTCTTGAGTAGCAAAACAGCCACGCCGAGAATGACCGGAACCGAAATGAGCATCGACCACAGCGGCCCTGTCAGGTCGGCCAGGCCAAGCGCTTTGCTGAATACGCCACGGCTGATGGAAATCATGTGCGTGGCGGGGTAGATCTCGCCGATGAACTTGCTGGAGCCTTCGAGCGAGGACACGGGATCGATCAGGCCGGCGAACTGGGTGGCCGGTATGAGGGTGCCGATCATGGCGAAGAACATGGCCGCGATCTGGCTGCGTGTAACGGCCGAGGCCAGCAGCCCCATGCCTGTCGCGGCGAAGGAGAAGATCAGCGCGGCCAGCGCCAGGGTGAAGAAGCTGCCCTTGACCGGCACACCGAAGATGGTCACTGCGAGCAGGCTCATCAGCAGGAAGTTCACCATGGCCAGGCCGACATAGGGCAACTGCTTGCCAAGCAGGAACTCGATGCGCGTGACCGGCGTCACGTAGAGATTGGTGATCGATCCCGTCTCTTTCTCGCGCACCACCGCCAGCGCGGTCAGCATGGCCGGCAGCATGAGCAGCAGCAGAGGGATCACCGCAGGCACCATGGCCGGCAGGCTCTTGACATCGGGGTTGTAGCGAAAGCGCGTCTCGACGTTGGTGTTGCCAGCCATGCTGGCGCCGCCGCGCTCGCTGGCCTGTATCTGCAGCCAGTGCTGGTGCATGCCCTGAACGTAGCCCTGGACGGTTTCCGCGCGCTGCGGCATGGCGCCGTCGAGCCAGGCGCCGATCTGCACGTTCTGGCCCCGCAACACGTCGCGGGCAAAGCCAGCGGGGATTTCGATGGCCAGCGACAGTTCGCCGTTGCGCATGCGTCGATCAAGGTCCTCGTAGTCGATGATCGGCGCGTGCTCGGTGAAGTAGCGCGATCCGGCCAAGTTCAGCGTGTAGTTCTGGCTAAGCGTGGTCTGGTCGCGATCGAGCACCGCATAGCTCAGGTCCTCGACGTCCATGGTGATGCCGAAGCCGATCACGAACATCAGCAGCAGCGAACCGCCCAGCGCCAGCGTGGCGCGCACCGGGTCGCGCTGCAGTTCCAGCGTTTCGCGCCATAGATAGCTGAACATGCGCTGCAGACTGAAACCGCCAGCGGAGTGACCGCCGCCGTGTTCGGCGGGCACCGCGGGTGGCTGATCCGCCTGGTCGGCAGCCGGAGGCTGGCTGGCCGGGGCGGCCGTGCCGCCCTCCGCTTCGACGAGGTAGCCGATGAAGGCCTCTTCCAGGGTTTTGGCACCACGCTTCTCAACCAGTCTGGCGGGCACGTCGCTGTCGAGCACCTTGCCCGCATGCATCATCGACATGCGGTCGCAGCGTTCGGCCTCGTTCATGAAGTGGGTGGAAATGAAGACCGTCACCCGGTCGCGCCGCGACAGCTCGATGAGCAGCCGCCAGAACGCGTCGCGTGCCACCGGATCGACGCCGGAGGTCGGTTCGTCCAGAATCAGCAACTCTGGCTTGTGCACCATGGCAACGGCCAGCGACAGGCGCTGGCGTATGCCCAGAGGCAGACTGGCCGGCAGACTGTCGATGACGTCCACCAGGCCGAAGCGCTCCACCATCTCTTCGACGCGGCCCGGAATGTCCTTCGGGGGCACGCTGAACAGCTTGGCGTGCAACTCCAGGTTCTGGCGTACCGTGATTTCGCTGTAGAGCGAGAACGCTTGGGACATGTAGCCGACGCGGCGGCGGGTGCCCAGATCATGCGGGTTCACTTCGTGGCCGAACAGCCAGGCCCGGCCCTCGCTCGCCGGCAGCAGGCCGGTGAGCATCTTCATCGTCGTGGACTTGCCGCACCCGTTGGAACCGAGGAAGCCGAAGATCTCACCGCGCCGGATACGGAAGGAGACACTGTCGACAGCAACGAAGTCGCCAAAGCGCATGGTCAGCCCCTCGGCTTCGATGGCGATATCGTCCGCGCCGTCCTCAGGCAGAGGCGGAATGACAACCGCTTGGTGTCCGCGCTTTTTCTCTTCCGGGAGCAGGCGGATGAATGCCTCTTCCAGGTTCGGGCTGTTTGTTGTCTCCAGCAATTCCTTCGGCGTACCGGTGGCGAGGACCTTGCCGTCGTCGATGGCGGCCAGCCAGTCGAAGCGCTGGGCCTCATCCATGTAGGCCGTGGCCACAATCACGCTCATGCCGGGGCGATCGGCGCGGATACGGTCAATCAGATCCCAGAACTGCGCGCGCGCCAGCGGGTCCACGCCAGTCGTCGGCTCATCGAGAATCAGAAAATCCGGGTCATGAATCAGCGCGCAGCACAGGCCGAGTTTTTGCTTCATGCCCCCGGACAGCTTGCCTGCCGGGCGCTCCAGGAATTTGAACAGGCCAGTGGCCTGAGTCAGTTCGTCGATCCGCTGGCGGCGCTCTGCGGCGCCATGACCGAACAGGCGCGCGAAGAATTGCAGATTCTCCTCGACCGAGAGCGTCGGATACAGGTTTTTGCCCAGTCCCTGCGGCATGTAGGCGATGCGCGGGCATACCTGCTTGCGATGGGCCTTGCTGGCCATGTCGCCACCCAGCACCTCGACCGTGCCCTCCTGGATGATGCGCACACCCGCCAGCAATGAGAGCAGACTGGATTTGCCCACGCCGTCGGGGCCGATCAGACCGACCATCCGTCCAGCGGGGATGTCCAGGTCAATGCCATCCAAGGCAATGACGTCGCGGTAGCGCAGTCTTACCTGGCGGACACTTGCAACGGTCGCGAGCTGCGCGCTGTGGCTCATATCTTACTCCGGCACACGAACGGAGAGGTTCTGAGGCCACTCGGCCTTGGCGTCGAGCTTGACCCAGGCTACGCCGGGCAGACCGGTCTTGACCTGGTTCAGGTGCTCACGCAGCAGCTCCTGCGAAATCTGCGCGCGCACGCGAAACATCAGCTTTTGTCGCTCGCTGGCGGTTTCCACCGTCTTGGGGGTGAACTGCGCTGCGCTGGCGACGAAGGAAACGGTGGCTGGAATCACATACTCGGGCGCGGCATCCAGAATGATGCGAACCTCCGAGCCCAGCGCAACGCGGCCGGCCACGGTTTCGGGCAGGAAGAAGGTGATGTACACGTCCGACAGATCAAGGAGGTTCAAGACACGTCCGCCCGCTCCAAGCACCTCGCCGGGTTGCGCGACACGCACCTGAACCCGTCCGTCGCGCGGAGACCGCAGTTCGCTGTCGCGGATGTCGGCTTCGATGCGGCTGATACTGGCCGTAGCGGCGGACACGCTGGACTGCGCGCCGACAAACTGCGCCCTGGCGGCTTCGACCGCGGCGCGGGCAGCGGCGGCCTGTGCCTTGCTGGCCGCGAGGGTCGCTTGGGCGCCCCGTACGCGCGCCCGGTCATCGTCCAGTTCCTGGATCGAGGCGGCTCCCTCACTCGACAGCGTGCTGGAGCGTGTCAGGCGCCGTTGCGCGGCGTCCAGTTCGGACTCGCGCTGACCAACCAGAGCCAAGGCGGCAGTCACGTCGGCTTCACGCAGCGCCACCTGTGCCTGCGCCGCGGTCACCGAATGCTCAGCCTGCTGACGCATGGCCAGGGCCTCGTCGCGCTGCGCTTCCAGCGTTTCCAGCCGCATCTTGGCCAGTGGCTGGCCGGCTGTGACGAAATCGCCTTCACGCACCAGGATGTCTTCGATGCGGCCGGGAAGTTTGGTGGCCACGTCGATCTCGGTGGCTTCGATGCGGCCATTGCCGTTGACGAATCCTTCGCCCGGGCCGCTGTCGGTAAACCTCGTCCAGCTCCACCAGGCCAGCGCGGCAACAACCGCTGCAGCGAAAGCGACCAGGAGTTTTTTCTTGAGAGAGGGGGAGACAGTCATGGGTTCGGCGTGCCTTAACGGGTTGATGGGGTGGAAGCGGGAGTCGAGGCCGCACCCTGTGCCTCGCCGGCTGCGGCGAGGGTGCCGCCGCCGAGCGCGGCATACAGCGCCACCTGGCTGGACAGCAGCGCGCGGCGCGCCTGTACCAGTTGTTGCTGGGCTCCCAGCAGATCGCGTTGGGCATCCAGCACTTCCAAGAAGGCGGCCGAGCCGTTGTCGTAGCGCAACTTGGCCAGGCGTGCGCGTTCGCTTTGCGCTTCCAGGTTGGCTCTCTGGATCGTCAACTGCTCAGCCAGCCAGTGCTTTGCGCTCAGCGCATCGGCCACCTCGCGGAAGGCCGTTTGAATGGTTTTTTCGTATCCGGCGACGGCGATGTCGCGGCGCACTTCGCTCAGCTCCAGATTGGCGCGGCGGCGCCCGCCATCGAAGATGGGCAGCGACAGGGTGGGCATGAAGGTCCAGGCACGACTGCCGGAATCGAACAAGCCATTCAAGTCGGAGCTGGCCGTGCCGAAGCTGCCGGTCAGCGCAATGCGCGGCAAAAACGCCGCGCGGGCCGCGCCGATGTGGGCATTGCTGGCACGCAATTGGTGTTCGGCGGAAATGATGTCCGGGCGACTGACCAGCAGCTCCGAAGGCAGACCGGCCCGCAGCTCAGCCAGAACCGTCGTTTCATCGAAGGGTGCCTTGGCGGGCAGCGGGCCGGGATCAGCGCCTACCAGCAGTGCCAGGGCGTGCAGTTGCGTGGTGCGAGCCTGCTCAAGCTGCGTCAGCAGCGCCTGAGCTTGGTTCAGCAGGGTCTGGACCTGTGTGAGATCCAGCTTCGAGGTCGAGCCGACTTCGACGCGGCGCCGGAAAATGCGATAGGACTCCTCGCGGGTGGTCACGGTTTGCCGTGCGATCGCCACGCGTTCGTCGATCTCGCGCAGGCCAAGATAGCCGTCTGCCACCTGGGCGATCAGCGCCAAATGGACGGCCTGGCGAGCCGCGTCGGAAGCCAGCCAAGTTTGCAGGGCGGCGTCTTCCAGGTTGCGGATCCGACCCCACAGATCCAGTTCCCAGGTGGTCAAACCCACCTCGGCCCGGTACTCGCCGCCCACCTGCGATCGGCCCGACATGTTCAGGTCGCCAGGGACCCGCGCGCGTCCACCTTGGGCGCCCACGCCCATGGCAGGAAAACGATCCGAGCGCTGAATGCGGAATGTGGCGCTGGCTTCCTCGACGCGCAGCGCGGCCACGCGCAGGTCGCGGTTGTTTTCCAGCGCAGTCTCGATGAGGCGTTGCAGCAGGGGGTCGGTGAAGTACGCCTGCCAGGCAAGCTCTCCCGCGTGGGCGCCGTCGGTGCCTGATCCAAGATGCGCGGGCCAGGCTTCGGGCACGGGCAATGGCGGGGTGTCTGGCGCCGGAGCGAGCGACATGCAGCCGGTCAAGACGACGGCGCTCAGGGCCAACGAGGCAGCGCGCAATCTGAACGCGGGAAACAACGGGGAAGTTGGGAGCATGGTCACGTTCCGTACAGGTATCGGGCTGAAGAGGGTCTGGTCGCAGAGGAGGGAATGGCTGCCACCCCCGCAATGCGGGGTTCGTGGCTGGTGTCCGCAGGCCCTACTTTCTTGCTTGCAAGTGCTGTCAAGCCCACTTCATCTCCTTGTTGATATGTGCATCCCCGTGTTCCCCGGCTGGTTGATAGGGCGCTCTTCCTGTGTCGTAACCCGATGTGCCGGGTTCACTCGCGCCCTGTGTTGATCTGCATTGTGAAATCTGAAAACAAACGACTGGACGGTTGCTTTCAATTATACGTTACAATCCAAGAACCGCAATCAGCGGGCTCGTCGGTCATTGACGCAGGTCAATTCGAGCTGCCGGCTTGGGTTCAAGGAAGGCCCTGATTCTTGGTAGAGCCGGTGACAGGCCCATGGGAACACCCCTCAGATCTTTGAACAGAGCCTTTGAATGCCACCCAATAAAGATGACGCGCCAGACAACAAGCGCCCCTACCTGTCCTCTGCCGCCAGGAAAGAGGAAATACTCGACGCGGCCCTGGTCGAATTCGCGGATCGGACATACAACGCAGTGTCGATGGAGCGCCTGGCGGAATGCGCGGGCTTGTCCAAGGCTGGCATCTATGCCCACTTCAAAAGCAAGGAAGAAATTTTTCACGCCTTGCTCGAACGTACGACGAAGCAGATTTGTGATTTCCAGGGCTGGCTCCCGGATGAGGATCTGACGTTGCCAGAGCTGGTAGATGTCTACCTGGATCGCCTGTACGCGACCTTCAGCTCCCCTGCCACGATGTCGATCTACCGGCTGCTTCTGGCCGAAAGCGCCCGAACTCCAGAGCTGGTGCAGCGTTGGCACAACGAAGTTGCGCTCGGGCTGAAAGAGCGGGCGCAGACCATCATCCACCGCAACATACGCCGAGGCGTCATTCGCCCAGGCGTCTTGACCGAACACTTCTTCCCGTTGGCGCTCGCGCCCGCAGTGCTGTGGCTGAGTTCCTCGATGCTGTCCAAGGGCAGTCCTTCCATCTCGCTGGTGCAGTTACGGGATGCGCACCGGCAACTGTTGCTTGAGCTTTTGCAGCCTCAATGAGCGGAGTGATGCACAGAGTCCTGCGCGCCCTTGCAGGCTTGGCGATCGGCTTTGTGGTACTGCTGCTGACTGTGTGGGGTGCGCTGGCTCTGTGGCATCAGATGCCGGGACCTTCGGTGGTGCGATGGTTCGTCATTGCCATGTGGTCTACGTTGGGTGTGACCGTTGTCTTGTCGCGGGCGGGCTTGCTTGGGCGGCGCAATCGCAACATCGCCGGATTCGCATTTGTGATCGCAGCCGCCTCCCTGCTCATGTGGTGGGGGACGCTGCAGCCGTCACACCAGCGTGTATGGGCTGACGATGTCGCCCAGTTGCTGGAGGCCAGGATCGACGGCAACCATGTTCACCTGAATAATGTGCGCAACTTCCAGTGGCGCAGCGAAACCGACTACACCCCGCAGTGGGAGAGCCGCACATACGACCTGGATCGTCTGCGCAGCGCCGACTTGGTGCTTTCCTACTGGATGGGGCCGCACATCGCCCACACCCTGGTGTCGTTCGGCTTCGATGGCGGTGATCGCGTGGTGTTCTCGCTGGAAATTCGCAAGGAACGCCATGAGTCCTTCTCGGCGGTAGGAGGATTCTTCCGTCAGTTCGAGCAGATCCTGGTAGCCGCCGATGAGCGAGACATTGTGCGTACGCGCAGCAACGCGCGAGGCGAAGATGTTTATCTCTATCGCTTGCAGATGAATCAGGCGAGTGCCCGCGCGTTGTTTCTGGAGTTTCTGAACGCGGCCAATGAACTGCGGCAGAAACCGCGCTTTTACAACACGTTAACCAGTAACTGCACGACCATCGTATTCGAGCTGGCCCGGGTCATTGCGCCCGCATTGCCAATGGACTATCGCCTGCTGCTGTCTGGATATTTTGCGCGGTACGTCTACGACATGCATGGATTGACGCCTGGCTATCGTTACGATGAATTGCAGGCACTGGGGCATATCAACGAACGTGCCCTTGCTTCCGATGTGTCAGAGGATGACTTCTCGATGTCGATTCGACAAGGCGTGCCAGGCATCCCTGCCAACGAGGTGAATCCATGAGGTTCCCGCAGGCCTGCCTTCTCATTACATGCGCCGCTCTTGCTCCGCTGCTGCTGGGGGGCTGCTCGATCCTGCGCGAGTTCGGCCCAGTGGTTGAAGTTCATACGCTACCTACCAGGGAGGCCATCGAACTCAAGCGCGGCGACATCCTGACACGTGGCAAGCTCAGCGATGCGACTGTCCAGACCATCAGGGTGGCGGCATTGGATGAGCAGGCATGCGCAAAGCCGATCTCCTCGGAGTGCGCGGAGGCCTTGGCTACCGTGACGGGGGTTGCCACGGATAGACGCCTGGCTGCACTGTCCGAACTATGGCTGGCGCAGGCTCAGGCCATGAAGCCCGGTTCAGCGCAGCAAGCCGCCTGGCTTGAGACGATTCGCTATGCCTATGCTTATCTGTTCCTTGGTGACCATACTCCGGGAGAGCGGGCCTTCGAGGATCGCCAGACCCAAGTGCGGGATTGGTATAACTATGCCGTCGAGCATGCGGCCACCGGCATGTTCGAAGTTCGGCAACAAATGCCGACGCAGTTGTCCGACCAGACCAGTTGGAACATTGCAGGCTGGGAACTGAAGCTGGATATGCGCGGCGCGCGCTTACCGGGCAGTACGGCGGTGCCAGCCGAACTCCTGCCAGCCTCGTCCCTGTCTTTCCGTGGATTGCGTAGCCTCTACCGGCGCGACGGCTTTGGCGCCGAGCTTGTGGCGGTCATTCCGGACGAGTCCCTGAGCGCCGCCCCAACTCGGGGTGGTCGCCCAGCGGCAAAACATGATCAGCAACCGCTGCCCTGGAGCGAGATGCCCGCGCCGTCCATGACGGTTCTGCTGCATCCCGACGGAGACAACTTGGACAGCGTGCTGCATGCTCGTACAGCCCGTCTGACGGTGCATGACCCCTATGTGGAATCGGCCATTATGCTGCGCGGCCAACGTGTGCCGCTGGCGGCCAATTTCACGGCCGGCTATGGCGTATGGCTGGCCCGTGCCAATTTCAACCGCCAGTCGCTGCGCAGCCTGCTCGGGCGCGAGGGTGGCATCGACCGCCCGCACGTCTACTTGATGCAGCCCTACGATCCGAACAGGCGGATCATCGTCATGCTGCACGGACTGGCCAGCAGCCCTGAAGCCTGGGTGGAACTCGCCAACGAAATCCTGGGCGATGAGGCCCTGCGCCAGCATTACCAGATCTGGCAGGTCTACTACCCGACCAACATGCCAGTCGCGTTGAACCACGCCATGATTCGCAGGGCGCTCGGGGATACGCTGACGCATTTCGACCCATCCGGCCAAGCGCCGGCGTCGTCCGACCTCGTGCTGGTGGGGCATAGCATGGGCGGGGTCATCGCGCGGTTGATGGTGTCGTCAACCGATCAATCGCTGGTGCAATTGGCTGCGGATCACAGTCGGTTGACGCCGCAGCAGATCAGGCGCATTGATCCCATGTTGCGCTTCGAGCCCTTCCCGAATGTCAGCAGTGCCATCTTCATCGCGGCGCCTCATCGGGGCACATCGGTCGCGGGTGGACGCCTGGGGCGCTGGATGGCGGGATTTATCCGCTTTCCCATTACGGTGCTCGAAGAACTCGCCCATACACTGACACCCAATGCGGCCGCCAGCAGCCGTGAAAGCCTGGCAACCATTCCCAATAGCGTGAACAATCTCGACGAAAACGATCCGTTCGTGCGTACGGCGGCGGGCTTTCCCATCTCATCCCAGGTGCGCTATCACTCGATCGTGGCCCAAGCCAATTCCGAAGTGGCCCTCGATGATTCCGATGACGGTCTTGTGCCTTATCGCAGCGCACATCTTCCCGGCGCACAGTCCGAGAAAG
Source organism: Azonexus caeni (assembly GCF_048146105.1). Classification (NCBI taxonomy): domain Bacteria; kingdom Pseudomonadati; phylum Pseudomonadota; class Betaproteobacteria; order Rhodocyclales; family Azonexaceae; genus Azonexus; species Azonexus caeni. The sequence goes on from NZ_JBKJAD010000003.1 coordinate 19,667, forward strand.
TCATTATTTCGGGGCACAGCGTGCAACAGAGCGCGGCCGCGATACTGGAGATCCAGCGTATTCTGAGAGAGGACATGGCTCTGCGGGAAGCGCATTTACAGCCATAGACAACTGCCATCTGCTGTGCGCGGCCGAGCTGATTTCGGATTTCGTATGGGCGTAATGCATTCATCTGAATGCGCAAAGAGCATCAGACTTACTGTTGCCCGCTCGACGCTGGCACAGTGGGTCGGTGCGTGCGGCGCGCAACTGCAGCCGATGGTAAAGGCGCTGGATGACGAACTGCGTCGCCACGTGGTGCTGCACGCCCACGAGACGCCGATGCTCAAGCCCAAGCATCTTGGCGACGGCAAGGCGTACCCAACGTGATCCGCCGTCTGGCGGCGACCCAGCCCATGCTCGACAAGATCGTCGGCCACCAACGCCACATCGCTCAGGCCTACGGCATATCGATGGAGCATGCGCGCTGGCTGTTGACCACCGTGGCGTTCCACTGCCTTGCCGTGGCCGACACGGTGTACTCGGTCGCCGAACGGGAACCCGTCGTGGATGCAGACCGTGCGACGGAGGAAGCCGAGATGGAGGCCGAACTCAACAGGGCATGCACGCACTCATTGTTGGCATGCTGGCCTTGATGGATGCTGATGGCCTTTCAGGAGATAGTTGATCGTCGTTCTCGTTTGTGGGGGTTGAATGGAAATCCAGGGATGCCGTAATTGAGGAGCCTGGACGGCGTATCGTTCAGGAACAAACACGCACGGGCGGCCAGGCCCTGCCGTGGCTCGACATGACGGCCTTCCTGCGCGGGGCCATCGACCTTGCGCTAGACAACCATGCCAATGCGCCACGCAGCAATACGCAATGGGTGTTCTTCGACCGTGGCCTGATCGACGCGGCGGCAGCACCCCAGGCACTGGACGGCACTACTATTCTGGACACGATTGCCCAGTCGCATCGCTACCACTCGCGCATCTTTCTGGCCCCGCCGTGGCCTGAAATCTATGTGCAGGACGAAGAACGCCGTCACAGCATGGATGAAGCGCGGGCTGAATTCGAGCGGCTTCAGCGCACCTATCCAGCGCTGGGCTATGCGGTATCGCGGTTGCCCAAGATCAGAGTGGCGCAACGCGCTGACTTTGTGCTGGACACCTTGGCTAGCCGCTAACCTACCAAGGCGAACTCTACCGTATCTCACCGCCACGTAGGACTCCATGCTCAAATCTCTTGCGTAACTCTGAGATAAGGATTGTTGGGTGGTACTGCATCGAACAACCAATTCGCATCGATCAGCAAATACCCATGCAGCTTCCGGGACTTGCGCGGCCCGGTGACTTCACAGATCCAGATGTTCAAGCCGCTGTCGTGCTTTCGATGCAACCCCAGTTTCTCAAAGCGCTTCTGCACCCACTGCCAATCCGGCATCTTGTCCTGCCGTGCCAGCGTGCCGACATGAGGGTGCTCCTGGACGTAGCGCTGGAACACACCTGGGCTGACCAAGTAGGCCGTGTCATTCACGGAATGCACGAGCGCTTTTGCGTCGTTGATGATGAGCCGGCGCGAAGCAATTCCCTGTTTCAGCCACATCATGAAATGTTCGCCTGACGGGGGCGCTGCTGTTAGGGGTGGTTTAGCAGTAGATGGTGGTGGCGAAGGAAGCACTGCGGCAGTCGCTGGCATAGGAGTGCTGGGGTCTGCGGGGTAGCTTCTCTGTGCAACCGGCTCCACATCCTGCTCGGCACCAGGCGAGCCGCTCGTGCTCACCATTGCCAGCATGTCCTCCATGACATCGGACACGGGCTGGGCCTTAGGCGGTGAGGCGGTGACGGTACTACTGCCTTCCCAAGATGGAAGTTTCTGACCGTTCGGGGCTGCCTTCGCCATGGCCGCAGGCGGCATTTTCGGCGCCTCGGCGTCGTTTTCGGCGACTGCCGCGTCGATCGCTACCGTGCCTGCAAAAGGCGTCGGTCGCTCGCCAGATTCCCAGATCAGCGCAGGAGCGAGGCGCAACAGGGTGAACGAGTGGGACCAGCCGGTGGAACTGGTTATGGTCGCGCGCCAAATAGCCTTGCCGTCGGGCGCCGGCTGCAACATGCCGTGATCCTGGAGGACGTTGAACACCGCGGTGTTGTTCGCAGGGATGCCATCGACGCCTTGGGACAGCAGGTGCGCACGCAGTTTGTCCGAGACCGTTTTGCTCACCAGCCACAGGGCATCGTCGGTGAGCCAGCCATCGGAGGCTTCCGGCTGGTTCAGTTTCAACTGTTCCTTGAGCAGGTAGCGCAACCCGTCGAGCAGCTTGCGCTGCAGCGCGTGCTTGGGCGCAGCCATGGCGCGGGCCGGATCGCCGCCCAGCTCCTGGGCCACCGAGGCCCGGTCTGCCTGCACGACAAGTTCGCCCAGTACGCCGGCGTGCTCGTACTGCCCGGCCAGGACGTAGAGCAGTGGTGCCCACAGGGACGGATAGCCGCTGAGCCAGTCCAGGGCCTCACGGTCGAGCAGTTGGTGGTAGAGCAAACCTGTCGCGGCGCTGTGCAGGCGGTACTCGCGATCGTCGCGGTAGCGGAATCGGTATGGCTGGCGCAGCGGGCCGTGCCAAGGGTGCCAGATGCTGCCGTCGGCCAGCTCGACGTGCAGATCGACGGCGATCTTGCCGATGTCGTGCAGCAGCGCGGCGTAGGCGACGGCGGCGGTCCAGGCTTCGGACTGTGCCGCTTGGTCTTCGGGGCTGGCGCCGATGGGCAGCAGATGGGACTGCCGCAGTTTCAGACTGTAGGCGACGATTTCGAGGCCGTGGTCGAGCATGCCGCCCAGATAGGCATGGTGATGCGCCTCGGAGGCCGGGAAGGCCTGGACCAGCTCGGCGTAGCGTTCCAGGGGCGCTCGGTACAGCGTGGCGAATTGCCTGCGCGACAGCGAGGTGCGCTGCCAAATGTGCTCCAGCAGCTTCTGCCGGCGCGGGGTGGCCAGCAGCGATGCGGCCGACTCGGGCCGCATCAACCCTTTCGGGAGGACGGTGGCGGGTGCTGGCGGTGGCGCGCCGGCGACCGGGGGCCGTTTTCGCTGGAACAGGGAGAGCATGCGGGTGTCCTGTGGCGGGCCGACCGGGAGGCCTTTTTGCCTTTTCGAGGTAGGGCCTTTCCCCTTGCACCCCATTCCCTTGCCGTTTCGGCCCTTTGGCCTTTAACCGTTTCGGTATAGCGGGGCCTGGGTTGCGGTTCCAGCGTCAATGTGGAACCCGCACGAATGGATTGCGCGGCGACCAGCCGCTGGCCTCGGCCTATGCTGCGGAGACGCTGTTTTCGCCAGGTAGGTTGCTCTCTAGGCGTCAAAGTTGACAAATGCGACAAAGGCGACTAGAGTAAGTCCTGTCTCAAACCTACCTGGGAGATGACCATGCCCACCGCCATTGAATTCATTGCCGACCGTCTGCCGCGTGTCACCGTGGAGGATGTGCGCCGCTTCGCGGATACCGTCGAAATCCGGGATGCGCCGGCTTTCGCGGCCGAGTTGCAGGCGTTCATTCACGAGCGCGTGGAGGCGGTAAAGCTGCCAGCCAACCTCGAAGGTGAAACGGTGGAGCACGCCTTGAAGCGTAAGACGGCTGCGCTGCGCGCTGAGACGCGCTGGGCGCCGACTGAAACCGACGTCCAGCGAGGCCGCGCCGTGCTGCTGGAAACCTTCAACCAGCCGCACAACCTGCCGCCCGCGGAGTACGCCAAGCTGGCGGACAAGTCGCGCCAGCAGATCTACAAGGACATCCTCGCCCGTCGGCTGCTGGCGCTGAACGTGGGGCCGCGAGGCCAGAAACTGCCCGACTGGCAGCTCGACCCGGTGAAGCAGCAGTTGACCCAAACCGTGCTTCAGGAGGTCGAGGGCATCGACCCTTGGACGATCTACCGCGCACTGTCCGAACCGCTCGAAGGCTTGGGCGGCCGCTCGCCAGTGGATGCGGTGACGCATGGCACGATCGACGACGTGGCCGAGGCCGTGTTCAACGTGCTGGGCGTTCAGGTGCATTGAAGCGAGATCGCCATGAGCCACGAGCTGCCTTCGTTCCTGATCGATGCCGGTGAGCTGCTCCAGCATGTGAGCCGCGTCGTCTATCGGGGCAGCCCGCTGTACTATGGCCGCAGCAGCACCAATCGCTACGATGACCCGGCCCAGGCCTACGGGGTGCTCTACCTGGGGCGCGACCTGCCCACGGCGCTGATGGAGTCGGTGTTTCATAAGCACCAGTGGCTTGCGGACACGAAGCGCTCGATCGCGCTGAAAGAAGTCCAGAGCCGGATGGTGCGCGCAGTGGGCGTGATGGACGACGTGCTTCTGGCCGACCTCACGGCGCCGGGCGTCATGGCGGGCTACTTCGGCCTGAACCTGGAGCAGTTGGCCAGCCGCGACTACACGCACACGCAGCAGGTGTCGGCCCAGGTGCATGCGATGCTTGGAGATGACGGCCAGGTGCTGTTCGACGGGGTGCTCTATCCGTCGCGCAACAACTATCCCGCCAAGAGCATCGCGCTGTTCGAGCGTGCCAGCGCGAAGGTCAGTGTCATCGAGGACATCGATCTCGTTGACCATGTGGACTGGCCGCGTTTCGTTGCTACATACCGCATCGGCGTGGAGCCCGACCCTGGCCCGTTGGAACCGGATGACGAAGCGTCCTGAAGCAGCAAGAGAACACATTGAAGCCCTAAACAGAATGAAATGGACCAAACTGAAATAGGCATCCCTCAGCAGTAGGAGACGACCATGAACACCACGACTCGCACCAGCACCGCAGAACGCCTCGGCCGCGCCTTTGGCCGCGGATGGCGTGCCTACGCGCGCTGTGAACGGCGGGCGTCGAACTGGTTGGTTTCCAAGGGCATGCCGACGGCTGGAGCCACCGCGCTCGTGTGGATGGTTAAGCTGGCTGCGCTCGGGGTGCTGCTGTACACCACCTTCTGGCTGGCCCTGGTGATGGTGTGCGTCATGGTGGTTGCCTGGATGGCCCGCAACACCGACTTGGGCGAGGAGTTGCCCGAGCCAGAGTGGCGAAACGGACCAGCAGGATTCGGCCTATACACCTACGACGGTTTCCGCATTGATCCTCATGTCGAGGACGACTAGCAGCGATCACTTCTTCGACACTGCATTGATCGCAATGCTTCCTCCCCTTCCGCCAGCAGCCTTGGCATCTCCGGTGGCTCCTGCGAGGCCTTGCAACACGTTGCCGGCACGAACGCCCGCCCAAGCCAAGGCCATGATCCAGAACGTAGGCAGTACGATGAACATCGTGCCCGTGACAAACATCAGGAGCATGTCTCCGAAGGCGTTGTTCAGCCCCACCAGCGGGTCGAAGTTGGTGTGCGGCCGATTCCAGCCGAACCCCCAGCCATAGAGCGCATCCAGGATCGTCGAATCGATCCAGCGCGCAAGCTGAAACCAGAAGTCCGTGAAGAAGAGCGCGAACTGCACGACGCTGACGGTAACGACCGTCTTCAGATCGTAGGTGCCTACGACCAGCACAAGCGGGATGCAGATGACCAGCGCCATCTTGAGCAAGGCGAGGACCATGGGCAGAGACTGTCTCACGACGTCCATGGCGGGAAACGCGGCAATCGCGCCGACGGCCATCCCAACGTCTCCCGTGGCCCGCGTCACGATGTTCGGCAAGGTCTTGTCGATCTGGCCGCCATAGTCCGTATAGACGCTACCCTGGTTCAATTTCTGTTGCCGCGGTGACGCGATGGCGCGGATCACCGAGTCGTCCACCTCGGCCCTGCTCAGGAACCCGGCCCAGCCTGCCAGGCGATTCAACAGGTTCGGGTCCACCTGTCCCAGCAGGCGTGCCCGCAGGCCATTGCCGCCATCGGCCCACCACTGCCTGCAGGTCGGGTAGCCGCCACCGCTGCCCACCTGTGCAAGCCCCGCATCGCGGGTGCTGTCGTAGGGCCAGTCGTCGCGCGGCGTGCTTGAGCGGTAGGTGTCGTAGTAGCCGCCCGTGTCCGTGAAAAACCTCGACCCTATCCAGGTCACGTCGTGCATCTGCTGCTCATCAAGCTGAGGGCGCTGCATGAACAATTTGGCCCGCGCAGGCCCATAGCAATCCCGCGAGAAATCCGCTACTTCCTGAGCCAGTACCGGGTCGTCAATGCGGGTCGCGTCGATCTCCATGCGCATCTGCCGCAGGTCCGTGCCGCATGGGATCGCCGCCACCGAGGCGCTCGTGACGGCGCGCGAGAGCGCGTGCATGAAAGCCCACCAGACCGGCACCTTCGCCGACTGGTTGTTGATGGTGCTGAAGGACTGCGACCAGCCGGTATCCGTGGGCTGCGGCACGCTGACCTGGCACTGGGCCGAGCGCGAGCTGTCGTACTGGATGGTGTTGAGGTCCACGTCGATGAACGGGATGCCAGCGAACATCACCACCACGATGGCGACGAAGACCCGGTTCTCGATGCGCGCAGCCGAGAGCACGCCCTTGTTGCCTTCGTCGGCACCTTCCGCACGGGCCTTCAACCACTCCTGCACGATGATGGCGACGAACGGCAGCGCGAATACTCCGCTCGACACCAGCACCGCCCAGATGCCGTTGTTGACGATCCAGGACACCAGCGTCAGGTAGTACTCCAGGTAGTCGGTCGTAAAAAGCGTCATGGCGCGGCTCCCTCTTCAGCTCTGCATCAGCAGGCTGGCTTCCAGCGCCACGATGGCGACGACGCCGGCGATCTCGCTGCGCACCAGGCGTCGCCGCGCTTGCGCGTCTTCCTCGCGGGCCAGCAGCCGGCGGCGCATCCAGACCCAGCCATAGACCGTCGCGCCGTACAGGCACAGCCGCCACACCAGGAAGTAGCCCGCGCTGGCAGCCAGCCACCGCTCCCAGCCGGCAACGCTGCCGACGAGGTAGATGCCGACGAGATTGGCGCCCACGGCCGCGGCGATGATGACCACCGCCAGGAGCAGCGCCTTTGCCGCGCGCCGGCTGAAAAGCCAGCGCGGGCGCAGCCAGGCCGCGTTCATGGCGTGCCTCCCGGGTTGCCCCGCTGCAACCGATCGAGGCGGTCGGGCACCGGGTCGCCTTCGTAGATGCCGCGCGAGCCGGCCGCGCGCGTCCCGTGGCGCTGGATGATGGCCATGGGCGAGTTGTTCGCCAGTTCGCGCCGCAGTTCAAGTTCGGTCTTGAGGTTGCGGATCTCCTGATCGAGCGTGTCGCTCTCGTGGTTCACGGCCTCGACCGCCAACTGGTTGGCCGCCACGTTGGGTTCCTTCTTGCCGGTCAGCAGGGTCCGCTGGAGCAGCAATGCCTTCTCCAGCACGGACGACAACGCGACCTCGGACGCGAGACGTCGCGCCAGCAGGTCTTGGTCTGGCTCGTCGCGCAGCGCCTCGATGACGCCGCGTGTAATGGGCAGCGAGGTGCTGCCGGCTGCATGCAGGTTCTCGAACGTCGTGTTGCGCGTCCCAGAGACCAGTTCCTGCAAGGCCTCCAGCTTGGTCTCGTACTCCTCCTGGATCAGCGGCGTCAGCCCGACGCCAGGCACGGTCTCGGTCTTGGTGCAGGAATCACACGTGCGCTGTACCTGTTCCCCGAGAACCCGCGTCGCCCATTCGGTCGCCTGCTGCGGCGACGTCCAGGTCTGGCAGGACAGGCTCGCGCAACTGGCGGGCGCGATGGAGGACGTGTCAGTCACGCTGCGCCCGTTGACCAGGTTGTAGCCCGCCCGCGTCACGTCACCGACCACCCGGATGGCCGACTGGCCCGCGCCGCCGGCATTGCTGCCGCCCACCCAGGGCACGCCGTCGTTGCCGCGGCGCGTCTCGGCCTGCTCGATCGCCGATACGGCATCCGTGCTCGACACCGCATCGCGCAGCGCCATGCCTTCCGCCATCTGGCTCCATCCGAGCTGGCCGCCCGCCGTCTCGGCCATCTTCTCGGCCATCGCGCGACACGTCAGCTTGGAGCGGTCGAAATCCAGCCTCGCCTGCAGCACACCATTGGTCAGCAGGTTGTACAGCCCCGGATCGGCACGCTGGATGATCAGCGCCGGCAGCGATGCCACGGCACTGGTCGCGCTCTGGATCACGTTGCTCATGATCTGCTGGAACCCATTCGTGATCCCATTGAGCTGATTGCGCAGCGTGGTCTGGATGCTCATGTCGCCGCAGATGAGGTTGCTGTTCCAACCCAGGCCGACCCCGATCGAACGCATGCCAGCGGCGCGGCCCATGGACACCGCACTGCCACCGCCGATCGAGTACATGACCTCATCGCCGATGACGGGGCCGCTGGTCTGGAAGCCGGCCTGCGCCCACGCGAGGCCACAGACCAGGGCGAGCGCGCCGGCTAGCGCCGTGGGGCGCAGCGGGCGGCGAACCTTGGCGGATGGGTTCATCAGTTCAGGACGCTTCATCGCCGTACCCTCAATAGAAATCGACGCTGCCGAGGAACACCTGGCCCCGGCGTTCGCAGCACGCATAGGGCCGCCACAACGCCCAGGCGTAGTCGCCTTGTTGGGCCTGTGTCAGGAAGCCGTTGCGCGGGAAGACCGTGCAGGACGAGGACAGGACGGGCGTGAGTTCCTGCCACTTGCCGGTCGAGGCATCGCCCTCCATCAGCGCGCCGGCCGGCCAGTAGCCATCGCGGGAGTTGGCGAGCAGCGGCTGATAGACGTGGATCTGCCCGCGGCGCGTGACCACATCGCCGGCCCGTTGGGCCACCACGGCACCGGCCTTGTGGTCGTCCGTCTGGTGCAGGAAGCCGCCGCGCGGATAGACGTTGCCCCAGAGGTTCAGGGTCGAGCGCGCGCCGACCTCGCGCATGCCCGGGATCAATGCCTCCGGGTACACCATCTCCGGTACGTTGTAGCGCCAGGCCGGCGTGTCCAGCGTACTGAGCAGGTACGGCATGAAGGCCGTGCCTGCGCCCTCGCAGAAATAGCCCGAGGACGAGACGAACTGGTTGAACACCTCGACGCCGGGGTGGCCGATGACGTCCGCGTTCTTGAACTTCGCGAGATTGTTTTCGTGATCTTCATTGGTGGTGCCGTCCCCGCCGGCCTGGGCCGAAGGGTTGGGCGTGCTCATGGCGCGCACTTCGACCCAGGGGTTCTCGCCGGTGTTCGAGTAGGACGAAACCACCGCATCGGGGATGTAGTGCCTGACCTTGACGGACGTGCGCACCGTGCAGCCGGTCCAGGTGCAGTAGAGCCAGTAGCAGATACCCACCACCCGGTACTCCAGGCAATCGGGCGAAGCCACTGAACCCACGATGGTCGCCGTGTTCAGGGCGTAGCTGCCCGTGGCGCTGAGCAGCAGCACGGAGGTGACGGCAGCCCGCATGCGGCGCAGAAGGTCGAATGAGCGGATCACGGTTCGGCCCTCCGGTGCTGTTCGATGCGCGCGATGGCGCGGGCCACGTCAGGCTCGCCATAGACCACGTAGCGCTGATCCACCACGACAGCCGGAATGGTGGTGATGCCCAGGCTCCATGCGTCGGCAACGCCCTGGTATTCGGTGGCGATGCGACGCTGGAGGTCAGCGCCCCCCTGGCTCAGCCGGCGCTTCACGATGGCTGTTGCCTGTCCGGGATCGGCGGGCAGCGCCGCAGAAAGCTCCGCTTCGATCCGGGGCGCTTCATCCAGCTCGATCAGCTGCTCGCCACCCATGGTCCTGACCGGGTGACGGCTGTCGGTGATGATCACCACATCGGCGGCGAAGCTGGCCGGGCTGAACACGGCCAGGGAAGCCGGCAGCGCAACGGCCAGGCCAAGGGTTCGCCAGCCCGATGCGAACCTGGATGAAGATGCTGGCATGTCGAGCGCCCCCAAGAGTTGTCAAGGGCCATAGTCAAACGCCGAACGCCATGCGGCCCCAACAAACAATGCGCATCGCGGACTGCCCGCATACCTGCTTGTCTTGCGCCAATGAAAAGCGGAGGCCGAAGCCTCCGCGTGGATCAAGGAGCCGGTGCCATTGCTACAGCAGGCCGGATTCCGCAAAGGAGAACGGGGCACCCTGGCCGACGATGATGTGGTCCAGTACCCGCACATCGATGAGCGCCAGCGCGGCTTGCAGTTGCTGGGTCAGCATGCGATCCGCGCTGGACGGCTCGGAGACGCCCGAAGGATGCTGGTGGGCGAAGACCACCGCGGCGGCATTCAACTCCAGCACACGCTGCACGACGACACGCGGATAGACCGAAGTCGCGTTGATCGTGCCCCTGAACAGCGGCTCGTAGGCCAGCACCTGGTGCAGGCTGTCCAGGAACACAGCGGCGAATATCTCATTGGGCTCAGCGACCAGTTTCAGACGCAGGTAGTCCCGTACAGCGGCCGGTTGGCTGAGGCACGGTCCAGCTTTGAAGACCCGTCTCTCCAGCAGCACGATGGCTTGCTGGATGATCCAGTCCTCGTGTTGGGCAGCGATGGCGGAAAGCGACTCCAGGCAGGAGTCATTGACGGCGAAAGACATGGCGAACCTCCAGACGGTGAGATCGGAGGGCACTCGCCCTGGGAGGGCAAGCCCTCCTGGGGAACGAACAAGGTGCATCCATCACCGCGGCAGCGGTGATCGTTCGCGGCCAGGATGCGAGGCGAACGGGGTTGTGGTCAGCGCAGCGGACTGCGCCGTAGCCTTGAAGACCGGGGCTACCTGGGCATGTCGCCGACGACGTCGGCAGGCATTTCCGATGTGGGTGTGGCGGCGGGATCGCCGGCCGCGAGCATGTCCATGGCCGACAGCAAGGCATCGCCCTCGATCGGGCCCTGCAGCAGGATCGCCTTGCCGGTTTCGCGATCGTGCAGCCGCAGCGACGGCGTGGCGGTCACGCCGCTGTTCGTGGCTTCCGCAGTTTGGGTACGAATCGCCGCGTCGGGCCGCTCGCTCGCAATGCACTGTTCGATGGCTGGCGTCAGGGCGGGGTGGCGCAGGTCTTCGGGCAAGCCCTGGCCGTCGCTGTGTGTGTGGACATAGACCCACTCGACAGCCTGCCAGAAGGCGGGATGGCCGCCGGCTTCGCCCGCGCATTCCACCAAGCGCGCTTCGGCGGACGCGGCCGGCTCATGCGCGGCCAACGGCAGGTGGTGCCATTGCAAGGCCACGTCCGCATTGCCGGCCACCCAACGCTTGAGGACAGGGAAATAGGACCGGCAGAACGGGCATTCGAGGTCCGCGTAGAGCGTCAGCGTGAAACGACCTGCCGGGTTGCCCATCTGCCAAGGAGGCCCGGCCACCTGCGTCTCGCTGACAGGCGCCGAGGTTTGGGGCGTGGACTCGCCTGGCGAACGGGACACGAGCCAGATCAGCAGCAGCGCAACCAGCACTGCGCCTAACGCCCATGGCCAGCGGGCCCGCCAGCGCCGACGGCGGAACGCCTGGACCTGCATCGGAATGGATGAGCGTTTCTGTTCCATGGCGTTCTCCGGTGCACGGCAGATTCAGGGCAGGGCCAGGGCCGGCGACTCGATGCCGCGTGCCCGGTCGATCTTCTCGGCCACCTTGAAGGCGGCATCCAACTCGCTGACGCCGTGCTGCTGCATGAGCTGGTAGCGCTCGGCCTTCTCTTCGGGTTCGGTCTGCGCGAGCGCGAGATACAGGCTCGGCGGCACGGCGCGGAAGAGCACCTCCATGCTTTTGGAGAGGATGACGCCCTCGGTGAACTTGCCCGCTTCCTTGCGTGCCGAAAGCATCAGCGCCTTCTGCGCCGGCGAGAGTTCGCGGAATCGTGCGATCTTCTCCACCTCGTCCGGCGGCATCGACAGGCAGATCCACCACTCGATCATGTTGAGCATGGGCTCTGCGGCGCGCGGCAGATCGTCGATGTTTTGCGTCGCCAGCCAGAACCAGGCGCCCAACTTGCGCCACATTTTTGTAATTTTCACGACATACGGCGCGAGCAGCGGGTTCTTCGTGATGATGTGGCCTTCGTCGGTCACGTTGATGATCGGGCGGCCGAGATACTGGTCACGCTCCGCGATGTTGTTCACCGTGCTGATGAGGCTGATGTACGCGATCGAGAGCTGCGCGTTGTAGCCCTCACGGGCATAGGTCGCGAGATCCACCAGCGTGATGTCGGCCTCGGGCCACGGCGTGCCGTCGCGGTCGAACATCTCGCCGTCCGTGCCTTGGCAGAACATGTCCATCGCGTCCGCCATCTCCAGCAGCCGCACGCGCCGCATCTCGGGCAACGTCGGGTCCTGGCCGCGGGTGCGCAGCGCATTGCGCACGTCGCGCGTGAGCACCGTGCGCTTCTCGGCCACGCAGTGCTCGGCGGCGTCGAGGATGCACTGGCGGATCAGCGAGCGGTCGGCGCGCGTCATCCTGGCTTCCTCCTTGTCCTCGCCGCCAGTGATCATCAGCCGCGCCGTGATCTCCAGTTCGCCCAGCACGTCGCGCTGTTCGTCCGCCTCCATGGCTGAGGCATCGGGTGGCAGGTCTTCGTCCAGCGCATCGGCATCGAGCGTTTGCACATCGCTGGGCGTTTCGATCAGCCGGCGCGCGTCGGCGAACGGCGCTAGGCTGATGCCCGATCCGGGGGCCAGCTTGACCCGATTCACGGTCAGGCCCAGGCGCCTGGCGAAGTCGCTGAACAAGCCGAAGCTATTGCCGGCTTCCACGATGAAGAGGCGCGGCCGATAAATGGCCGTGACCTGGTTCAGCAGATTGTTGAGCGTGGCCGATTTGCCGGAACCCGTCGGGCCGAACAGGAACAGGTGGGCGTTCATCTGCCGGTCCAGGCGATTGAGCGGATCGAAGGTGATCGGCCCGCCGCCGCGGTTGAACATCGTGATGCCTGGATGCCCCGTACCCTGGGCACGGCCCCACACCGGCGACAGGTTTGCCGCGTGCTGGGCGAACATCAGTTGCGTGTACCACCGGCGCCGATCCTTGCCGGGGTTGTAGCAGCACGGCAGCCAGCGCAGGTAGCTGTTGAGCGGCGCCACCTCATCATCCTCTCGCACCGGCTGCAAACCAGCGTTGAGCATCACGTTCGCCAGGTCCAGGCCGCGCCGATCCAGTTCCGCCTCGTCGCGCCCGCGCAGGTAGAACGCCAGCGTGCCCCGGTAGAGCTTGTGCGCGCTGCCGATCAGCGAGCGGGCTTCATGCACGTCCTTGAGCGTCTGCTCCGACGCCAGCGTCTCGCCCACGGCCTTCTTCGCCAGGTGGTTCAGATCCGATTCCAGGACATCCTGGGGCGTGGCAACCATCGTGAGACAAAGCAAGGTGTCTTCCGGCATCTGGTCGAACAGCGTGTTGATCGCATCGCCCTTGCGGGTCTCGCCGGTTAGATGTCCCGTGCCGGGCGGCATGCGCAGCCGGTCGGTGATCAGCACACGGTGCGGCATGCCGTCGAAGTACCAGGTGCCGTGCTCCACGTCGGAGCGTGGCTGGCCGAAGAACAGCCGCTGGCTGAAATCCCGCCCGCTCGCCAGTTCGATCTCGCCGGCCTCAGTCTCGTCCGGGTAGCGCGCCAGTGCGTAGAAGCGCTCCCGGTCCTCTGTACTGGGCCCGAGCATCGCGGGGCGCGGATTGAGCCACCGCAGCAGCCAGTCGTGGACGTCGGCTGCGACCATGCGCCGTGCCTGGATGCCGGCGTTCGCCAGCCCGCCACACAGGCGGTCGCAGACGATGTTCAGCATCTGCTCGGGCGTCTGGCCGCGGCGGCTTGCCTGCCCGGTGGCACGTCGATAGACCACCATGCGCACGCGCCGCGTCTGCCCGCGCCAGCGCAGCCGCGTGACCACCGTGTCCTCGAACAGGCCGCCGGGCTTGGCCACCGCACGCAGATGGTGGCCGAAGAAGCGCAGGTAGAACTCGGTGAACGCTGTCCCGCGGGCACGTGGCTGCACGTAGTCACGCAGGGTCTGCATGTACTGGTCGAAACTCGGCTCGTCCTGGGCATAGAGCTGGAGCACCCAGGGGTTCTCGTCCAGCTCATCGAAGCTGTCCTGCAGCGCGTTCTCCAAGGCGTCGCGGGCGTGGGCAAGCCAGCCCGGTTCCCGGCCCTCGGTCCCCAGCGGCACCAGCTCGAAGAAGGCCGCCACCGATTGGCCGTCCTCCAGCAACATGGACCTTGACTCGGGCAAGAACTCGACCCAGGGCAGCAGTTCCACGAAGGACGGTGCGACCTCGTACAGCGCCTGCTCGTCGGCCTCCGTCGCCGGTTTGCGGCCCCGGACTGCCGAGCCGGGTTCGGGGATGCCGGCTTGGCGCAAGGCCTCAATGTGGCGCTGCCAGCCGTCCGGCTGCTCGTCATCACCAGCGCCGGATGCGGCCAGCTTCAGCGCGGCCGGCTTAGGCCAGGGAAGTTTCCAGCGCATCAGTAGTCCTCCACGCGCTCACCCGGCATCGCGTACTGAATGCGCTGGTACAGCGGGAAGACGGTCGTGTAGCCGGGCACCGGCACGGGATCGGTGCCGGCCAGGTGCGGGTACACGTACATCACGAGATCGGGATTGGGCAGGCGCTGGAACTGGCGATGGACCTCGTTGCGCGCGGTGCGCGTGTAGCGCATCTGCTCGGCAGGTGCGGCCTGCATATCGGCGTCGGTCAGCGGCCGACGCAGGCTCTGGCGCGCATCGAGCAGTTGGCCGCCGGCGTTCCGTCCGGCTGCGCCACCGCCGTCCCCGGCCTCCTGCTGCCAGATGTCCATCATCGTGCGGTCACCGTGGGTCAGCAGCTTTTCCTTGCTGGTGGCGCAGCCGGCGAGCGCCGCGACGGCGAGGACCAGCGCCAGGCCACGGGCCAAGCTATTCAAGTTCGAGAGCATGGCTTTCTCCTGTGCGGTGATCGACCTTGCGGCCTTCGGGATCGAAGTCGATGGCGAGCGGCTTTTCGAGGTGGACGGCGACCTTCGCGCCGGGCTGGACATAGACGGCGGCGAACGCTTGGCCGTAGAGCTTGTTGACCCAGGCCGACATGTCCCGCACGCCGCCCGCCAGAATCTGGCCGACCGCCTCCTGGCCGCTGATGCCCACGGTGCCGATGGAGCCGTCCGAGCCGACATACGACATGCGGCCGCTGTCGCTCTCGATGAGCGAGGCCACGCCGGCACCGGCCGCCGTGATCAGGGCCTGCGAGCCCAAGTACTGCTGGGCGTTGCTGCGCCGCTCGCCGCTGACGCAGGGGATGCCGTGCGGGTCGCTGATCCATCCCAAGCCGTCGCGTTGCTGGTTATTCTGCTGGTTGCCCTCGCGGTCTTCGGGGATCGTGCGGATCGTGCCGTCGTTGAACACGAACGTGATGCTGCGCACCTGGCCGCGCACGCACGAAAGCGTCCAGTCGCCCGAGGCGGTGCCGCTGAACACGGCGCCGGCCACATCGGGAATGTCGATGCCATTCGCCGTCAGGTTGTCCGGCCCGACCAGGACTTTGAACGGATAGGGATCGTTCACCGTGCCGTCGATCGGCACACGGCCGATCAGCGCCGTCATCGCGACCGAGCCCATGAGCGTGGAGTTGGTCGGCACGGTATAGACGGGCTTCGCGGTCTTGACGCCCGCGACTTGCGCGCCCGCGTTCGCCACGGTTTCCGCGGTGGTTTCGAGCGTGCTCTGCGCCGGGCCGAAGCTCGTGGGGAAGCTCATTCCGCCGCTCGCGCCACGACCGGCGTTGCGCCCCTCGGCGGGCTTTGCGTCGTCCGGCTCGACCCACCGCACGCCGCCCTCCATGCCGGCCTCGTCGCCGCCCTGCAGCCCCAGGCCCACGGGCAGGTCCGCATGGCCGCCGCCGCGCCCGCCGATGCTGTCCAGGCGCCGCTGCAGGTCGGCGAGCAGCCCTTCGGTCTGCTGGCGCGCGCTGGCCGCCTGCTCCTGGTCGCGGCGCAGGTTGGACCGCTCGGATTCGAGCGCCGAGTTGATGCGCTGGTCGATGGAGTTCTCGCGCTGGCGCAGCCGCTGGTTCTCTTCACGCTGCGACTTGTTGTCCGAGAGCGCGGTCTGAAGCTCGGTGCGCAACTGCTTCACTTGGGCAACGAGCGTCGCCACGGTGTCGCGCGGGGTGTCGCCTTCGATGCCCAGCGCCTTCATTTCCTCGGGCGTGAGCTGGGCGCCGTTGTCCGCCGCGGGTGGCGCCGTGCTGCCGCCACCCGAGAACAGCCGGATACCGACGAACAGCACCAGGATGGCGACAGGGATCATCAGCCACTTGAGCAGGCCGTTACTGCGCATGGCGGGCCTCCTCGACGTTCTCGTCGCCGTCCGGCTGCGGCAGATGCACGGCAGGGTCGAAGCGGTGAATCGCCGGCAGCAGCGACTGCGCGAGGCCGCGGCCGCGCGTGACCAGGTAGAGGACGGTCGTGTCCTCGGGCGTGCCGCGCGGACCCAGCGCCTCGTGCTGGAAGGTGGCGGTGAGGAAATCGCCTTGCAGCACGCGCGGGTCGAGCGCGACCCAGTCGGCGCCGGTGTTGGTGAGGCGCACGGCAGTCACCCATTGGTCTTCCAGGCGCCACGACGCGAGCGCGACCGCGCGCACCGGCAGCGTTGGCATCAGTGTGTCCAGGTCGAGGTCGCGGGGCAGGTTGGCCCGCATGACGCCCGGAAGCGGCTCGACGGTGCGCAGCGGTGCGTAGAGGTTCTGCGCGGCGAAGCGCGTCAGCACGACAGGGACCGGAGTTTCGCGCCGCGCGGTCCGCGCACCTGCCTGGCCCTGGGCGCGTGCCGGGGCCTCGGCACTGTCGGCTTGCTCGCCATAGCGTCCCGGTGCGCTGTCACCCTCGACGATGCGCACCGGCTCCAGCTCGGCTTCCCCGTCCTTGGGCAGTTCAGCTGCGATGTCCAGCAGGATCAGCGCGCCCGTGTCGGCGTCCTGCAGTTGCAACCGCGTGGGCTCGATCGGCTCGCTGGCGCGCAGGTACACCGCGCCGCCCGCACTCTGCACGCGCAGGCGTTCGCCCACGCCCGCGGGCACGCCCACGCGCACGTTCCGGTTGATGAACACGATGCGTTCCTGACCGACCTTCAGCGGCACTGCCAGTGGCATGCGTTCCCAACGCAGGATCTCCACCGCCTGGGCGACGGGTGCCGCGGCCACGGCCAGTAGCCCCAGCAGCGCGAGTACAGGATGCTTCATGGGGTGTTTCCTCCTTGAGGCGCTTGCGGAGAAAGGCCACTCGGCGCCGGGCGCGCCGGCTCCGGTGCACTGATGCGCTGGGGCGCGCCCTCATAGCAGTCCAGCGCCAGGCCGAACGGGTTGCGGGCGGGATCGACGTCCACCCGCGTGACCTTGATCGGATAGCGCACCAGGGCGCGTTTAACCTGCTCGGCGCCGTAGTACTCGTCCGCCGTGATGTCCAGCGTCACCACCCAGTCGCGATCGGATACGGTGCGCACGCGCGCCGTGGGGTCGTCGCCATAGCCGCGGCCGGGAATCTCGTAGATGCCGCGCACGCGCTGACGCAGCTCGCCCGTGGAGCGGCGGTAGTCATAGTCCGCCCGCAGGAAGGCCTGGCAGGACGGGGTGAGGTACGGCGAGAGCGTGTGGAGGTTGCGCGAGTAGTCTTCTTCGCCATTGGTCGGCCAGCGGTTCAGCGTCTGGAACACGTAGAACGTGAACGCATAGACCGATTCGGGCGGCACTTCCCACCACTTGCGGGTACTGCCAGAGCGCAGGTCGGGCGGGACGTGGATGGTCAGGTCGCGCGGCGCGCTCCACCAGCCGCCGCCCATGACCAGGGCGACGACGACCAGCGCGCCCGCGCCCAGCCGCAAGGTCTTGATGTGCGCCTGCAGGTGGGTAACCTCGTTTTTGAAGCGGCTCATCGCATGCTCCTGCGGGTGGACCAGAAGCCCGAGCGCGAGATCAGCACATGGCCACCGACCCAGCCAGCCATCAGCGGATGGCGCGTGGCGATGCGCCATTGCAGTTGCCGATACAGCCAGGTGTCGGGGCGCCCACGCTTGAGGCGGCGCAGGATGCCGCCGCCGATGAACACGCCCAAGGCCACGCCCAGGACGACGAACGTCGGCGCCAGCGCGATCGTGCGGAACACCCAGGACAGCGGCGCGCCGACCAGCAGGCCGGCGGCGCCGGACAGGCCGCAGCAGATCCACAGCTCGTCGGCGGTGAGGCCGCGCACGACAACGGGATGGCGGTTGAGCCGGTGCGGAAGGAAGGTGACCGTTCCGTCCGCACGGACGTGCTGCTGCTCGGACATACCGGCCTCGCTTACAGGATGCCGGTGGCTTCGGTGAGCAGCCAGATGCCGATCACGAGCAGCACGGCGCCGATGGCGACCGTGAGGCCGAACTGGCCCCAGGTCTTGCGGCCGGTGTGGATTTCCGCGTAGGTGCCGTAGGCGTGGTAGCACACGCCGATGAACATCGACGCCACCACCAACAGGGCCACGAGCATGATGATGTCGTAGCCGTAGTTGCGGATCGTCTCCATGATGCCGTTGCCGGTGCCGCGCGTCGGGTTCTCCAACTGCGGCAAGCCTTGCGCGAACGACAGCGCGGGCAGCGCGGCGGCGCCCAGGGCCACGGCGGCGCGCTGGGCAAAACGGGAAGTGAAGATGCGGTTGTGCATGGTCGGGCCTTTCAGGTCAGGACAGGAGGAAGAAACTCAGGACGAGGTACATCGCGACGAAGCGGATGCAGACGCCGAGGAACTGGCGCTGGTTGAGGCGGCTCTCGGACCACCCCACGTAGGCCGTTCGGATGGCCCAGACGCCCCACACGAGCAGGACCGCGAACACGACGCCGACCAGGACGGTCGCCATCGCGGAAGGCGCGATGCCGCTGTTGGCTTGAAATGCTGAGACCTGGGCGCCGTTCATGGCTTGCCCTCCGCAGTCGTCGCCGGCAGCGGCTCGGTCGCCCGCTCGGTGCGGTAGTCGCCGGCCAGTTCGGAGGGGTCGCGCGGCTGGGCGCGCGATGGCGTCAGATGGAACTGGATGCCGGCGCGAACACGCGCCAGGTCAGCCAGCAGCCGCGGGTAGTCGAAGTGGTAGCGCTCGCCCGGCTGGATGGGGGCATGCGCGGCGCTGTCCGCGACGGTGCGCTCCAGCGCGTCGAGCTGGCGCAGTGCGGCGACCAGCTCCTGGCGCTGCGCAGGGGACTCGGCCAAGGCCATCGGGGACTGACCCAGCAGGAGGGCCGTCACGAGAAGAGTGGGTACGCCGCGATGCGCGGCGCGCAGCCAGATCGAAGCCACCATCGCGCCATTCCTGTGTGATCAGCAATGGGGTGATCGTGGAGATCAGGGCTGTTTTAGGCCGCAAACAATAGGAACTGGCGGACGACCGGATTGGGCATGCCGCGAGCGAACCTACAAAAGCCCGGGTCGCGTTTCGATTATTGCGTTTTTCGAGTGTTTCGAATATGATCGGCTCTGCAACCGTTTTCGCTTAGGAGCTACCCATGACCACCGCCACTGCCCAATCCAAGATGACCCTTCCCGCCGCGGGAGAGGTTAAGGCAGCCGTCCAGGGTCAACGTGCCTTGGCGGCTTACCTCGCAACCCAGTTCGAGACGCAGCACATCCAGATCTTTGATGACCACAAACAGGCTCATCAGGTGGAACTGCCTACCTCGGCGTTGCGCCTGCTGGTCGACATCCTGGCCGAGTTGGCCGATGGCAATGCAGTAAAGGTGGTGCCCGTCCATGCAGAGCTGACGACCCAAGAGGCGGCGGACTTGCTCAACGTGTCCCGTCCCCATTTCGTCAAGCTGCTAGAAGATGGGGTGTTGGCATTTCATCGCACCGGCAAGCACCGCAGGGTGAGGTTCGCCGATCTGATGCAGTACAAGGAAGCGCGCGAGCGCGCCAGTGAGCAGGCGATGGCCGAACTCGCTCAGCAGTCGCAAGAGTTGGGAATGGGATACGAATGAGGCATTCCCCATTCACCGCCGTCTACGACGCGTGCGTTCTATATCCCGCGCCACTGCGGGATTTCCTGATGTGGCTCGGCCTGTCTGGCCGCTTCCGGGCGCGGTGGAGCCAAGCCATTCATGAGGAGTGGAAACGCAACCTGTTGATCAACCGCCCCGATCTCACCCGGGTTCAGGTCGACAGGACGTCGGATCTCATGGACAGGGCCATTCCGGACGGCTTGGTGGAGGGCTACGAAGCGCTCGTGGCAGGCCTGACATTGCCCGATCCGGACGATCGGCACGTCCTGGCTGCGGCGATTCGCTGCGGTGCGAGCGTGATTGTGACGTTCAACGAACGGGATTTCCCGAACGATCTGCTGGCTCCGTACGGCATCGAATCGCAGCACCCCGATGAGTTTGTGGACAACCTGCTGGATCTGGATGCGGCCGCCGTAGTGTCGGCTGCGCAGCGCCAGCGTGCCCAACTCAAGCATCCGCCGATCGATGTGGACCGCTATCTCGAAATCCTGCTGCGCCAAGGCCTTGTGCAAACGACCAAGGTGCTGGCGACCTATCGCACCATTCTCTGACCCGCCGAGAGCCACGGATGACCAAGAATCCTTCATCAGACGCCACTTTGCCGAAAGGCATCCATCGAAGCTGGAAGCTGCCGGACAAGTCGCTGGGTGACTTGTGGGATTCGATCGTGATGGACGAAGCCATCAAAAAACAGTTGCTGTCACAAGCGATCGTCAACTTCACGGTGCGCCCCAAGGTGGAGCGCACGGTACTCCCCCTGCACGGCGTGATCTTGTTGGTCGGCCCACCGGGGACTGGGAAGACCTCCTTGGCACGGGGCTTGGCGCATCGTGTGGCCGAATCTTTTTCTTCTGCGAAGTTTCGATTGCTGGAAGTGGAGCCTCACACGCTGACGAGCTCTGCAATGGGAAAGACTCAACGCGCCGTGGCAGACCTGTTCTCGCAATCGATCGCAGAATCCGCAGCGGCGGGCCCGACGATCGTCCTTCTGGACGAGGTCGAAACGCTTGCGGCTGATCGAGCCAAGCTCAGCCTGGAAGCCAACCCGGTTGATGTGCACCGGGCCACCGATGCGGTGTTGGTGCAGTTGGACATGTTGGCCGAACGCAACCCGCATCTGCTGTTCGTGGCCACCAGCAACTTCCCACAGGCCGTCGACAGTGCCTTCCTGTCTCGTTGCGACATGGTGATGGAGGTGCCACTGCCCGGCAAGGATGCCTGCAAGCAGATCCTGGTGGACTGCCTGAATGGCCTGGCAAAGACATTTCCGGGGATTGGCAAGCTTTCCTCGGCTCACCAGTTCGACGCGTGTGCTGGCGAGTGCGTCGGATTGGATGGTCGGGCCATTCGCAAGGTCGTAGCCAACGCCCTCGCGGCCGACCCGCAAGTGGCTATCGATCCGAACAAGCTTTCCGTAGAGCACCTGCGCAGTGCGATACGACAGGCAAAGCAAATGCGCCTTCAAGGAGGGAAGCAAAAATGACCACCGTTGTCAGCCGGACGTTTCGCAGTTCGCCGCACCGCGATGCGTTGCAGACGTGGGATGCCATTGTCGAACTGCTCACTCAGGGCAAGGACGGCACGGCTCGCTCTGAACTCAGGGCCGTGGCGGGCGTGGCCGCCAGCTTGATCGCCGACCAGGCACCCAAGAGCGCGCCCATCGTTGCGACATGCGATGGACCACGGACCAGGATCTACTGCCTCTTCGACGAAGACGCGATCGATGGTGATGATGCCAACGAAGAAGTCTTGGGGTTCGAGCCGTTGAAGGGAGACTGGGGAGTCTCGCTGCCGTGTCCGAAGGAGCAGCTCGGCTGGGTGCAAACCGCGCTCAAAAAGCACTGTTCTCGCATCATTGCACGGGACTTGAGCCAAGGAATTGCCACGCAGGCGCAGGACGATGCTGGGCAAGCGCTGTCGCTCGACCTCGGAGGTTTCCTCAAGTCATGAGCACCGTCGCCACCTACTCGTACACGCACTCGGTTACCTATGTGACCGACAACATCCTCAAGAGCTTGAAAGACATCATCCTGCTCAGTGGGCTGGACCCTGAGCACTTTGCGGATCGCTGGGAGAGCAATACCCGAGCCATCAAGACGTGGCTCGGGACCGGTGATCTGCGCAAGGTGATTCTGGAGATCTACAACCCGGCAACCGACAAGCTTGTGACCCGATGGGATATCGACATCGTGTATGGGTGGTCCGATGGCGACGGCAGCTTCTGGACAGATACCGAGCAGTTGAAATACGCGATCAAGAAGGCTGGGCTGTTGCCATCGCAGGCTAAGTACAAAGTCATGCTTGATACAAAGCCCGGGCGGCCTGACGTGGATGGGTGGAGCAAAGGAAGCTATCGCTCGACGGATGGGATGGTCAAGCAGAGCCTGGGCTCGACTGTGGAACACAGCGGCCTGGCGGGTCAGGCTGGATATTGGAGGCAACGCTGATGCTGTCGATCGATGAAGCTTTTCGCAAGTTCAAGTCGCGCCTGGAACTCAACGAGCGCGAGCAGAAGAATGCCTCGCAGCGCCAGAACGAAGTGCGAGACTACCTGCAGACGAAATTCGGTATTGCGCGCAGCTTCCTGACCGGCTCCTATGCTCGATACACGAAGACGAAGCCGCTCAAGGATATCGACATCTTCTTCGTGCTGAAGGACTCGGAGAAGCATTACCACGGCAAGGCCGCATCGGTAGTGCTGGATGATTTCCACTCTGCATTGGTGGAGAAATACGGTTCGGCAGCCGTGCGCAAACAGGCGCGCTCGATCAACGTGGATTTCGGTGTTCACATCGACGCGGAGGACAACACGGACTACCGGGTGGTCAGCGTGGATGCGGTGCCCGCATTCGACACCGGCGACCAGTATGAGATCCCCGATTCGGCGTCCGGAAAGTGGATCAAGACGGACCCGGAGATCCATAAGGACAAGGCGACCGCAGCGCACCAAGCCTATGGCAATGAGTGGAAAGGTCTCGTGCGCATGGTGAAGTACTGGAACAACAATCCCAAGCACGGCGATCAGAAGCCGGTGAAGCCCTCATTCCTTATCGAGGTGATGGCACTGGAATGTCTCTACGGCGGCTGGGGTGGATCGTTCGATCGCGAGATCCAGTCATTCTTTGCCACGCTCGCTGATCGTGTCCATGACGAGTGGCCTGACCCGGCCGGCCTCGGGCCGGCGATCAGCAACGACATGGACGCTGCGCGCAAGCAGCGCGCGCAGCAACTGCTGTCGCAAGCGAGCCAGGACGCAAGTGTCGCCATCGACCACGCGCGTCGCGGTCGCAATCTCGAAGCGCTTCGAGCCTGGCGTGCGCTGTTTGGCCCCAAGTTCCCGCTTTCCTGACCCCGTCGGCTGCCATACGTCCAATCGAGGTACAACATGTCCCAGTGGTCGCTTTCCCAACTCTTGTCGTCCTTGCACGAGGACATCCAGCAGCGCCTGTCCGTAGTACGCAAGACCTTCGGTCACCCGGGCACGAAGGGGGATGCGAGCGAGAACGTCTGGATCGACATGCTGGATACCTATCTGCCCAAACGGTACCAGGCGGCCAAGGCGCATGTGGTGGACAGCCTGGGGAACTTCAGCCAGCAGATCGATGTGGTGGTGTTTGATCGGCAATATTCGCCTTTTATCTTCACCTACGAGAACGAGACGATCATCCCAGCCGAAAGCGTGTACGCCGTGTTCGAGGCCAAGCAGACGGCTGACGCGGGGCTTGTGGCCTATGCCCAGGAGAAGGTCGCCAGTGTGCGCAGGCTGCACCGCACGAGCCTGCCGATCCCGCACGCTGGCGGGACCTACCCAGCGAAGCCGTTGATTCCGATTCTGGGTGGCTTGCTCACCTTCGAGAGCGAATGGAGTCCAGCATTGGGCCCATCCATGGACAAGGCGCTGAACGCAAACCTCACCGAGGGGCGTCTGGACATCGGATGCGTTGCCGCCCACGGGCACTTTTTCTATGACCAAGCCAGCGGCGCGTACAGCTACACCAACGAAAACAAGCCGGCGACCGCGTTTCTTTTCAAGCTGATCGCGCAGCTTCAGTTCAGTGGAACGGTCCCCATGATCGATGTGGAGGCTTACGGTCAGTGGTTGACCAAGTGAGGGGTCGCTGTGGCAAGCATACGTTCGGAGTACCACCGGTTCCTAGCGCACTTGGCGCAGCGGCACGTGCACGACGACGTGCGCCGGCTGGCGCACCTGGTGCTCGATCACCTGCAGCCACTGGCCGAGGTCGGTGCTGCACGCCGGGGGCGCTCCACGCGCTTGGCGCCGCTGGCCATCGCGCATCTGGCGCAGATGCCTGTCGCCTACAACGGGGACGCGCGCGGCCCCGAAAACGGGCCGGCGCTCGGGCGACTGCACCAGCTCGAAGTCGGGCCGTTTCGAGGATTCATGCGGCAGGAGACGTTCGACCTCAGCCATGACATCACCTTGGTCTACGGTGCCAACGGCACCGGCAAGAGCAGCTTCTGCGAAGCCTTGGAAGTGGCGATGCTCGGTTCGATCAGCGAAGCGCAGGCCAAGCGGGTCGACCAGCGGACGTACTGCAACAACGCTCGCCTGCGCCGTCATGTCGCGCCTGTCCTATCGTCCCGGGCGGAAGACCAGCCCCAGGCCGTCCAGCCAGATGAAGCCGAATACCGCTTCTGCTTCATCGAGAAGAACCGCCTTGACGACTTCGCCCGCATCGCCGCGCGGACGCCGGGCGACCAGCGGCAACTGATCGCAACCCTGTTCGGCGTGGACCAGTTCAGCGAATTCGTGCGGGGCTTCAACCCTTTGCTTGATCAGGACCTGATGCTCACCGGTGTCCAAGCTGCGCAGCTGGCACAACGCCGCGTACAGTTGGCGAACTCCGAGCAGACGATCGCCGCCTATCCGCAGAAGATTGCTGCGGTCGAGGCCCTAGAGCAGGCCTTGGCGCAGCGCATGTGGCCTGGCGCGACCTACCAGGCCTGCGTCGACTGGCTGCTCGGCACACCGCAGCAACAAGGGCGGCTGCCGTACGTCCAGGCACAACTGGACGCCAACCCGCCTGCCATTTATGAAGTGACGCAGGCCCGTCTGCAGGCGTTGCTGGCAGAGGCTTATCGGATCCAGGGACTGTGGCGGGCGTCTTCCGGGCAGCTTGCCGCCCGCGCCGGCGAGGTGTCATACGCGAAGCTCTACGAGGCCGTGTTGGCGCTGGCGGACGGGGCGACGGCTTGCCCCGCCTGTGGAACTGCACTGGCCGCTGTGGCGCAGGATCCGTTCGCGAAGGCACGCGCGGGCCTGGAGCAGCTTGCTCAACTGGCTGCCCTCCAACAGCAGGAGACCGGACATCGCACGCAGTTGAGCGAGGCGGTCCGAGTTCTGTGGGAGGAGATGCGCCGCGTGGTAACGGCGGGTGCCGTTGCCTGTCCGGCCGAATCACAGGGTGCTGGCCTGCCGCTGCTGCCTCCCACTGCGGCCGGCAATTGGCTTGGTGCCTGGGTCGATGGAGATCGACGTGCCTGGAACGCTCTGCTGCGGATCGCCGAGATCATTGAAGGGGTCGACGCGCAGGCGCGGGAAGTGCATGCCCAGCGCGGCGCATTGGCACAGGAGCGAGATGGCCTACAGCAGCACCAGTTGGAGGTCCAACGACTGCGCACCTTGCGGGGGGCGGCCGATCAGGATCTGGCCACTGCCCGCCAGACCGTCGCCCAGTTCGACGAGGCGAACCGCGAACTGATCGAGGTCGTTGCTGCGGAAGTGGCGGTGGTGGCGCACCATCAGCGGGTCAAGGTTGCCTACGACGGCTTTTTGCCCGAGATTCAGGCCTACCTTGCCGCACT
The DNA here is from genome assembly GCF_048146105.1 of Azonexus caeni. NCBI lineage: Bacteria > Pseudomonadati > Pseudomonadota > Betaproteobacteria > Rhodocyclales > Azonexaceae > Azonexus > Azonexus caeni. The sequence continues at coordinate 45,322 of NZ_JBKJAD010000003.1, forward strand.
TCCAGGTGTGCTGCTCCAAGGGCTGGGAGAGCAAGCGCGCCAGCTCTACAACGCATTCAACCGGGCCGATCCGCCCGGCGATCTGCTGCACGCGCTGTGGCTGCCAGTGGCCGAGAACGGCAAGATCGAGGTGGAGTTCGCTGGGGAGCCGGGTGTCCGTTACGACGCGCTAATCGTGTTCAGCGAGGGGCACATCAAGTGCCTCGGCCTGGCGATACTACTCGCCAAAAATATCGCGCAGGGTTGTCCCGTCGTCATCTTTGATGACGTCGTCAATGCGATCGACGATGACCACCGCGACGGCATCTGGCGCACCTTCTTCGAGGATGGCCTGCTCGACGGTAAGCAGGTCATCCTCACCTCGCACGCCGAGGAATTCCTGCATCGCATCCAGCAGGAGCTGGGCGCCCGGCGCGCTGGCGCCATCAAGCGCTACAAGTTTCTCCCGCATCAGGGAGAGCACGAACTGCGGGTCGACAGCGACCCGCCAGCGAAGAACTATGTTCTTCTGGCCCAGCAGGCGTTGGCGGCTGACGAGAAACGCGAGGCACTGCGTCAGGCCCGGCCGGCGCTGGAGAGTCTGACGGACCGCCTGTGGACGTGGCTGGGTCGGCGGACGGACGGCCGGATCGACATCAAGCTGAGCGGGCCCCGCGCGCCTTGGGAGCTGAACAATAAATGCACCAAGTTGCGGTCGGCCGTCGAGCGTATCGCGGCGCAACACGCGGGTGCGCCGGATGCCGTGGGGGCGTTGGTCAGGCTGCTCAATGTCAGCGGTACGAGTATTGAATGGGGTTACCTCAATAGCGGTGTGCACGACGCTCAGCGCGATCATGAGTTCGATCGGGCGACGGTAAGAACGGTCGTCGAGGCGGTTACGGCGTTGGATGCTGCTCTTGATACCCTGCAGAACCGATGAACGGCACACGGCTTTGCAGAGCAGTGCCGCCCGTGTCACCTCATAAGTACTTCTTGAAGCTGCCTGCGGTCAGGCTAACTGCCATCCCCAGCAACGCCGCGCTGGGCAGCAGGATGACCAGAGGATGCACCGATATGGGCAGAGCGAGATAGGTGACCCAAGGCAGCACGGCCAACGGCATCAGGCTGGCCTTCGCGCGGTGGTAGATGAAGCCGGATTCGCGGCCCGCGCCGAACCGGCGCACATCCCGTCGCACCAGGCCGTCAATCAGGCCGACGAATGCCGCCGTGAGGATCAGCGGCAGCGTGAGCACCAAGACCAGCAGGCGCACCAGGAAGGTGAGCGTCGTGAAGGCCGCAGCGATCAGGTAGCTCTCGGTCCAGACATAGACCTGGCTGATCCAGTAGCGGAAGTTGTGGGTCTGCCCGTGGCTGGGCGCTCGGGCGCGCTCGGCGGTCTGGCTCATGTGCTCCAGCAGCCCCGAGCGCACGAACACCCATTCGTATCCGGTGTCCACCAGCTCGTGCGCCGTCCGTCCCGGCTCCTGTACGACCACGCTGCGCGTGAAGTGGCTGGACAGGTGCCCGAGTTCGTACTGCAGCATCTGCTGGGAGTGGCGCCAGCCCTGGTCCTTCCAGAACAGGTGCATGCCGACGCACTCCACCACGATCGAGAACAGCAGCGAGCCGATCAGCACCCCGAGTAACCGGAACGGTAAGGTGAGGGTGCCGACGATCAAGCCTTGGCGTTGGTTCTGCTCCCGCTGCGCGGTCGAGGCGGCATCCTTCATGGCACGGCCTCGTTGCCCGCGCCATCGTCGGCGCCGGTGGCCACCGCGTCGGGCTCGGCCGCAGCGGCATCGTCCAGCAGGTCGTCGGGCAAGGCCGCATCCTGCAAGGCCGGCGAGCTGGTGAACTCCCACCACTGCGTGGCCTCGCTGTAGCTCTGGCGCATGTACCCGGCCAGTTGCTGCAGGTCCGCCGGCATCACTTCATCCGGGTCCGGCGCCGGCAGCGGCATGCGTACCTTCCAAAGCTGGCCGCCCTGCAGCAGCGCGAAGCATTGGCCTTTGGGCAGTCCAACGACGTGCGACGGCTCGATCATCGGCACGCTGGACATGCTGATGCGGTCCTGCGTGTTGCTGGTGAAATCCGTCGCCCCACGGATGTCCGAGCTATCGGTCGCGCCGGAGACGATGGTGGTGGTATAGACCTCGACCTTCGGCAACTGCCTCGTCAGCAGTTCGGCCGTGGCCGTCTCCCTGACCCTGAGCATGAACAGGTTGTTGAAGTTACCGATCACCTGACCGGCCTTCGCGCGGTTGCCGATGCGGGCCTCGATGTCCGAGAGCGTCTGCGTGTACGCCGTGACTTGCAGGCCGGCACCGCCGCCCTTGTTGATTAGCGGGATGAATTCATCGCCCATCAATTCATTGAATTCATCGGCATGAACGTTGATGGGCACGCGCGCACCGGCCGTTGCGCCCGGGAGGCCATCGTCGATCCCGTGCTTGTAGATGTGCCCGGCGACCGACACGAGATCGCTGAACATCGAATTGCCGACCGCTGCGGCAACCTCGGCGTCGGATAGCGCGTCCAGACCCACATAGACGACTGCGCGCTTTCGGATGACCTGCATCCAATCGAAGATCGGGCGCGGGTCGGCCAGGTCGGAATAATTTGGGGCCAAAAGCTGGGAAATCTTCCCGCTGGTGAGCTTCTCCAGCAGCGGCAGCAACGACGCGACGATCTTGTCGAAATACGTCTTGTCGTAGCGAACCGCCGAGCGCAGGCCGTCGAGAACCGGGTCGTAGTTGCGGGCCTGGGAGAGGTACTGTTCCAGCGCCACCACGCGCTTCTCGCGCCCGATCATGTTGCGCGGGATGTTCTTCTCGTTGAGCTTGGCCTCGATCTGGACGATCACCTCCCAGGCTTTGGGCTCAGTCTTGGCGAAGTAGTGCTGGGCGTACTCGATGAACAGCGCGTCGATGTTGATGACGTGCCGCTGGATCAGCATGTAGTCCGGGCGCTGCCCCAGCTCCACCAGGGCGCGGGCAATGATGTTCACGAAGCGCCATGCGAACTCGCGGAACGCCGCGCTGTTGCCTTCGCCGGAGAGCTGCCCCGCCACCCGGGTCGCCACTTCGCTGATGCGGCCGAAGCGGCCCACCGCGTTGTAGCGCGCCGAAATGTCCGGCCAGCCCAAGTGGAAGACGTAAAACTCGCCTTCACGGCCCGCGCGCTGGGCCTCGGCATACATCCGCTTGAGCAGGTCCGCGTCCCCCTTGGGGTCGATGACGATCACGACCTCGTGCTCGCCTGCGGCGTTCTTGCGGCGGATGTCCTGCGTGACGAACAACTCGGCCAGCCGCGTCTTGCCCACCCGCGTGGTGCCCAACACCAGCGAGTGTCCGACGCGCTCCCCCAGCGGCAGGCTGACGTCCACCTCGTCGGGCTCGATGCCATGCAGGCGCGGCAGGCCGCCGACAGGCGGCAACGGGCGCACGGGGTTGAAAGGCACGTCCCAGCCCGTGAGCGCGGGCAGCCGGGACAGCGGGAACGGCGCGAACTCCAGCCGTTCCTCCAGGCGCCTGGCCAGCCGGTAGGCCGGCGTCGGCTCGACGTAGCGGCGAAACTCCGGCCGGTACGTCTGCATCAGCCTATGGGTGTGCTTCTGCTCCCAGAGAAACCCGCGCCCCACGAACAAGCGCTGCTGGCTGACCGGCACGTCCTTGCTCGTCATCACGTACCGCGGCAGGCGGCGGATGTTGTGCCGGTAGCGCAGAATGACGCGGGCATCGCGGTAGCGGATCGCGCCGTAGGCACCGAATGCCAAGGCGCTGCCGACGCCCATCGAAGGGCTCAGCGCGAGCGACCATGGGGCCACCAGGCACAGAAACGCGGCGCCTGCACACGCCGCGATGGTGTATAGCTCCACCGCTGGGCGTAGCAGAACCTCGACCGGCTGTTTCCCCGACATGGCTTCATTGCTCGATGCCAGTGGCCGTGATCAGCGCCGGGTAGTGCCGCAGGCCCAGGCGATCGGCCAGGTCGTCGCTGGCAACGGGGGCGAGCGGCAAGCCTGGCGCCAGCGCGCGCAGCCGCGCCAGGCCCTGCGCGGTCTCGACGTTGACCACCAGGCCGACCGCGCCACGTTCGCGCAAAGCGGCGGCGCGGCGCTGCAACCAGGCCCGGGAAGCCTCGTCGTCGCCGATGACCACGAACGGCCGCAGGCCGGGCGCTTCAATCACACGCCGCGCGACGGTGCCAGGCGTGAGCTTGGCGCTGCGCACCGGCAGCATCGCGGCTTCGTCCGCCGGTGTGGCAGGAAGCTGGGGCGTCGGGATGGACGGCCGCGCCGGTGCGTTGGCGCGCGGCTGGAGATTCAGGGCTTCGTAGTACGGCAATGCCGACGTGCCGCCACGGTCCTCGACAACGATCAGTGGCTCGCCGGCACGCGAGGCCAGCGGCAGGCCTGACAGCAGCATGAGTAGGCCCGTGAACGCGAGATGGGCGGGATGGGGTTTCGTCATGGGGAGGTCTCCTGGCGCGCCGCGAGGACCGCGGCGGCTGGTCGCGTGCCCTGCACGCGGGCAAGGTGGCGCGACACGCTGCGCCGATAGCGGGCGGCGGGCTCGCCGCCTGCGGGGCGGTGGTAGCGGCCGATCGCCAGCAGCCAGTCCTCGCCGGGGGTGTGCTGCTCCTTCAGGATCTCGGCGGCAACGGCCAGGTTGCGATACGGATCCAGCAGGTCGCACGCGCCGGTAAAGCGGTGCTTGTGGTAACCGAGGTTGATCTGGCCCAGGCCCGCATCAATGCGCGTGTGCGGCGTGGCGCGCATCGCCTGCTGCAGGCCAGCGCAGGCGTCGGCGCGCGTGGCGAAGCGGCGCGACTGGCCGGCGACGTTGAGGGACCACGGCCACGGCACCAGGCGCCCGTTGCGCCGGATGCCGCTCTCCTGCAAGGCCACGGCGTAGAGCACGGTCGAGGGGATGCCTGCGCGCTGGGCGGCAAGCTGGTAAGCCGGTGGCGGAACCTCCTGGGCCAGGGCGGCAACGGCATACAGGCCGGCAGTGAGCACCAGTGCGCGCAGGGGCATGGCTACGGCTGGCGCTGCCATTGGCCGTTCACTTCGCGCACGGCGGCGGGCAGATCGCCGGGCAGGCCCAGCGACAGCCAGCGGCCGCCGTCGTGGTTGAGCGTGATGCTGCCGGCGCGCACGCGCGCCGGGTCGATCTGCGCGCGCTTGGCCCAGTCGCGGATGCGCGCGTCATCCTGGCGGCTGCCCACCATGTACAGGTCGAACTCCGCGCCCGAGGATTGCAGGCGCTGCACGAGCTGTCCGCAGGCTGCGCAGCCGTCCTTGACGAACACCGCCATGCGGCCGCTGCCGCGCAAGGGACTGCTGGATGTGCCGGCGCCCGGCTTGTCGTCGGGCAGGTTCACGCGCTGCATCCCCGGATTCAGGCGCTGCCAGGCCTCGTCGTAGGCGCGCTGGTAGGCGAGCAGCTTCTCGACGCGGCGCGCTTCCACCTGCACCTGCAGTTCCGCATAGCGGCGCCGTTCTTCGTCCGTGCGAGCTTCGATGCCCAGGGCGGACAGCGGGTCCAGGTTGGGCGAGTAGATACCCAGCGGCCCATCCATCAGCTCGCGGTAGCGTGCCCATTCTTGTGGCTGCAAGCCCCATTCGGTTGCCACCCGGTCGTCCAGCACGCGGGCGGCCAGCGGGCGCTCCTGGCTCTGTGCGTTGCGCGCCGGGGTCGTTGCGGGCTGCTGCGCCCAGGCGGGCCATTGCGACGACGCCACCAGGACCGCGAAAAGGAGGATCGACGGCTTCATGGGGTGCTCCGGTCAGGGAATCGCCACGCGGCGGGTGTGGTTGCCGGCCTGGAACACTGCGGTGTTGCCCTCGATCGCCTGCAGGCGCCACGGGCCGACCGCATCCCCGGGCAGCAGCACCTGAAGTTGGGCGGGCGTGAAGTCCCCGGTGCTCGGCGCGACGGACACGCTGCGCTGGCCGGCGCGCAGTTCGGCGCCGACGACGCGGAATGACAGCGGCGACAGCTCGGTCTTGGAGGCGGCGGACGTGCGCGATGCGCGCCGCTGGGCGGGTGCGGTGGCACGTGCGGCGGCTTGGCGCGCCTTGATCTGCTCGACCTCCGCGCGAAGCGCCTGGAGGTCGTCGGCCGCTGCGTAGCCACTGAGAGATTTCTCGACCTGGGCCGCGCGTGCTTCCAGGATCTGGCGGGTGTCTTTGAGGTCAGCGTCCGTCGCGACGGCCGGGCGCTGCTGGATGGCCTCGATCGTCTCGGCCAAGCCAGTTGCCTGCACTTCCAGGCGTTGCAGGCGGGAATCCAGCCGCTCCTGGTCGGCCTGGTCGCTGAGGGCCTGGTAGCCCAGGGCCACCAAGACGCTGAGGAAGACCAACCAGAGCCACAGAAGGCTCTGCACCACCACGACGGCGCCCGGGCGCCGGGCAGACTGTGGGGAGCTCATGGCTGGCCTCCCGAAACCGAAGGCTCCAGCGGGAACGTCTGCACCGCCTCGGCGGCGGGTGGCTCGGATGCGGGTTCGATGACCGCGCTGTCGGCGGGCCGTTCGAAGCAGATTTGCCGTGCGCGGTCATCCGCGTGCAGTTCCCAGGCCGGGCCAGCCAGCGTGAGCAGCGCATCGCGCAAGGTCATGGGGCCGAGGTGCAGGTGCGCCGCCGGCAGCGGCAGCGCGTACAGCTCGATTACCGCGTGTGCCGTCTGGCACAGGCTGTAACCGCTACGCTTGAGCACATGCCGCAGCCCATCGCCGACGGTGGCACGGGCATCTTCGGGCATGGACACGTCGATGGTCTGCAACAGCAGGTCGCGCTGCGCCGCTCTGGGTGCCAGCTCGACCAGCGTGTAGCGACCGTAGCGCACGACGGGGATGTACTCGGGCGCCTCGGGTTCGGGCGCGGCCGAGACTTCCTCGATGGCATCAGGTGCGGGCGGCGCAGTCGTCGTAGCGCAGCCGCCAGCCAGCACCGACCAGAGCAGGCCGAGGACTCCAGCCAGCAGGCGGCGTTCGGGATGGTGAAACCAAGGTGGAGAGGGGCACATAAGCTCGGCGTCCTGAAACATCGAGCCCTCACCATCGCCGCTAAGACCCGGGGCAGCAGCAAACAATGCGAACCACGCTGCGTCCGATTTACCGGCAGCGGTCTAGTCGAACAAAAGCGGCCTTGAGGGGGCCGTAACGGAAAAGCTCGGTCGCGGTCGGCGGATGGAGGCCGGCCGCTTGACTGCTACTATTTGTTAAAACACCAGTGGACGGGGGCGTAAATGAGGGTTTCTCGGGTCAGGTTGATCAATTTCGCCAATTTCTCGGATGTTGATGTCGAGACGGGGGAAAGTATCGTCATCGTGGGAGAGAACAAGGTTGGCAAGAGCAATTTCATTCGCGGCCTGCAGTTGATCCTTGATCCGGGCTTGTCTGAGCGCGATCGACAACTGGGGCTTGAACATTTCTGGGACGGACTTGGCGAAGACAAGGTTGGTGCGACCATTGAGGTCTCTGTGGATCTAACGGACTTCACAAACGATCCCCGACTGATGGCTCACCTCAACGATTGCGTGATTGATCCTGGCCCACCCATGGTGGCCCGACTCACCTACCGCTTCCAGCCTAAGGCGGGCCTGGGGCGCGCTCCGGAATCGTTGAAGGACTATGAGTATGTGATCTTCGGTGGCGACGATCCCGACATGCGTATCGGCGGCGCACTCCGCCGGATGTTGCCAATAGATGTTCAGGTAGCCCTGCGTGACGCTGAGAAGGACCTTGCGAGCTGGCGCAATTCGCCATTGAGGCCGCTCATTGAGGATCTTGCCGCGTCGTTGGATGATGACGCCCGTGAGGAGATTCAGGATCAGGTCGACCAAGCACAGCGAGAGCTGGCTGGACACGAGGAAGTGGTAGCGACAGCAGAACGGATCAGCGAACGGCTGATCGCCATCGCTGGGGGGCAACATGCCGTTCCGGTATCGCTCGGACTTGCACCAACTAGAGTCGACGCGTTGCTGCGCAGCCTGCGGCTGCTGATCGACAACGGCGTACGCGGAGTCGGCGATGCCAGTTTGGGAACCGCGAACCTGATCTTCCTGGCGCTGAAGAGTCTCGAACTGGACCGCCTCGTTTCCGATGGAGAGCGCGACCACACCTTCTTCGTAGTCGAGGAGCCCGAAGCGCACCTGCACCCGCACGTGCAGCGTCTAATCTATCGTTACTTCCTTGGCACGGGGGCGGAAGATGGTGAGGAACAGCCACCGCTTACGACAATCCTCACAACCCACTCGCCACATATCGCAAGCGTTGCGCCGATCAGATCTATTGTTCTGCTGCGCCATGACACAGCGGAAGGCAAGACTGTCGCGGTCTCGACAGCAAACGCACCTTTCACGCAGCGGGATGAAGAGGATCTTCAACGTTACATTGACGTCACTCGCGGCGAGATTTTCTTTTCTCGGGGGGTGATTCTGGTCGAAGGCGACGCCGAGCGCTTCATCGTTCCCGCGTTTGCCGAGGTACTCGATATTCCCCTCGATATGCTTGGAATCACTGTGTGCTCGGTGGGGGGGACTAACTTCACCCCGTATGTGAAGCTACTGGGCCCTGAAGGACTCAACATTCCCCATGTGATCCTGACGGACCGGGATCCAACCAATGGTAATCATCCATTGGTTCGCAGGCGGCTTATCAATGTCCTTGACGTGATTGAGGGCGGTGTCGATCACGAAAACTTGGATGCGGATGAAGTGATCGAGCTTGCCGAGCAGTACGGATACTTCGTCAACGAGAACACGTTGGAGCCCGAACTATTTGCAGGTGGACTGGCGCAGGACATGCAGGAGGTAATTCGGGAGGAACTGCCGCGATTAAGGAGAGAAACTCTGAATGCCTTGCAGCAGTGGGTGGACGATCCTGATCAGGTTGATGAAGACTGGCTGCTCAGATTGATCGAGAGGATCGGAAAGGGGAGGTTTGCGCAGGCACTTGCACCGTCGGTGTCACAGGACGTTTGTCCGGCTTACATTCGTTCCGCTCTGGAGCATATCCGTGACGCCATCGCGTAGTGTCAGCACAGCCTACTTGGCTCAGGCTGCCGAACTGGCTGGGAATCCGGGTCAGTTGGCAGCCTACAACTCTCAAGGACATTGTGTGGTACTCGCCGGTCCCGGGAGCGGTAAGACCAAGACACTCGTCCTAAAGCTCGCCCGCATCCTAGCCGAAGACGTCGAGGCCCCTCGTGGCGTTGCGTGCATCACTTATAGTCAGGAGTGCGCTCGCGAACTCGCTCGCCGAATTGAAAGCTTGGGACTTCAGCAGGCACCTAATCTTTTCATTGGTACGGTCCATGGGTTCTGTCTGCGTCATCTCTTGATGCCGTATGGACGCCTGGCCGGCCTGCCCATATCTTTCCCACTTTCGGTGGCCACTCAACGAGTCAGTGATCGGTTGTTGAAGCAAACTGGAGATGCGCTTTTCGGCCAGAACCATCCGTACAAAGTTATTGACCTCGGACGGCATCGCCGTTCCGTGCTCAATCGAAATAGCGTCGCTTGGCGTAGCGAGGAGGAACTCGCTGCCTGGGCCGAGACCTACGAGGCCGCTCTGCGCGACGAGGGGCTGATTGACTACGATGACATGGTTGTCTTCGGCCAACGTTTGATCGCCGAGCACGACTGGGTACTACCTCTGGTTCAGGCAAAATTCCCCGTGCTCGCGGTGGATGAGTACCAGGATTTAGGTGTAGCACTGCATCGCATCGTCAAACGCCTTGCCTTCGACGGGGGTGTCCGACTTTTCGCTGTCGGGGATGCGGATCAGTCGATATATGGATTTACGGGGGCTGATGGCGCGTTGCTCATGGAATTGGCGGCTCGCAGAGACATTGAGCCTGTCCAGCTTCAATTAAATTACCGTTCTGGTGCAGGGATCGTGACTGCGTCAGAGATGGCGCTTGGAGAAGCCCGAGGCTATCAAGCGAGCGATCCTGCGCGACAAACGACCATCGAATTTGTCCTGCGCCCGGGTGGTACGGCGGACCAGGCTGCGCACGCCGTCGCGCAGATCATTCCGGCGGCCTTAGCCTCCAAGCCGGGACGAACACTGGGCGATATCGCGATCCTATACAAAGACTATCGCGCAGGCGATATCGTGGCTAAAGCTGTGGCAACCGGCGGTCTCGATTACATCCGTGTGGATACCGCAGCACCTTACCGCAAGGTTGCCCTAACAAGTTGGGTAGAAGATTGTGCGGCGTGGTGCGCGGGTGGCTGGCGTGTTGGACGCCCACAATTGCGTGGACTACTCGACCGCTATCGCGCATTTCATCGGGCGAGCTTGGACGATTCACAGGCCAAGCGCGAAGAGCAAGAGCTAACCGCCTTGCTATGGGAGCTGCGCGCTGACCAGCAACCTGCGCGAGAATTTGTTGCTTCGTTGCGCAACGGTGTAGTGGATCATCTGCTGGCGGCTGAATTGGCGCTCGCTGATCAGAAAGAGCAACTGGATCGCATGACGGCAGCGCTCGCCGAAGGCGGTGCACTGGCTTCGCTAGACATCACTAGTTTGGGCGGTCGGGACGGTTCGCCCGATCACCTGAATCTGCTGACACTGCATTCCGCAAAGGGCTGTGAGTACGACGTCGTCATCATGGTTGGACTCGACCTCGGAAATCTGCCGTGGCGCAATGAAACTCCAGAGAAGTTGCGCGAAAGTCGCCGGCTCTTCTATGTGGGACTCACACGTGCTCGCGACGAGGTCCACATGCTGTATTCGGGCTTCGTTGATGGCCGCTATGGCCCTATGCGCTTTGGGCGCTCGCCATTCCTTGATGAGCTGGAGGCGCGAATGCGTGCCGCTGGCATTTGAGTGTGAACCAGGGAATCTGGAGTGTCGGTGCTGCGTCGGCGCATGTCGAGCAACACCACAGTCGAGCTACATCTTTGCAGCCAAGCGATTGGCTGCAAAACGCTCGCGCGAGAGTCTGGCGGCGTTATTCATCGAGTCTAGGTTATCGATACACCATAGACCGTTGATGCAAAGAAAGCGCTCACTAAGCACTGCTTCAAGTATGTTTGGAAGGGTTGCGTTGAAGAATCCGGCACCCTTGACCGTTGGGGCCGGATCTAGCTCAAGCATCGCGACCGGCAGGTCAGAAAGGCACGGGCCGAAGTGGCCGGCCGAAGGGAACTTGCCCCCAAACTCGGTGCGCAGACGCTCCTTTCCCATGCTCTTGGTGAGTGTGCTATATCGCTCCTGCCGCAGCAACCAAAGAGACTTGACGCCCGCCTCGCGGTACCGCTCTTGGCGTTTACGGTAGTCACGGAGCGACTGATACGATCTTTGGATCTCGACAGCCAACCTAACCCCATTGCGCTCACCCCAGACATCAGCCTGCCAGCGACCTGCATCACCCGAACCCGGCATTTCAACCGAGGCACGGCATCCAAGATCTTCAAGCACGCTGCGCACAAGTATCTTGGCCGCCAGGTGCCATTGGCTTTCTTCGGAAGTACTGCACGCACCTCCTAGATGCGCAAAGAAGGGGTACCCATTAGCACTAACCTTGGGAATCGCTGGAGCGTTGCAGCAAGGCATCAGCAGATCACCGACGCAGTACGCCCGTTGCAACTCTTCCCACTGCGCCTGAGACATATGCAGTGCGTTGGCTGCACCAGTACCATCTGCATATGCTGCTTCGATCACCATAGCCACAGTGCCTCCTTGAATCTCGGTATTGTCTAATCAGTTTAGCCTTCCCCGCGCTGGGAGCGGGGCGGTGATCGAATCCTCCGAGCAGCAATTTCCTAGAAAAATGCCGGCACCCCCGAAAGGATGCCGGCAGACAGCAGATCACGCAGTTACCAATTGCCGGGCCAATGCGACCTCCACGGAATCACCATCCTGGTTCAGGACATCGAGCCCCGATTCGGGTACATCGCCCGAAGTGGACTGCGAGACCATGATCTTCTTGGCCATCAGCTCCAGGCAGGTCATCTGCGAGGAGCCGGCGTAGCCCAGGTACATCACGCGCACGGACAGCTTCTGCCCGATACGCCAAGAGCGGCGTGCCGCCTGCTGGAGCGAATACACGTTGTAGCCCGACTGCATGAACACGATCGTCGGAAACTCCAACAGGTCCAATCCCGTCTTGACAAGCTCCGGATTGGTGATGAGCACGTCGATGCCACGGTCCAACTGCTCGGCGATCCAGTCCTCGCGGCGGCTGGCATCCACGCTTGCGCGCAGTACCGCCACTTTGAAGCCTTCCTGCTCCAGCAATACCTTCAACCGGCTAGTCGTGTCGCGCGTGCCGGTATAGACGGTGTAGGCCAGAACCTTGCGGCCCTGTGCTTTCTCTTCCCTGCAGATGTCGATCAGCTCACGCTCCTTGGGGCTGATCTCGAACTCGTTGAACTGAGCCGGGACAAACGCCAGGGTGTTGCGCGTACGCGGATGCACAACGGTCTCCGACCGGAAGCAGCAATCCGGCCAGGCCAGCAGCACATTGAGGACTACACCGAGCAAGGTAGTATCGCGTCGCGCCAGAGCCTGTTTCAGCTCCGCGGTCAGCCGACCTGCCAGATCGCGGTAGGCCGCGGCTTGCGCCGTGTCCATCGCGACTTCACGAAACTCTTCGTCATACGGCGGCAGGACATTGCCGCCGATGTCTCTGAGCTTGAGGAAGATCGTGAACGGCAGGATGCAGCGCAGCACACCCTTCGGGCCGAAGCCCGGGGCCTTGACCGTTCTGACACTGACTTTCGTGCCTTTCGCGGTCTTGTGCGCCGTCCCGGTGCTCTCGGAATAAATGTCCTTCAGGACACCGTGATCGCGCATGAACGCCATCGCGGCCGAGGTCATGCTGCCGCTCGTGGTCGGGCGATAGCCGTCTTCGATCATCCGCCCGGGAAGGGCTCGGAACAGCAGGTAGAACAGATCGTCGCCGTAGCCGCCCATCAACGTGCCGGTCAGCAGCAAGGTCTTGCGAGCCTTCGCCGCCAGCACGCCCATGGCCTGGCCCTGGGCGCTGCCGCCGTTCTTGTACTCGTGGGCCTCGTCGGCGATGAGCAGGTCGAACGTGCCTTGCGGCAGGTAGCGCTTGATGAACTCGGACGGTTGATAGCCGCCCTCGCCAAAGCCGAACTCCATGTTGGCCATCGCACGTTCCATGCGCGTGGCTTGACGGTCGGAAAACACCAGCTCGCCGTTGCCATCCATGAGGTTGATGAACTCGTGAATGTTGTCGCCGAGCATCGAGGCCAGGAAGCCGTCGCCGAACTTCTGCATCAGCTTCTGCGCGGTGACTTCCCCGATCGTCGGGATGCGCTTCAAGGCTTTGAGCACGGCCGAGGACTGGTCGCTGCCGGACAGGCTGCGCGGGCGGATCAGTGTCCACAGGGGCGCAGCGCAATGGCCGCACTTCCTGCGGGATTCCTCGGCTTCGAGCGCGACCGGGTTGACCGGCTCGCCGTCGAGGTCGGTGATGACCGTGCCGCAGTCCGGGCACGCTGCCACGTCGCCGTGGCGGGTGCGCCGCGTGGTGAAAACGGGCTTCCAGTGGAAGCCCATCCGCATCCTCACGCGGCCCAGGACGAAGAACTCCTGACCCGTGGGCTGGACACCCAACTGCTCACGCAGCTTGATGAGCTTGACGAGCGTATCCGGCCCGTTGAGCACCCACACTTTGGCGCCCGCTACCGTCTCCTGGATCTCGCGCCGCCACTTGTAAACCAGGTGCGGTGGCGAAAGCACCAGAGTGCGGCGGTAGCCTTCGGCGTTGAGCACGACAGCCGTGGCGATGCCGACGGTCGTCTTCCCGCAACCCATCTCGCCGTTGACGATCGCGGCGCGTTCGCCACGGTCGATCAGCAGCTCGGCAGCAGCGTGGACGACTTCGGCCTGGGCCGGGAACAGCTTGCGCTTGAGGCTGGCGACGATGAGTTGCCGGTGCGCCTGCGGTTGGCCGGTATAGACCGGCGGATTGGCGCTGTTGAGGGCGTCGAGCAGTTCGTCGCCGAACTCGCCAACGAAATCCTGAAGGCTCAGGGTCAGAGGGTTGGATTCCGCGTCGAGCAGTTCGCCCTGCACGGGTGTGGCTTCAGCGGTAGTGGTGTCGAGATCGAGGGACATGGTGATGCTCCAAAGAAAATGGGGCATGCACCACCCCCAACGGGGCTATGGCATGCCCCGGAGTGGGAAGAGAATCGGCGCGTGGCCGAAGGTTGAAGGTGCGGGCCTGGGTGGCCTGCGAGTGAACCGTGCTCAGTCCTCGGACGGCAACACGATGACGGTGGCGCTGCGCTGCGCGTCGGTAACGATGCGAATGGCCAGCCCTGGGTGGATCACGTAGTGCGACTCCAGCGAAGCACCTGATTGAAGCGCGGTGCTGTTGGCCTGCCATTGCTGGACGTTGACGTCTCCCCAGTCGCCACGGGTGTGGCGCCTGAAGTACGGGATTGGGTCGAGGCGACCCGCGCGGACCAGGCGGTCAACGGCTCTGCTGAAGATAAGCGCCCCGATGGGGAACGCCAGCCTCTGGCAGTAGGTTTCGATGCGATGCGATGCCATGGGCTCCTCCTTGGTTATTGAGCCACGACACCCCTGGCGGAGTGAAGTGGCTCCGTCAGGTGGATGGGATGACGAGGCGGTGCCTTCAGATCAGGTCGCGCTCTTCGGGAAGCTGGACCACCGTGGTCTGGTGGTCTTCGCTGGTCTTCACGATCAACACCAGTTCCGGCGTGATCCGGTACTGGGAGATCATCAGGTTGTCCTGATCGAGTGCGACATCGTTGGCCTGGCGGGTGGCCTCGTCGATCTCGCCCCAGTCGCCGCGCACGTGGCGCTGCACATAGGACAAGGGATCGATGAGACCTCGGCGGGCCAGCCAATGCACCTTCTCGCTCAACTGCAACGAGGCCGGTGCGAACAAGGGTTGCTTGTGCGGCGCGGGCCGCTTGAACGGATTGGGGAACATGGTGTTTCTCCTTCGATGAAGTGCAGCGGGACGTCAGGCGTCCGGGGGATTAGCGGATGGTCAGCACCTCGCCCCGTGTCGGGGAGCCAGGCGTCATGTCCCATGCGCGGATGACGGGAACAAACTTGTCGGTGAGGATGCGGGTCTCGGCGATCGAGCCGTCTTCGCGTTCGGTGAATTCCCGCTGGAGCGTCTTGTCCTTGTGGGTGTCACCTTTGACGACGAGCACGCGCCCGGTCTTGGAGCGCACAACCCCCGAGATCGCACCCGCGGCCAGAGCCAGGGCGAGATGCCAGTGGGACAAGGCACGCGCCGGCGGACGCAGCGACTGCTGCGCGGCCCCCAGGTGCGTGTCCAGCGACGGCCAGAGGCCTTGCAGCCGGCCGACTTCATCGGCGAACTGCTCCGGCTCCATCGTCACGCGGAAGAAATGCTCCGGCTCGGCCGGACTGGCGGGGACGATGTACGGCAGGAACGGCCAATCGCTCGGCAGCTCCTCGGCTTCGACTTCGCCAAGCCCAACCTGCAGCAGCAGATTGCGCACGGCCTTGACGCCATCGGGAGCCTGTTCACGCTGTCGCACCCTTCGGCCGAAGATCACCACCTGCTTGAACTGCGTCTCCACCGCTCGGTAGATGCGCAGGTCCGTGTAGTGGCGTGTCAGCCAGCCGACCAGCTCCGCATCGAGCACGTAGGCGGGGACGATGAAGACCAGCACGCCGCCGTACTGCAACAGCGACAGCGAACGCTGATAGAACAGCTTTTCGAGGCGGGCACGGCCCTGGCCCTGATAGCCGATGTTGCCGTTGACGTCCTTGGACAAGTCGCCATACGGCGGGTTGAGCCAGAGCAGCCCGAACGACTGCTTGGAGACCATCGTGTCCATCAGGTCCGCGTGCAGGCAGTGATCGACCAGGCCGCGGGCATGGCGTGCCCGCTCCGCGTCGAACTCGACCGCGAACGCCTTGGCCTGCTCGCGCCCGAGGGCATGGGCGGCTTCGGCGATCGCCACGCCTTCGCCGGCGCAGGGATCGAGGATGCACATGGGCCCGTCGCTGGGCATCAGTGCGTTGAGGGCTCTTTCGAGCGTGGGTTCGTCAGTCGGGTAGTAACCGTTCTTAGCGAAATTGCGGGCGAGCCGCGGGAACATGAGGGCCATGGAAGTCTCCTGGTTGGCGGGGAGGAAACACGGAAGCACGCCAAGGCGTGCCTCCGTGGGTGGGTCAGGCCGCTACCACTTCCGGCGTCCAGATCTTGGCCGGGTATGGATAGGCGGTGAGCACATCACTGCGGATCAGCGAACCCAGCGCCAAGGTCAGCGCCGGCACGTCGATGGCTAGCCGATGGCCTTCCAGCGGCCCGAGGGCGAACGGAAGGCGGGCCAGCATCTCGCGGCTTTGCAGCAGTTCCAGCACGGTCTCGCGCCAGTGGTCGAGCAGCGGCAATGGGCAGGTGTCCCGCACCAGCATCCACAGGCGGTCGAGCCGGTGGGCGCTGTCGCGCGGCAGCAGTGCCAGTGCGCTGGCGTTGGCCTTGTCGGGCTTGACGCAGCGGCGGTCGAACAGCCACACGTTGGACAGCGAACCGAACAGCGTTCGCCGATAGGCGCGCGTGACGCGCTTTTCCAGGCGATCGACGTTGCCGATGAACACCGGGACGCTGCCGCCCTGGTCGGTGATGATGTGGAACTGGTCCAGTCCCTGCTCGTCGCGCCCGAGGGTCAGGCGAGCCAGGAACTGCTGGACGGCGGTGTCGCGCGCCCAGATGGACAGGAAGATCAGGTTGCCCTGGTCATCGCCGACGCAAGCGTCGGCCATCACGTCCGGGCATTCGTCGATGCGGTACAGCGTGGTGGAAGAAGTGTTTGCGAGCATGGTGGTGTCCTCGGATTAACGGGAACAGCACCGCCCGCTGGGGCAAGTACTGCCCCAGGGGGTGGAAGAAAAACGCTCAGTCCGGCTCGAATTGCCGGGTGTGCGGGTTGAAGTGAAGCGCCTCGTCCACCGCCGTGATCGGCGTGAAGCCGTCCAGGTAGATGTTGTTGAGGTACTGATCGCGGTAGGTCAGTGCCTGCCGTGCCTGTTCCTCGGTGAGGCCGTTGCTGATGAAGTACTCCAGCATCTCCTCGTCGGAGGACACTTCGTCGTTGGACAAACTTCCTTCAACGAGTGCCAGCAGCGAGGGTGAGAGCGCAGCCAGGATCGGGTCCATGTTGGTTCCTCCTGGCTCAGGCCATCAGCGTCGCGGCGGGAGCCGTGACAGCCGTGGGTGTGCGCCGCCGTGCGTGGTAGGCGCGAACGCCTGCACGCCAGTCGGCGGACTGCTCCGGTGCGAGGTCCAGATAGGACAGCGGGCACGAGTAGTAGTACGGGTGCATGGACTCTTCCAACGGCTTGTAGCCCCACTGGTTGCCGCTGCGTTCCAGCAGATCGCAGCGGATGTAGCGCAAGGACTGGCCCGGCGCGAGATCACGATGCACACCTTCGACCTTGGCGGTCAGTTCGACCACTGACCACAGCACGTTGCCGCGCAATGCGTGAGCGATAACCTTCGCGCTGACGCGCTCGGTCTGCTGTGGTGCGATCAGTTCCGCGATCAGTTCAGACCGCGATTGGGGAGAGAAATACCAGCCCATGAGAGGCCTCCTCGAAAAGTTGAGCTGGAGGCCTCCCCGTGGGGAAGAACCCCCAGTGGGTGATGGAATGCCGCAGGTGCAGCGAAGGAAAACCTATGCCTTACCCTTAGTCCCAGTCGTCATCGTCGCGATCACAACCGGCCGGACAGCAGCCGAACTCGATCCCATGCGAGCAATAGCCATGCTCCGCATTCCAGTCCTGGGTTTCCTGCCGTTCGGCCGGTGTTGCGTAGTCCCATTCCTGTGCGATCTTCAGCGCCTGTGCGCGCTGTTCTTCCGGCAATCGACCGAGTTGCGCGTCGATCGCCGAACTGAAGCGTTCGACGTAGTAGTCGTGAGACAGTCCGCAACCCTTGGTGGCTTGTGCGGCTGCCGTCTCGCAGAGAGCCCGCCACGCGGGTTCATCCAGCGCGGAGCGGGGGATATCGCAAGCGATGGTGGACATGATGAAGACCTCCAGAAGATGGCCAGGGCCTCCCCCGCATGGGGAAGGAACCCCGGCGGGTGGATGAAGAACACCGCGCATGCGGCGTCTACGATCACGCAGGTTGCAGTTCGGCCTGGCGGCTCCACTCCTGCGTCTTGAAGTCCAGCGCGTAGCCCAGCTCGCCCAGGCGGGCGATCTGTGCACGCAAAGCGCGGCGGTCGATGGTCGAATCCAGTTTCACGGACTCGCCCAGCGGCCACAGCAGGCCGAAGAGCGCGGGGTCACCGTCTTGGGTGCTGCCGGGGGCAGCAGCCTCAGCAGGTGGCGGCGCATCCACGCCAAAGGGCGTGGTATCGACCATCGGGTCCGCGGACGCCTGCACGGGTGCGGGCTTGGCGGGCCTGGACGCTTTGGTCGGCTTGGCCGGCGTTGTCGCAGGCTGCGCCCCTTGCTCTTCATCGAGCGGATCGACGTCCTGGGTGGCGAAGCTGCGGGCTTCGTCGCGGCTGAGTTTGTCGATGCCGTTGAGCGTCATGCCGTCGAGGCTGGCACGGATCTCGAACCGCATGCCGCCGCCGACCGGATAGGACTTCGGGAAGATGTACCTGATGATGAATTCCCCGTCGTACTTGCCTTCGGGGTACTGCTCCAGCTCCGGGTCTTTGACCTCGAAAGTACCGAGGTGCGTGGCGAGGCGGCCAACCGTGAACGGGCCGTTCTTGCCGCGGATGGTACGCAGCGTGAGCTGGCCGGGGACGACGATGGGCGCAACCGATTTCTCGGAAGCCGATGGGGTTGCCATGATGGTTCTCCTGATGATGAATGACGGGCCGCCGACGGCACCCGGTGGATGAGAGGAAATGGCCTCGCCCGAGGTGGGCGAGGTCCGCGTGGCATCACGCCTTGAGCTGGCGCATGCCTTCGGCCAGCAGCCACAACGCCCGGTTCAGGCGCAGGTTCTGGTCGATGCCTTGCACCGGACGGGTGCGCTGATTGCGGCCGTTGGCCGTGCGTCCGTTCAGGCCCCCTTTGACGAGGTTCTCCTGGACGCGGTTGAAGACGGCCCACAAGTCGTTCTTGCGGTCGTCCCATCGCCGGGGTGCCAGCAGTTGGCTCTCCGTGACAGGCGTGGACTTGGCTGGATCGTCGTACTTGAGTGCGAGCGCGGAGTTTGCAAAGACCTCCGCTTCGCCCTCATCGAGGGTGATGGTGCGCATCGCATCGCGCGCGTTCTGCACGCGCTCGAAGCCTTCGAGGACTCCGTAGGCACCTTCGATCACCTGGCTGGCCACGTCGCCCTTGTGGGGAACGCGGATGTCGGCGGTGGTGTCACCGCAAACCAGGCCGTTGTGGCAGACGAACCGGAACATGCCGGCGAGCATCTGATAGCTGCTCGTGCCGTCGTGGCTGTTGAGCAGGATGATCTCGTTCGCCTCGTCGCCGTTGATCTGGCTCGCATGGCGAAGTCGGATGAGGTGCTTCGTGTACTCGCGCCGGTCTTCGTTGCGCACGCGTGTCTGGCACACCATGAAGGGCTCGAAGCCCTCCTGGCGCAGCTTGGTCAGCACGGTCGAGGTCGGTATGTAGGCATACCGATCGGACCGGCTCCCATGCGGAGCGTCGGCGAAGATCGACGGAACGACGGCACGAATGCGGTCGTCCGAGAGTGGACGATCGGAGCGCAGGATCGGGGATTGCGGAGCAAAACGGGATGCCAGAGACATGGCTGATCTCCTTTGAGAAATGCGGTAACCGCGCGGCGGTGAGACCACGCGGAACTCGGGGGATGAAATGCGCAAGCGCGCGTCATGGGGACGCGGCGGATGCGGGAAGAGAAGCGACAAGGCCCCGTGAGGGGCCATGCCGTATCAGAACGAAGCAGCCAATGCCGGCTCCTGCTCCTCGACTTGCGCCTCGGGCTCGCGCTCGGCGGGCTCGGTGGCCGTGTCGATGGCGTCGTCGGCTTCGGACGCGGATGCGTCTTCGGCCGGCGGCGCCTCGGGTTGCGCCTGGCTCGTCGGATAGACCTGGGTGCCGTCGATCTTGATCAGACCGATGTGGACCAGCGTCGATTCCAGGCTTGCGGCCGGTTCCCCGGCGTGCTCGCCCTTGGTGCGGATGTACGGATCGATCTTCATGTCGTTCAGACGGAAGGCGATCAGCACCTTGCGGTCACCCTCGATGGCCTGAACGCACCGGCGAACCAGATGCTCGGCTTCCGGGGTGGCGACGATGGTGTCGAAGTACCGATACTCCGGTTCATCGACAGGCCCGGCCAGTGCTGCGACGGTGCAAGAGAGGAACGAGTCGCCAGCCTTTGGGGTGACGTCCTTCACACGATTGAGATAGCCGATGCCGCGGGTGATCAGCTCGTGCTGCTCGATCGAAGCCAGTTCGGCCCGGTCGATCAGTTCGGCCTTGAGCAGTCGCGCCTTGAGGGACGCGGCGGCCTGACCCTTCTGCTCACCCTTGTCGCGGATGTACGCATCGCCCCACAGGTCACCGAGGCGAAATCGCACCAGCGGGCGCTGCTTGGGATCGTCAACGCCGATGTAGCGCTGAACGAGCTTCTTGGCCTCGGCACCCGAGACCTTGACGTCGAAGTAGCGGTAGCTGGGGTCCCGGGCGGGGCCGACCAGCGCGGCGATGGTGCAAGCAAGGAAAGGCTGCGCACGGCGGCCGCCCCGGACGGGCACTTCACGGACACGCTGGACGTAGCCGATGCCCGAGGTGTGGAGGTCGAAATACGATTTCTCGTTGGACGTGGTGTTCATGGTGAATCTCCATTGGGATGAAGCGGAGACACACCGGCCCACGCATGCGGGGAAGGTGCGTAACCCCGCGGTGGGTTGATAAGGCGAAAGCATCCGCCACCAGAGGCTGGTGGCCGCTCGCGGATGGATGCGGTGCGAGCTGGCTCGGTCACGCAGTGGGAACTGCGCCGCAACCTCGAAGACCGATGGTTGCCTGGCATGTCGCTGACAACGTCAGCAGGCATGGGGTCAGCATGGCCGGGCCTCGCGCGCGCGGCAGCAATCAATCGGCATCCGGGTGCTTCCCTTTGTCCGCGCCGCCCGGCGCCTGCCACAGGCATTTGGGGCGGCGCAGGTGCTCGGGGTATCGGCGAGGGGGCGGCTGGGACGGCTCCAGGCGCCGCCGCCGCGCGCGCCAATCAGCCGCCAGCCGGCGGCGCGCGGGCTGGCGCCGCCTTCGTCGGGTAAGGTGTAGGTGATCAGGCGGATGTAGCCCAGCGACTTTGCCGCCTGCCAGGCCGCGCCGTATAGCTTGCTGCAGGCGTTGGGTGTGCTGTCGGTGCACAGCCGTGTGACTTCCCGCGTCCAGCCATCGTCCAGGTGCCGCGCGACCGGCCGGCCGACGATGGCCACGCCGCGGATCAGGTCGCTGTCGACCAGCGTGACGGCCAGGGCGAACTTCGCAGCCTGGACCGGACGGTGATGGTGTGCCAGCACGAAGACGTTGGCCGTGCGCAGCGACACCGGCAGCAGATGCAGCCTCGGCGAGGTCGATGATGTGTTCATGCGGTCGTCTCCGGTGGCATGCCGGCGCTGTGGCCCGCGGGGCGTGCCTTGGCGGCTGGAGACGAACGCGCATGCGCGGCGATGGCCGCGGTGCGAACAAAAGAAAGCCCCCGGTGCGGGGGCTGCGAGGGCTGCGCGGCGGTTGCCGCTTCAGGCGGGAGGCACCACGGCCAAGGACAGGTGCGTGGCGGTGGCGGACAGCACGAGATCGTCCGCCGAGTGCAGGAGGCGCGTGAACAGGCCGTCCTTCGGGTCGAAATACTCCGCAAAATCGTCGCCACCCAGCTCGCGGCCGGCGAGGTGCCACCAGTCATCGAACGGGTCGGTGTCCGGGTTGCAGCCGACGGCGTAGGCGAGCAGTTGCTGGCGTCCATCCGGGCGACGCTCCCCACGCTCGGCGAGGAAGTACACGCCCTGGTCCTTGACCAGGACGATGCGGCACTGATTGGCGATGGCTTCGGTCAGCACGGGGCGCAGGTCGGCGCCTTTGAATCGCAGTGACATGGATGAAATCTCCTGTGTTAAAAAAAGAGAAAGGCCCTCCACCCGATGGGATGAAGGGCCTGTAGGTCACGCGGCCGGAATGGCTGGAACGCCGTGGCGGGTGCCTCGGGTCAGCCGAGGGGCGTCATGCCGGGACGGCTTGGCGCTTACGGGCCGCCTTCGCGTCGAGGATGCTCACGTCGATCTGGCGCCAGCGCCCGTCGTCGATGAGCCGCTCCAGCACTTCGCCGAGCATGTCGAAATACACCTCGTCGTGCCGATCGACCAGTTCGACCGATTCACCGTTCTGACGGTGCAGTTCCACCACGTAGGTGTCTCCGCCGCGGTCGTAGAGGATCGTCACCCGGCCCTCGAACTTCGCGGTCGAGACCGTGAAGCTGATCGCCGGCGGGGTCTCGATGATCTTGGAGGGCGTGGGATCGACCCAGGTGAAGTCGCGGGCACCGGCATCCACCAGCATGTGGGTGATGCGCCGGAAGCGATCGGGGGCCGGCATCTCTTCCAACTGCTCGATGAGCTGGCCCAACTCCATGCACTGCGGCGTGGGAATGGGCAGCTTGGCCGGCGCCGAGCCGAGGATGTGCCTCGTGATGGTGTACGGCGTGCCGTCCGAAGTCTTCTCGGTGATGACCTCCGGCGTGTCCGCGCGCAGTCCGTCGAAGCGACGACGGGCATAGGGTTGGACATGCACCTTGGCGCCTTCGGCAGGAACCGTGGTCACCAGGCTGGGATCGAGCACCGCGAACTCGGAAGGCTTGAGCTTGACGACGATGGCATCGTCGGTCGCAGCGACCACCTTGCCGTCGAAGGGTTGGGGGTCGATGGCAAAGCCCAGCGTTGAGGACAGCGGCTGATCATCGAACACGCGGTACTTGAACGATCGCACGTTACGGGGCACATGGCCTGCGACCAGCGAAGGCATCATGGATTTGATGAGGGAACGGTCCATGGGGAAACTCCTTGAGAAATAACAAGGGATTCCCCGCCCGCAAGGGAGAGGTCCCTTGTGGGTGGCGTGGATGGACGCGGTAGGTCCGTAGGAAGAAACGACCAGCACGGTTTCCCGTGCTTGCAGCCTCGAAGGTCTCGACTGCCTGGGCATGTGTCGGCAGCGCCGACGGACATGGGGTAAGCATGGCCCCGGGGTGGTCGGCCTGCCCGCAGGAAACGGCACCGCAACATGCCCGCATTCCTGTGCTGCGTACAAGAAAAAGCCCCTCGAAAGGGGCCGGAGGGGTCAGGCTTGGTACACGAAGTAGTGCTCGCGCTGACGCGGAAAGAACACGTGCTTCCACGTGTCCCCGCTTGTGTTGCCACCGTCGAAGATGACCATTTCGTAGTCGTCCACGTCGGTGTCCATCAGGTCGGCGCTGGCGATATGGCGCATGTGCAGCATGCCGCTCATGCGCTCGACTACCAGGATCTGGCCGATGGCATCGTCCTGGCTCATGGCATTGAAGCAGGCTCCAAGCTGGTGCTCGAAGTCCGATACGGGCGAGATGAGATCGGGGAACATGGGATCGCTCCTATGAAAGTGAACCGGCCCGGCTCCCTGGCGGGAGACGGGCCGGCATGCGGTGAGGAAAAGGTAGGCTGGGGATGTGTCTGGCAGTTATTCGCCGGCCAACGGCAGGCCCGGCAACACGGGTGCGTCGGCATCGAGAATGAGGATGCGCACATCGGCCTGGCCGGCCAGTGCAAGGATCTGTGCCAGGTCGTCCGGCATGCCCTTGCTGCAGTGCTCCTGCCGAAGCTGCTCGGCGGAGATCTCCTCGACGTCCTGCAGGTGCTGGCCCGTCCAGGGCGTGGAAATCAGCTTGACGCCGATCGCCGGGCTGTAGGGAACCCGGAACGCAATGAACAAAAAGGCTTCCGGCGTCGCGAGGTCAGCCAGGTTGGCCAGGTACTGGCCGGTTTCGTGGCTGATGTGCGCGCTGCTGATTTCCCAGCACCGGCTGTAGTAGCCGGTCTCGAAGCTCAACCGCTGCACGACTTCCCGTGCGGCCTCGGCCGAATAAGTGTCGCCAATGTGGACGGGGAGGCCGTCGAAGTCGTCGCCGTGGATCGCGTACACCACGGCACCCACCACGCCGTAGGCGCCTTCACCGGCATCGCGTTCGGCCAGCACCTCGGCACTCACGGAGTCTGGGCCATTGCTGACTACGGCGAAATCGCTGGTGACGATGCAGGATGCTGAAACCAGCTCCTCATCGGAGAGGTGTTCTTGGCTCTGGTGGATGTTTCGCCAGACATGCGGGCTTCCGTCCTCGTGGCTGATGGACAGCGTGCGGACGATTTTCAGATTCCAGTAGCCGCGTAGAAAGGGATTGGGATTCTGGGACATGGGATTTCTCCAACAGAATAATGATGGAGCCAATCCCCGCCACCGGGAATTGACCCCGGTGGGTGGAAAGAAAGGAAACAGCGTCAGGTGACGCTGATCGTTGGCGTTTGGGCCAATCGCTCGGCGACGCGTCGGCGCAAATTCATGCGGAATGGCTCGTCGCTGACGCCCGCCAGCAGATTGATGGTCTCCAGCGCAATCAGGGCCGAGGCCTCTTCGATGTCGGCGGCCACAATGGCCTTGCGCAGTTGGTCGCCGAGCTGGAGGGCCTGCGAGGAGGAACTGATGACGCGGACCTCGCGGCTCAGGTAGCAGCCGTTGCCGCCGAACTCGAACAGCCGCGGCTTGCTGCAATACCAGCATCCCTCGAACTGGATGGCGGTCAGGTGGTGGCCGTCATCGAATCGGGTGGCGATCAGAAACAATGCGTCGAGATCGGCGGTGTCCTCGAACGAATGACGCTCGATCAAGTTCCCCAGCTCTTCGTCCTCATCGGCACCGAAGTGCACGGCGAGCAGTTCGAGCAGCGGCGGGATCGAAAGCCCTTCGTCGTCCGGCATCGGAATGCCGAGTTGCGTGGCCAGGTCTTCCAGGCCATCGAGCACGTCCGGCCATTGCGGATTGGTGGTCTCGGCGATCTGGGCGATGTAGGCCTGCCCGTTGCCGGGATGGCTCTCGTCCAGCGCGAAGGCGCCGAACAGCGCCTGGATGACGGGCGTCACACGGTCGAGCACGAGAACGCCGGTGGCTTCGTAGTAATTGTTGGCCATGAAGGCTCCTTTCGATGAATGAACGGAGCCAGCCCTTGCGGACGATGGCATCCGCAGGGGAACCGCCTGATGCCGGATGGCACTGGGCGGGGAGAAACGCGAGGGACATGGCCTCGGGCGAGGCGCATGTCCCTCATGGGGTCGCGTGAACGCAGTGATGAAGGTGTGCCGGGGACCGGCTCACCAACCGCTGTAGTTCAGCAGGAGGTCGGCGATCACCTGGCGACGAGGCAGATCGAGGCCGTCGAAGTCCGACAACCCGTTGAAGTGGCAGCGCTTGAGCATGGCACCGCCCTCGCGCGCGTTGTAGAAGCTGACCATCGCGGACAGGAACATGCGTTCCCCGCTGCTCAGGACGCCGAGGGCGTCGTTGAGGCGCAGCATGTCGGGGCGCAGATCCCACTTGCTCTTGGCCTGGTTCAGACCTTCACGGGTGCCATCGCCAAACCATTGCGGGCCGGCGATCTCGACACCACGCTTCCATGCCTCGAAAAAGGCTTGGGGCGCGGCGCTGAAATGCCGTTCTTCCCGAACGATCTGATCGACGACTTCCTGCGGCAGTAGCTGGTTCATGACGTGATTCCTCCAGTTGGATCAGGGAACGGCGAGCTGGGACCAGCCGCCTCTTTCGAGGGCACGTT
The DNA here is from genome assembly GCF_048146105.1 of Azonexus caeni. Taxonomy (NCBI): domain Bacteria; kingdom Pseudomonadati; phylum Pseudomonadota; class Betaproteobacteria; order Rhodocyclales; family Azonexaceae; genus Azonexus; species Azonexus caeni. The sequence goes on from NZ_JBKJAD010000003.1 coordinate 71,111, forward strand.
GAGCCGCGGCATGGCTGCGGAAGTACTCACGAGATTCCCGCGAAACGGGACCTTCGGTATCGCGCGTGCCGATGTAGTGGCCGGCGGCGCTGTGCAGGACTTCGAGCGGCAGGAACTTGCCGCAGTAGGTCAAGGCCAATTGACCGAATCGGCCGAAAGAGGCTTGCTGGGACATGGATGGGCTCCTTGGAAAAGCGGGGCCCTGTCCCTCACGGGATGGCAGCTCCCGCACGCGGTTGAAAAAAAGCATCAGCGTCTTGGCGACGCGCGTCCGCGCAATGGATGCGATGCGGACTGGTGGGTTGCGCGGGGAGAACCCCGCGGCAGCCTGAAACCCTGGCTGCTGGCATGTGCTGACGAATCAGCGAGCATGCGGGCAGCTTCGTGGGGGGGGCGCGCCACGTCAGTTGGAAATCGGCATCTGGTCCAGCCCCGATTGATGTACGCAGAGACAAAGAAAAGCCCCGCAGCAAGTGCGGGGCGGTCATGACGGTGCGGTGAGGCTGGATCAGCGGGGCTTGTCGCCCAGGACATGCTGCTTCCAGATGGCGAATGCCTCGTCCGCTGGCAGCTCGGCCAGGATGACGATGGGCTGGTCCTGTCGGCTGCGCAGCTTTGCGAAATACGCTGCGCGGTCGGCAATGGCCTTGAGCTTGATGCCCTTGAGGAACAGCAGCCTGCCGTCCTTGATGAACAGCACCTTGTTGCCGATGTCGCGGTTGAACGCGGTGCGCAGCTTGCGCTCCGCGTGCATGGCATCGGCCAATTGGTCCACTAGGAAGTCGAGCGTCATGTCGATGAGAAGCGGCTCGTCGTCTTCGCGTTCGACGTCGAGCGATGCCGGCGGCAGGCTCTTGGCGAATTCCTCGGCCTGGGCCAGCAGCGCGGCCTGGCCTTGCAACGCGCGCACGAACGTCGAGCCGCCGTGTCCGTCGTTGCGGGCTTCGGCGATGGGCCTGCCGTCGAACATGACGGTGGCGGTGAAGCACAGCGTTTCCTCGCTCGCGAAATCCGCGACCTTGAGGTTCTTGAGGGTGATGCGGTCTTGTCGGGTGATGGTGTCCATGGGAAGTCCTGATATCGACCGGGTTGACGACACGCCCCTGACGGGACGCGGCATACATCCCGTGGGTTGGAGGAAGGTGGCATCGATGCCCGGTGGGCAGCGTTCGCCGGAGAGATGCCGGGGCGAACTGGCGGGTGGCGTGGGCGGAACCCACGGCAGTCTGGACACCCTGGCTGCTGGCTGTTGCCGATGCGTCGGCAATGCAGGAGGGAGGATCGCGCGACCCGCCGGCCGCGTCTTGCATCAATCCGAAGCGATCGATCCCGTCTTGTGCAGGTACTGCACCAGCCGGCGTCCCCAGCCACGCGACGCACAGCACGGCCATGGAATTGCCGATCGCCTTGCAGTTCGGTGCATCGGCGGTGCGTAGTGAGGCGGATTGCAATGTTGGCGGTCATGTGGGTCTCCCGTTCGTGTGGCGCAGGGCCATCGCCCTGGCCGGGGCGTTGAAAGGCAGGAGAAAGGCGCCGAAGGCCCCAGGGGCCTTCGGCTCGGGAGGAAAGAAGAACCACCCGTGGGCTGATTGGCAGGCCCGGTCGTCGCTAGAACCGTCTGCTCATCCAGCAATCACACCCGGCCCATGTCGTGGCTGGGGCCGGCATCGTCTGGCGCACATCCGCGCACAAAGGGAGCCCGTTTTTGCGCCGGCGGGCACCGGCACCGAATACCGCTGACCGCGAAGGGTCTCCGGATGGCTCGCACAGGCAAGCCATCGGGGGACCCTTCGCAGCGGCGGAAGGAATGCAGACGAGGAGAACGCGCGGGGTGCGGTTCGCGGAGAAGCCACCTTCAGGTCCCGCGGCCGGGGCCGGCCGGACGGGACGCGCACACGGAGCAAGAAGGCGTTGCGCGCTGGGGCGTCCCGCAGGGCATGCGGGACACGGGCCACGCCGCCGATGGCGGGCATGGCTCACGGGGAACGGGGGCGGTCAGGCGCCTTTGCGGCCACCGCCACTGGTACGGCGTGGACGCGAGGCACCACGCCTGGACGTGCCGGTTGCCACCGGCAGCGTGCCTTTGCAGTCGGGGTAGCGACTGCACGACCAGAACGGGCCGCTCTTGCCGGTTCGCTGGCGCGTGGGTGCGCCGCACTGCGGACAAGCCGGTCCTTGGGGAACCTTGATGGACAGGGACGTGCTGCCGTATTGCGCGATCAACTGCGAAATCCAGGCGGCCTGCTTGCCGATGAACACATCCAGGGTGAGTTGTCCGCCCTCGATCATGTCCAGCGCCTGTTCCCAGACGGCGGTGGTGCCGGGGTCGGCAATCGCCGCGGGCACGGCGTCGATCAGCGTGAACGCCGCATCCGATGCGCGGATGGAGCGCCCCTTCTTCACGATATAGCCGCGGGCGATCAGCCCGCTGATGATGTTGGCCCGCGTCGCCTCGGTGCCGATGCCCGTCGTGTCCTTGAGCTTCTGCTTCAGGCGCGGGTCGGTCACGAAACGCGCAACGCCCTTCATCGCCTTGACCAGTTCGCCCTGGGTATAGGGCTTGGGCGGCATCGTCTTGAGGGCCTTGATGTCGGCCCCGGCGACCTGGCATGCCATCCCGTCACGCAGCGCAGGCAGCACCTGGGTGCGCACGGGGGCGTCGCCATCCTCATCGGCGCTGCCTTCACGTTCGGACTCGGCCAGCACCAGGCGCCAGCCGCGGGCGACGACCTGCTTGCCCGTAGCCACCAGCTTCTGCTGGCCGCAGGAGAGATCCGCCACGGTGCGGTCGAACTCGTGGTGCGGGAGGAACTGGGCCAGGTAATGTGCCCGGATCAGCCGGTACAACGCCCGTTCCTTCTCGCTCATGGCGGAGAGATTCGCGGGTTCGAGCGTCGGGATGATGCCGTGGTGCGCCGTCACCTTGCCGTCGTTCCAGGCGCGCGAGCGCTGGGTGCGGTCGAGCTGGCCCATGATCTGGGCCAGCGTGGGATCGGTCTTGAGCAGGCTGTCCAGGACCGTGGGCACTTCGGCGAACATGCTTTCGGGCAGGTAGCCCGAATCCGAGCGCGGGTACGTCGTGGCCTTGTGCGTCTCGTACAGGGCCTGGGCGATCTCCAAGGTTTCCTGCACGTCCAGCCCAAGCTGCTTGGAACAGACTTCCTGCAAGGTGCCCAGGTCGAACAGCAGCGGCGGGCCTTCGCGCACGCGCTCGGTCTCGACCGACACCACCTGGGCACTGCCCGCGGCGCGGATCTGCTGCGCGGCCTGCTGTGCGACGGGCTGCCGCAGGCAGCGGCCGGCGTCGTCGGTGCTGGCATCGGGTGCCACCCACTGCGCGGTGAACGTCTGACCGCCTGCGGACAGCGACACGTCGATGGCCCAGTACGGCACGGACACGAAGGCCGCGATCTCTCGGTCGCGGTCCACCACGAGTTTGAGCGTCGGGGTCTGTACACGCCCGACCGACAGCACGCCATCGTAGCCGGCCTGCCGCCCGAGCACGGTGAACAGCCGGCTGAGGTTCATGCCCACGAGCCAGTCGGCGCGCGAGCGCGCCAGCGCCGAGTAATACATCGGCAGCGTCTCGGCCGAGGGCCGCAGCTTGGCGAGCGCGGTGCGGATGGACGCATCGTTGAGCGCCGACAGCCACAGGCGTTCGATGGGACCGCGGTAGCCGCACAGGTCGATGATCTCGCGTGCGATCAGTTCGCCTTCGCGGTCGGCGTCAGTGGCGATGACAAGCTGGGTCGCCTTCGCCAGAAGCGCTTTGACGACCTTGAATTGCGTGGCGGTCTTCGGCTTGACCTCGACCCGCCACTGCTGGGGAATGATGGGCAGCTGTTCCAGCGACCAGCGCTTGAGCGCCGCGTCATAGACCTCGGGTGCTGCCGCTTCGACGAGATGGCCGATGCACCAGGTGACCGTGACACCGGAGGCGTTGAGGCAGCCTTCACCGCGCTGCGTGGCGCCGAGAATCCGGCCGATGTCTTTGCCCTGGGAGGGCTTCTCGCACAGAAACAGCCGCATGTCCGTCCATCCGCTTCCCGTTGTTCATGGAGTTGCTGGGATCGAGGATGCCGAGCGCCTGTTGGGGCAGCAGCAAACAAGCTGCATGCGGCAGCGACCGCTTTCACGCCGATGGAACGGCTTGGGCGGGATGGCGTGCGGCCGGCGGTGTGCGAGCCGGGAGCCGCGATGTTCGGGAGCGCGCGGAAGCCGGTGGACGCTGATGGAGCTATCCCCTGGGGATAGCTCGCGAGGACATGGGGGGCGGCAACGTACTGCGGCCGCCCCCACGCCGGATCACTTCCTGCGCTTGGGCTCCTTCGACGCTGCCGGTTCCTGGGCGGCCTGGGGCTTGGGCTGCGCGTCCTGTGCGGTCTCCTGCGATTTGGGGCTCAGAACGACGGACTCGATGCGGAACGGCAGGATGCCGACGCTGCGCGCGTTGATCTGCCAGGTCTCGCGCGGCTGATCCTCGTTGTCGGTCCAGGGTTCGCGCTCCATGCGGCCGACGACCAGCACGCGCATGCCCTTCTGGTAAAGGTCCTTCCAGTGTGCGGCGTCGCGGTGCCAGATTTCCACCGGCGCCCAGAAGCCGCCGCGGTCCTCGAAGTCACCGCCCTTGGTGGGAACGGGGTTGTCGAAATACACGTTCAGCCGCAACAAGCGCCGCGGTTCGTCGTTGCCGTTGGGGAACTCCCGGTACTCGGGGGGCGAGCCGATGTTGCCTTCGCCCGAAAAATGCGTGCTCATGGTGCAATCTCCTTGGTGGTTGAAATACCCGTGCCATGTCGGCGTCGGGCGCGTGCTGGGGTGCCCGACGCGATCACCGATCGCGCACTCCGGGGGGTATGGACGCGAGCCGGCGCAGGTAGGCGTCTTCCGCCTCGGCGGCCTTGCTGGCGCACTCCTGGGCCTGCCTACCCAGGGTGTGCAACAGGCTGATCTGCATGTTCAGCGTGATGCGCTGCAGCTCGATCGCGTGCAGGTCGGCCAGCAGGTTGACCGGCGTGCTGGTGCTCGCCATCAGCTCCTGCCACAGGGCCACGCCCATGGCCGAGCGGTCGTTCCTGCGCCAGCGCAGGAACGTCGTTCCCGCGCCAGTGGTCTGCTGGGCCAGTTCCACGGGCAGCAGATGGAAGGGATGCCCACCGGCCTGTTGCAGCACTTGTCGCTGCGCCAGGCCGATCAACTCGTCGCGCATGGCGAAGCACTGGCTGGCCCAGGCCTCCAAGTCCCCTTTACCTTTAAAAGGCTTTAAAAGGCCTTTTAGAGAGGCCGCGTGTTCCAGGCGCATGAAGGCTCCCTGTTGCAGGCCCCGGAAGTAGCGGGTCGGCTGGTTCAGATCGCTCATGCGGATTCGTCCTCGCCGGCAGTGGCTGCGCCTTCGGACGGGTCGGCAGCAGCGGCCGCATCACCATCGACGCTGGTAGCGGCTGCGGCAGGATTCTCACCGCGCTGTTGCAGACCACGGCGCACCATGGGTGGCGCAAACGTCGAGCGGCGCGTGCCTTCGAGGACGTCCTGCGGCAACTCGCCGAACTTCTCCAGCGCGACCCGCGCTGCGGCATTCTTCGCCGCGAAATCGTCGCGGGTGCAGCCCGAGTAGCGGTACTGCTGGGCCAGCGAGAACAGGCTGCGCAGCGCGTGCGCGCCCTCGTTGAGCCAGCGCTCCAAAGTGCTGCGGTCGATCAGCGCGGTGTGGTGGGCGAGGATCAGCTTGCGCGCGATGTCGTCGTAGTCGGCCAGGAGATAGACGGCGGCAAAGCCCAACTGCGCATTGACGAACAGCGGCAGCTTGACGGGCTGCACGTTGAGGTTCTCGCCCAGGCTCAATGCCGCAGGCACGCCCGCCAGTGCCTGGTCCACTTGTTTGCGCAAGGTCTGCAGCGTGGTCCTGGTCTGGTCGAGCTTGTCCTCGATGCGCAGCATCCACCAGTCGCTGTAGGGGTCGTCCTGCTCCGAGCCGCGCTTCATCTTATTCATCACCGCGATGTAGCCGTTCAGGCCGACGATGCCGGGTCGCCCTTCGGCGGCGGCGCGGCCGTGCCAGATGCGGGAAGCGTGATGCGTGTGCAGCGTCAGCGACATCGCGCTGCGCAGGGAGCCGAGGTTGAGTTGCAATGGTTCGTTGCTGGTTGCCATGGTGAGCGCTCGCAGTTGGACAGGGAGCCGCCAGCATCCGCATGCAGCGGAAGGCAGTCAGTCAACAAACCGAAATGAGCCGGCCCCCGGTTCTATGCGCGCTGGCGGCGCAGCGCGCAACGGTCCCTTGGAGGCCGGAGCATTCACGTTGGCGCTCCGTGCCTCGGTCGTTGACGGTATGCGTACTGCACCGCACGTCGCGCTGCCGTTCGACACGATCCTTCGCCGCGCAGCCGTCCCCAGTGGACCGTTCCGTTGAGCGCCATGGAGGTCTGCTTCATGGTCTTGCAGGCGCTCTACTCAGGTTTTGCGCAGCATGTCGCGCCGTCGTCCGGCGTTTCACCACACAGCCGTCCCCTGGGGACCGTTTCTGCCGACCGCCAAGGAGGTCTGCTTCATGGCCTTGCCAGGCCCTGCGCTCAGGATTTGCGCAGCAGATCGCGCAGGCGCTCGATGTGCTGCCGGGCCACCGCGGGCGGCACGACGTTGCGCGGCGGCTCGGGCGGTGGCGCTCGCGCCGCCGATGGTGTTGGCGCTGCCGGGCTGGTCTGCTTGGCCCACGCATTGAACTCGCCGCGCATGGCGCGCTGGATGATGCCGAACAGGTACCCGGCGGGGTTGCGGATGCCATGCTTGCCGCACCGTGCGGCCCACTCGTCCAGCACAGCCTGCCGCAGGGCAGCGTCCACTTGCTGCAACGCCATCCTGGCGCCGGCTTGCTGTTCCGCCTTCAGTTCCGCGAAACGCTTGGGCCATTGCAGGTCGCCCAGCGCGCGCGCCTGCGCGGTAGTACGTACTTCATCAATACGACTACTACGTACTGTACGGTCCTGCTTCGGATTCCGAAGAGCGCCGTCTGGCGCGGGTTTCGGCCCTGCTTCGGATTCCGAAGAAGGGCGTTCGCCATTCCGAAGAAGGCTGGCGGGCCCTTCTTCGGAATCGTGGATCGCATCCTCCTGTGGATAACTTGCGGTGGCGGTGATGCCCTGGTCGGCCAGGCGCTCGGCGAGCACTTGCAGCCGCGACGGCAAGGTGCGTCCGGACAACATCGGGTCGTCCGCGATCTCCTGGAGGGTGTTGAGTCCCACCACCTGGACGGCCTTGGCGGAATGCCCCAGCGACTGGCTGACCAGGGCCAGGTAGTCGGCGTCGAGCTGCATGGCCTCGAACAGTGTCAGGGGTTCGTCGTGCAGGACGTAGAGGTTTCCGAGGATGCGGCCGGTCTTGGGGTCGCGCCGTCGTCGCACGAGGCTCAGCCAGCGCGTCAGGCGCAGCAGCGTCAGCGCCCGCGCGACGGTCTCGTGGGAGGCTTGTCCCGCGCAGGGCATGGACGCCAGCCATGGGCGCAACTGCTCATAGGTCGGGAACGTCGTGACGCCGTCGTCGTTGAGCATCAGCCGGAACACCTGCCAGGCGTTGCGCTCCAGCGGTGTCAGGCGGCGGTCGACGAACAGCCGCCGCGGCACGCTCTCGTGCCGATTGCCACTGAATAGGAAGGCGTCGCCGGACGCCGCAGGCGTGGGCACTGCCATGGGCGCTGGCGCGCGGGGATTTGGATTGGGCGTGAGGTCCTTCAGCGCAGCGTCGAACAGGTCGGCGAGTGCGATGGGGCCTTGACGCGGGGCTCGTGGGGCGGTGTCGTCCACGGCCATGGCCTAGTCCAATCCCTGATCGACCCAGTTCCTGATCGCGGCCCAGACCACCGAGAGCGGCAGTGACATGCCCTCGGCCAGGTCCATGGCCGCATCGAGAATCGAGGTCTCATCCTCCAGATCGACGTTCCTGCTGCTGGTCACGGCTTTCCATTGCCGCCAAAGTTCGGTGTCCTGGGTCTCGTCCAGGACGGGGTGGCGCCCCTTGCGCTTGGGCAGGCCGAGGATCTCCCGCCGCAGGGCGACTTCCTGATGGGTCAGGCCATAGAAGCGGCTGACCATCTCCGTGCTGGCCCCCAGCCGCAGCATGCGATCGACCGTGGCGATTTCCTTCTCCACGTCCTGTGCCTGGTTGAGCAGGCGCTGCAGCACTTCGCGGTTGACCGTGACCGAGCACCACGAGACGCTGGCGTTGGCCAGCACGCTGATCAGCGCGGGGTGCTTGAGCGCATCCAGCTCGGCCTCGCCGAAGCCCATGGCCTTGCAGCGGCGCAGTTGGCCGTTGCGAAGGTCATACAGCGCCTGGGCAATCACGGCCTGGTTGAGCGGATGCGATGTGGACATGCGGCCTCCCTCGCTCACGTCCCGGGCGCCGTGGTGCCGGCTTCCAGGTCCAGCAGACGCCGGGCCAGGCGGAGCAGCCGAAATAGCTTGACCAACGCCGTGTCGCTCAAGCGCCTTGTGCAGTCGCCGTGGTGTTGACCCTGGCCGTGCAGCAGTGCTGGCAAGTCGGCGGCGAGCTGCGCGCCATCCACGCCCGCTTCAGCAGTGGGCTGACCCGTCAGAGTGATGAGCAGCGCCAGCACCGCCCGGCCGAGCGGCGATGGTGCATGGGCGGGCGCGCAGCAAACGAAGCCGATGCCATCGGAGCGATCCTCGATGCACTCGTCCAGGGCTGCCTCCCCGGCGATCTCGCGCGCGAACTGCGCGATGTGGATGCGCAGCCGATCGGGCGTGTCCAGGCCGGCGTCGATGTACCAGACGTCGGAGATCGGATAGAGCCCGCCGGCTTGCACCGGGATGGACTGCAGCACGCTCGCCGAGAAGTCGGGCGGCAGCGCATCGCCCAACTGGTCGGCAACCATGCGCTGGATCGACTGCAGCCGTTCGGTCGTCGGTGCCGGCGAGACGATGTGCTCGAGAAGCAGATCGCCTGGTGCGGCCGTGGGGCTTTCCGTTGTCGTCTCTCGGGCCGTATCCTCGCGCAAGGTGGGCTCGGACGCCGGAGGGCTGGCGGGTGGAGGACTGGCCGCCGCTGCAGGCTTGGCGATGGACGATGCTACGCCCGGGGGAGGCGGCGTGCCGGCGGTGGGCGAAGGCAACGCCGGCGGCGCCGCAGGTGGCGTCGGGTCACTGACCAGCGCCCGGTGGCGGCTTTCCGATTCGGTCAGGTCCAGCGCCAACACGTCGTAGCCGATGCCCAGCAGCTCGGACATCTGGCCGATCAGCTCGTCCTGCACGCGCTGCGGCGCGAACTCGTCGCCCTGCGTGTCGAACTGCGCCAGCACCTCCTGAAAGAAGCTGTCGAAGTCCAGCGGCAGCGTGCGGTCCTTGGCATAGTGCTCCCAGGTGCGCTTGCAGGCCGTCCGCATGACCGACAGCCGCTCGACCTGGTGGCGCCCCAGGCCGCCATAGAGCACAGTGGGAATGGCGGGCAGCAGGTAGCGCACCGCGTCGGCCATGCGGGTGATGTGCGACCGCTGGACGGGGAACCCATCGGCCGCCAGGCGGCGGGCCAGTTCCGACTGGCTCAGGGCGGCGCTACTCTCCTGCTCGTAGAACTCGCGTGCTTTCTCGACGCCGAGCGCGCGCTCGATGAACGTGAGGCCACCGCGCAGTTCGTTCTCGGCAAGATGCCCGGTCAGCGCGACGATTTCACCGCGCTCCGGCCATGGCCGAAACAGGCACGATATGCGGAAGAAGCGTTCGTCCTTGGTCTCCGACCAGAGTTCGCGCAGGATCGCCAGCCGCGTGTTGCCGCCGTTGCGGATGATGTAGTGGTCCTCGCCGGGCCGGCGGGTGATGGCTGGCGCCGCGTCCAGGCCGCGCTCGCGGATGGACGCCTTGATTTCCTCGTAGGCGGGGTTGCGCTTCATGCGCGGGTCATGGTCGTAGGGCCGCAGCTGGTCCAGCGTCACGACCATGGGCGTGTCCGCGATCGGGTCGCTCAAGGCCGTAGCCGCTGGGCCGCTGCGCTCGAAGCCGGCCGCGAGCAGCTTGCCGGCCATGTCCTGCGAGGTCATGTCAGCCATGGCCGCACCCCTCGCAGTCCCCACGACCGCCGGCCGGCGCCATGCGGGCCTCTCGCTCGGCGCGGCGGATCTGCGCACGGGCGTTCAATTCGGCCCGGTGGTCGCTCGCGGTCGAACTGGTGTAGATCGCCGCGCAGCCGGCCTTGGTGAACTTGAGGTGCCCGCCCGGCGTGCGCTTGACGTGCCAGCCTTCACCGACCGCGAACTCGATCAGCGCGCGCAGCCGCTTGTGGCCGCGGGCCAGTTCATGTGCGTTCGCCATGGGACCTCCCGGCATCAAGAGGACGTGGCGGGCGACCGGACATTGCGGCAAATCTGTCCTGCCATTGCGGGAACAGCTCGCTTGCGAGCGCGCGCATCGTGTCGAGCGAGGCCGGCGCGACCCTGCCGGGCGGCTGGCGGTGCTCGACCCGATGCACCGGCAGGCCGCGCGTCGCGGCGCGCGGATAGGCTTCGATGGCTGGCACGTCGGTGGCGAGCACGCGGATGCCGGCATGGTCTTGGAACAGGTCGCGCAGGGCCTGCTGGATCAGTCGGGCGTTCGCCGACACCGGGTGGACGCGGTTGATGAGCAGGTGCAGCGGCGGCGGTTCGATGCCCAGGTGCCGGTACGGCGCGATGTCTTCGAGCAACTGCATGGTGCCGCGTCGAAGCTCCCGGGCCGCGAGGATTTCCGGCGTGACGGGCGACAGCGCAAGGTCGGAGGCGAGCACCGCCATCTCCAGCAGCACGGAACGCGCGCCCTGGGTGTCGATCAGCACCAGGTCGTAGAGGGGAGCAAGTGCTGGCAGCAGATGCCGCAGCCGCAGGCGGCCATCCGGCGCATGCAGCAATAAGGTGTTCAGCTCGCCCCGGTGGTCGTTGGACAGCACCAGGTCCAGGCCCGCGATGATCGTGCGGGACACGAGCTGGCCAAGGTCGCGCTCGTTGAAGGCCAACAGCTCATAGATGCCGCCCGGCGCGCGCTGGGTCAGTTCGTAGTAGGAGGACAAGGTGGGCTGCACGTCGAGATCGAGCAGCAGCACGCGCAGGCCCGCGTCCGCGGCGAGCCCGCCCAGGTTGGCGGCCGTCGTGGTCTTGCCGACGCCGCCCTTCGTTGAAATGATGGATACGACCTGCATGGCGCTCTCCGGCTGGGAATGGGAAGTCCGCGGGAGAACGGGTCAGGTCCGGTGGTTGAGGCGCTCGGCGATCCACTGGTCGATTTCGATCGAATCCCAGCCGACGGCGCGCACGCCCAGGCGCAGCGCCTGGGGAAACTGGCGCTTCTTCATCAGGTTGTAAATGTGGGCGCGTTTGAAGCCGGACTTGGCTTCGACTTCATCGAGCCGCAGGATGCGGCGCTCGTTCGGCGGGAGTACAGGGGGCTGCGACATGGCGGTCACTCCTGAACGCTCGGTGGCGTTTGTTGGCGTGACCTTTATTCAATAGACCTGGCTGCGGAAAGACATTGCAAATGCAATCTCCGCGGTTGCACATACAAGCTGGAAAAACCTCATGCGCTTGCGCTACGGACGTACTTCCTGGCGTTGGCGAACTTGCCGTTCAAGGTTCGCTCCGTGATGCCCATGGTGCCGCCGAAGTGGGCGACCAATGCCGAGACGAGTGCCTCCTGTGTTTTGAAGCTGGAATAGGGCACACCCGAAGGGGACTGGCCCAGCATCAGCGTCAGCATCCCGCCGATGATGTTGAGATACGTCGTCTCCGCTCGCTCGCTGATCTCGCATTGCTTGGAAGCCAGCAGCGCGGTGGACTGCTTGAGCAAGGTGTCGCGCTGCTCCTGCAATTCCTGCATCTGGCGACGCGCATGCTCCAGGGCCGCCTGAAGGGCCAGTCGCTCGATCAGGATCGCCTGTCCTGTTTCCAAGGTGATAAAAGGATGCGCCATGCGTTCGCCACGGCTGAACAGGAATCCTGGCCGGTGCTCGGGATAGTGGTTGCGCATCCAGCGCTTCAGATCGACATGGCGAACGGTCAGATCCGGCGACTGCAGCAGCTTCGGATCATTGAGCGTGATGCCGTTCTGGCCGTAGGGCAGCTCCCCGTTGAGGATGCCGTCATAGATACGCTCCGAGTACAGCCGGCACTCATTCCATCGCGGGCAATTCAACGATGGAGGCAGGAAGCGCGGTGACGCGATCGCAGCCAGGATCATCGGCAGGTACCGCAGCAACCCGGCCCACCGTATGGCAGCCTCGATGGGACGATAGAACACCTTCGATGTTGGAATGTCCTTGTGCATGTCTTCGTCTCCTTTCGGAAGCGCTACATCACCGGCTCCTTTCTTGCCCTGCCAAGGGCTGCTGTGTCGTTATGACCTTCCGCGGGTGCCTGGGAAGATGCCCTGAACGTAGACGGGCGAGGTGATTGGTTTGGCGTCCGCTGTAGGTGGCCTCGTCTTGCTCGTTGTGCAAGAATCGATCGGTTGCCGGCCCATCGAGCGATGAGGACGAAAGCTCGATATTGGCGCTCACGGTACCAGCGTCATGCGCTGCGCTGTTCCCCGCAAAACCGATTTGGTATGGTCTGATACGGCGATGGTTTCAGAAGCTGCGATCAACGGCTTCTGTTCTCCGGGACCTAGGGTCGGCAGAGAAAATCCGGCGGTGTCATATCTGCCCCGGATGCTGATATAGCGATATAGCATCACCCGCGCAGGTCCAGATGACTGCCAACCTGAGATTCGATGCTCACAAGTCCGTAGCAGTTGGTCTACTTGCTCTCTGGTTTCGAGACTGGAAGTGTTGTCGTCCGGTCCGAGGTAGATGGGCGGGGTGATGAATGCCCTGGCATTCCAGGAAGTGGCTTTGCCTAACATGCTCATGGTAAAATTCCCCAGGCTTACTTTGGAATTCCGTTCGGGTGTACTCGGGCCGAGTTCTGGCTTTTAAATTCAACACTTTGGTCTGTCCATGACCCGTACCGCTTCGACCAACATCGCTCTGTGGTGGCGCTTCCAATAGGAAGCGGCATGTCGTTGCGGTCTTGACCGCACCTTGCCGCCGTACCGGCAGGCAAGGTTTCAAGAAGGCTCCCCGGCACGGCGGCTCCAAGATTTGAGGAGATTGCCCGATGCCCTTGGCACCCCAGCCCCGTCGTAGAACTGATGCCCCGCGCGCTGTGTCGCCGCGAGGGGTAGGTCTGTCCGCCCAGTCTCAGCACTTGGCCCTGGCATGCGGGCGCCGTCGCTGCGTCAGTACACCGCACTGGCGCACGCCAAGACATCTCTCAGGAGCCCTTGCTACCTTGAGCCAGCACATGCTCGCGCTTCGTCCATCGCAATCAACTGTCGATGTGTGTAATAAAGTGGGTAATGGAGGTTGTGTGTAATGGAAAACATTAATGAAATCAAGGACTTAGAATCATGAGACTCCTGATGATCGACAACTACGACAGCTTCACCTACAACCTGGTCCAGTATTTCGGCGAACTTGGCCAGGAGGTGAAAGTCTTCCGCAACGACGCCATCACGCTGGCCGAGATCGCCCGCCTCAAGCCCGACTACCTGGTCATTTCGCCCGGTCCCTGCGCGCCGGCGCAGGCCGGTGTGTCGCTGGCGGCAATCAAGGAATTCGCCGGCAAGATTCCGCTGCTCGGCGTCTGCCTCGGCCACCAGTCGATTGGCGAAGCCTTCGGCGGGCGCATCGTGCATGCCAAAACGTTGATGCACGGCAAGGTCTCGCCGGTGCACCACAAGAACGAGGGCGTCTTCCGCAACCTGCCCAATCCGTTGACCTGCACCCGCTACCACTCGCTGGCCATCGAGCGCGCCAGCCTGCCCGATTGTCTCGACATCACGGCGTGGACCGAGGACGGCGAGATCATGGGCGTGCGCCACAAGACGCTGGCCGTCGAAGGCGTCCAGTTCCACCCGGAATCGATCCTGACCGAGCGCGGTCACGACCTGCTCAACAACTTCCTCGAGGAGCACAAGCAATGACCCCGCAAGCCGCCCTCCAGCGCGTCATCGAGCATCGCGAAATCTTCCACGACGAAATGGTCTCGCTGATGCGCCAGATCATGAGCGGCGAAGTCTCGCCGGTGATGATCGCCGCCATCGTCACCGGACTGCGCGTCAAGAAGGAAACCATCGGCGAGATCGCCGCCGCCGCCAGCGTCATGCGCGAGCTGGCGACGCCGGTCAAGGTGCCCTACGACAAGCACTTCGTCGATATCGTCGGCACCGGCGGCGACGCCGCCCACAGCTTCAATATTTCCACCACCTCGATCTTCGTCGCCGCCGCGGCCGGCGCCAAGGTGGCCAAGCACGGCGGGCGCAGCGTGTCGTCGAGCTCGGGCAGCGCCGACGTGCTCGAAGCGCTCGGTGCCAACATCAATCTGTCGCCAGAAAAGGTCGCCGCCTGCATCGAGCAGTGCGGCATCGGCTTCATGTTCGCGCCCAACCACCACAGCGCGATGAAGCACGTCGCGCCGGTACGCCGCGAGATGGGCGTGCGCACCATCTTCAACATCCTTGGCCCGCTGACCAACCCGGCGGCCGCGCCGAACACCCTGATGGGCGTCTTCCACCCGGATCTGGTCGGCATCCAGGTGCGCGTAATGCAGCGCCTCGGCGCCGAACGGGTGCTGGTAGTGCACGGCAAGGACGGTCTCGACGAAATTTCGCTTGGCGCCGCGACCTTGATCGGCGAGCTGAAGGACGGCGAAGTCCGCGAATACGAGGTGCATCCGGAAGATTTCGGCCTGCAGATGCTGTCACTCAGGAACCTGCGCGTCGGTAGCGCCGACGAGTCGAAGGCGATGATGCTCGCCGCGCTCGACAACCAGCCGGGCGCCGCCCGCGAGATCGTTTGCCTGAACGCAGGTGCGGCGCTCTACGTCGCCAATGCCGCCGACAGTATCGGCGATGGCATCGCCAAGGCACGTGAAGCCATAGCCAGCGGCGCGGCGCGGGCCAAGCTGGCGCAGTTCGTCGAATGCACGAAAGCCCTGGGGGTGGCATGAGCGACATCCTGAACAAGATCATCGCCACCAAGCGCGAGGAAATCGCCGCCGGTCTGGCGCTCAAGCCGCTTGCTGCGCTTGAGGCCGAAGCCGCGCAGCAGGCCGCGCCGCGCGATTTCGTCGGCGCCATCCGCGCCAAGCTCGCGTGCGGCCAAGCTGCCGTGATTGCCGAAATCAAGAAGGCCAGCCCGTCGAAGGGCGTCATCCGCGCTGATTTCCGGCCGGCCGATATCGCCCGCAGCTACGCCGAACACGGCGCCGCCTGCCTGTCGGTACTGACCGACCGCCAGTATTTCCAAGGGGCGCCCGAATACCTGCAGGCCGCCCGCGCCGCCTGCAGCCTGCCGGTGCTGCGCAAGGACTTCATCGTCGACGCCTACCAGGTCGCCGAAGCCCGCGCCATGGGCGCCGACGCCATCCTGCTCATCGCCGCCGCGCTGAGCCTGCCGGAAATGCAGGCACTGGAGCGCCAGGCCATGGACTACGGCATGGCCGTGCTGGTCGAAGTGCACAACGGCGAGGAACTCGACGCCGCGCTGCAGTTGCAGACACCCTTGCTCGGCATCAACAACCGCAACCTGCGCACTTTCGACGTCAGCCTCGACACCACGCTCGGCCTGCTTGGACGCATCTCGCAGGAACGCATCGTGGTTACCGAGAGCGGCATCCTGAAGCCCGAAGACGTCCGTCTGATGCGCGAAAACGCAGTTCACGCTTTCCTTGTCGGCGAGGCTTTCATGCGTGCCGACGAGCCGGGCGAAGAACTGGCCCGGCTTTTTGCCTGACCCCTGTTGCATCGATGCAACAGAGTTTCACAATGTGTAGGAACTGTCCGGATTAAGCCTTGCCGCTCGCAACCCGCCCTTGCACAATGCCCTTCAACTTCTCGATCCGAGAGGTAAAGCTTGGCCGGTTCCGCAAGGGGGCGGCCAAAAACTAACCACTAAGGAGATTTTCTGATGCAAAAGAAGATTATCGCTCTGGCCGTCGCCGGCCTGGCTTCTACCGCTGCTTTCGCGCAGTCGAACGTTCAAATCTACGGTGTTGTCGACGTCGGCTACACCCGCTACTCCAGTTCCGATACGAGCGCCCTGAAGAGCCGCAATGCTCTGGACAGCGGCCTGCAATCCGGTTCGCGCATCGGCTTCCGTGGTACGGAAGATCTGGGCAACGGCCTGAAGGCTTCCTTCGTTCTGGAATACGGCATCGGTGTTGATACCGGTGCTGGCCTGACCGGCCCGGCTCGCCAGTCCTTCCTGGCCCTGTCCAACAGCTACGGTACCGTTGCCGCTGGTCGTCAATACACCCCGCAATACGGCCTGGTTTCCAAGCTTGATCCGTTCGGCGCCGGTACCACCGGTGACGTGACCTACGGCCGTGGCGTTTACGGCATGGGTGCTGCTGCTGTTCCGACCACGATCCGCCTGAACAACCTGGTTGCTTACGTTTCTCCGAACTTCAGCGGCTTCAACGTGATCGCTGGCTATACCGCTGACGGTCTGGGTGACGAAGACAACACCGCGAAGGGTGCCAAGAGCGCTGACGCCAAGATTTGGGCGATCAACCCGAACTACTCGAATGGCCCGCTGTTCGTTGGTTTGAACTACCACCAGGTCAAGATTGATGCTGCCGGTTACAAGGATCGCGTCTGGGATCTGGGCGCCAGCTACGACTTCGGCGTCGTCAAGCTCGCCGGCGTCTACGGTCAAATCAAGAACGACAATGTCGGCGTTGTTCTTTTGGGCGCCCCTGGTGGTGACAACTCCAAGGCCAAGCAGTGGATGGTCGGCGCCACCGTTCCGGTCGGCGCTGCTGGCAACGTTCTGGTTTCCTACTCGCGTAACAAGATCGACAGCGACTTTGCCGCAGCCGATGGTGCCAAGGCTTCCAAGTGGGCTCTCGGTTACACCCACAGCCTGTCGAAGCGCACCAACCTGTACGCTGTGTACTCCAAGATCAGCACCAACACCGAGGCTGAAGGCAGCTTCTCCGTCAAGGGTGGCGCTGCCATCGGCGGTGGTGCCGACGACTACACCTCTGGCCTGAACCTGGGCATCCGTCACCAGTTCTAATCCAGTTCAACTGGTTTAGTTCTTGTAACGAAAACGGCCACTCCTCGGAGTGGCCGTTTCTGTTTTTGCTCTTCGCTTTTCGGATTGACGGCGATTTTCTCGCCAACGCGGATAGGAAGAGGTAGCGTTTATTTGAACCTGGGCTTGGGTTTTTATCGGCGACGAGCCTGGTCGTCGCGTCATCCAGGGCGATAACGATGCTGCGGGGTCTGTGATGGCCCGCCGGCGTTTCGGAAGCGCAAGTCGGGTATTGCTGGCAGTCGGTTGGGTGTGCGGTGCAGTTGGCGTGGCTTAGCCGCTGACAATCAGGTTGTCGCGGTGGATCATTTCCGGCTCTTCAAGGTAGCCAAGAATGGCTTCGATGTCGGCGGTTGCCTTGCGGGCGATCAGGCGGGCTTCACCGCTGCCGTAGTTGGCCAGGCCGCGGGCGACTTCGTGGCCGTCCGGGGCGATGCAGGCGACGGCGGCGCCGCGTTCGAATTCGCCGTCGACGGCGACGACGCCGACCGGCAGCAGACTCTTTCCTGATTTGAGCGCCTTGACTGCGCCGTCGTCGAGCATGAGGCGGCCAGCCAGTTGCAGGTGGTCGGCCAGCCATTGCTTGCGCGCGGCCAGCGGTGGTGTTTCGGCAACGAGCAGGGTGCCGAGCGCTTCGCCGGCAGCCAGGCGCAGGATCGGATCGGTCTCGTGGCCGCTGGCGATCACCGTGTCGGCGCCGCTGCGGGCGGCGCGTTTGGCGGCGATGACCTTGGTGATCATGCCGCCGGTGCCGACGCGGCTACCGGCGCCGCCGGCCATCGCTTCCAGTGTCGGGTCGCCGGCGCTGGCCTGGTCGATCAGCGTTGCCGCCGGGTCCTTGCGCGGGTCGGCGGTGTACAGGCCCTGCTGATCGGTGAGGATGATCAGGGTGTCGGCTTCAAGCAGGTTGGCGACCAGCGCGCCCAGCGTGTCGTTGTCGCCGAACTTGATTTCGTCGGTGATCACCGTGTCGTTCTCGTTGATGATCGGGATCACGCCGAGGCCAAGCAGGGTATGCAGCGTGGTGCGGGCGTTCAAGTAGCGTTTGCGGTCGGCGAGGTCGTCGTGGGTGAGCAGGATTTGCGCGGTGTGCAGCCCGTACTTGCTGAACGCGGCTTCGTAGACTTCGACCAGGCCGGCCTGGCCGACGGCGGCGGCGGCCTGCTTTTCATGCACGGTCTTCGGCCGGCGGCCCCAGCCCAGGCGCTGGACGCCGCAGGCGACGGCGCCGGAGGAAACGAGGATGACCTCGCGTCCCTGTTCGCGCAGGGCGGCGATCTGCCGCGCCCAGCTGTCGATGGCGGCGAGGTCGAGGCCGTTGCCGTTGCTGGTGACGAGCGCCGAGCCGACCTTGACGACCAGGCGTTTGGCGGAAGCGAGGCGGCTGCGGCTCATTGTTCCTCGGCGGGCGTGTCTTCGTCGTCGTCGGCGATTTCCGGCCGGGCCATCTGTTCGAGGGCTTCCTGGATCGCGTAGATCAGCGGCTTGGTGCCGTCGCCGGTGATGGCGGTGATCGGGAACACCGGGCCGTCGTACTTGGTCGCCTTCTTGTAGGCCTTGAGGAAATCCTTGACCGCCTTTTCGCGCTCTTCCTCGGGGATCAGGTCGAGCTTGTTGAGGACCAGCCAGCGCGGCTTGTCGGCAAGCGCCGGGTCGTGCTTGACCAGTTCGCCGACGATCGCCTTGGCGTCGCGCACCGGGTCGGCCTCCGGATCAATCGGTGCGATGTCGACCAGGTGCAGCAGGATACGTGTGCGCTGCAGGTGCTTGAGGAAGCGGATGCCGAGGCCGGCGCCGTCGGCGGCGCCTTCGATCAGTCCGGGCACGTCGGCCATGACGAAACTCTTCTCGGCGCCGACACGGACCACGCCGAGGTTGGGATGCAGCGTGGTGAACGGGTAGTCGGCGACCTTCGGCCGGGCCGACGAGACGGCGCGGATCAGCGTGCTCTTGCCGGCGTTGGGCAGGCCGAGCAGGCCGACGTCGGCGAGCACGCGCAGTTCGAGGCTGACCTCGAATTCCTCGCCCGGCTCGCCCTTGGTGCATTGGCGCGGCGCGCGGTTGGTCGATGACTTGAAGTGCGTGTTGCCGAGGCCGCCCTTGCCGCCCTTGGCGAGCAGGACCTTCTTGTCGTGCACGTCGAGGTCGGCCAGCACTTCGCCGGTGTTCAGGTCCGAGATCACGGTGCCGACCGGCATGCGCAGCACGATGTCGTCGCCGCCCTTGCCGTAGCAATCCGCGCTGCCGCCGTTCTCGCCGCGCTGGCCGAGGAATTTGCGGGTGTAGCGGTAATCGACCAAGGTGTTGATGTTGCGGTCAGCGATCACGTAAACGCTGCCGCCACGGCCGCCGTCGCCACCGTTGGGGCCGCCCATCGGGATGTATTTCTCGCGGCGGAAAGTGGCGATGCCGTTGCCGCCGTCGCCGGCTTTGACGTAGATCTTTGCTTCGTCAATGAATTTCATGTTTTCCGCCTCCTGAAACTAAAAAGCCCCATCCGGCGGACAGGGCTTTGCGATTCCGCTGGACCGAAGTTTATTCGGCAGCCGGAACGATGGTGACCGTGCGGCGCTTCTTTTCGCCCTTGATGGCGAACTGGATGGTGCCATCCTTGAGCGCGAACAGGGTGTGGTCCTTGCCCATGCCGACGTTTTCACCGGCGTGGAATTCGGTGCCGCGCTGGCGAACGATGATGTTGCCGGCGAGAACGAATTGACCGCCGTAGCGCTTGACGCCGAGTCGTTGTGCCTGTGAGTCGCGGCCGTTACGCGAACTGCC
This sequence comes from Azonexus caeni, assembly GCF_048146105.1. Classification (NCBI taxonomy): domain Bacteria; kingdom Pseudomonadati; phylum Pseudomonadota; class Betaproteobacteria; order Rhodocyclales; family Azonexaceae; genus Azonexus; species Azonexus caeni. The sequence goes on from NZ_JBKJAD010000003.1 coordinate 90,998, forward strand.
GCCTGCTTTTTTGTGTGCCATTTGCTAGCTCCTTCTCTGAACTCAGGCAGCGATCGTGTCGATGCGCAGTTCGGTGTAGTTCTGACGATGGCCCTGGCGCTTCTGGTAGTGCTTGCGACGGCGCATCTTGAAGATCTTGACCTTGTCGTGGCGGCCGTGGGAAACCACGGTGCACTTGACGGAGGCGCCAGCAACGAGCGGGGCGCCGACCTTCACCGACTCGCCTTCGCCTACCATGAGGACCTGATCGAGGGTGATTTCTGCGCCAACGTCTGCCGGTATCTGTTCTACTTTGAGTTTTTGGCCAGCGGAAACGCGATACTGCTTGCCGCCGGTTTTTATGACCGCATACATGGTTGGACTCCGGGAATGAACTAAGGGTGCTACGAAGAACCGCGCATTATACGCAGAAGTTCATGAAAGTCAAAGGCTATCAATGGCTTGTGCTAGAATTTCGCGCTTTCGCAAAGGAGCATCTCATGGCTGAAATCACCACGGCCTCCGGCCTGATCTACGAAGACACCGTCGAAGGCAGCGGCGCCGTCGCCGCCGCCGGCGCTTTCGTCACCGTGCATTACACGGGCTGGCTGACCGACGGCAGCAAGTTCGATTCGAGCAAGGATCGCAACGATCCCTTCCAGTTTCCGCTCGGCCAGGGCCATGTTATCAAGGGCTGGGACGAAGGCGTCCAGGGCATGAAGATCGGCGGCACACGCAAGCTGACCATTCCGGCGCACCTCGGTTACGGCGCCCGTGGCGCTGGCGGCGTCATCCCGCCGAACGCCACGTTGGTCTTCGAGGTCGAGCTCCTCGATCTGCAATGACCCAGCCGGACGATCCCTGGGCCAAATGGCGCAAGCCGGCAGACGATGCGGTCGACCGCAAGCCGTCCGCCGCAGTTGCGCCGATAGAGACGCCTAAGCCAGTCAAACCGCAGCCGGCCGCCGCGCCGGAGACGCCGGAGACGCCGGTGGCGGCAAGTGCCCCGGCAAAACCCGCGGCGCCGGTCGAGGCGCGGGATGACGTAGCGCCAACGCCGCCGACGGGGACGCTCGGTGTGCTCAAGAAGCCAGGCAGCGAAACCACCGGCCGCAAGCGCCCGGTGCGCGGCGGTGCCCTGGCTCGCAAGCCGCGTGAGACCCCGGCTGCGCCGCCGCGGCAACGCGAAGGCGCGCGTCCGGAAGGTGGGCGTCCGACCGCCGCCAAGCCGCGCCAGGAACGCCCGGGCGGGGAGTGGCAGGAGAAGCGTCGGCCGGATGGCGGGCGTCAGGAAAAATTCGGGCAAGGCAGGGACGGGCAGAACCGGGATCGTCGCCCGACCGGGGAAAATCCCTGGGCCCGCAAGCCAGCCAGCGAGGCGCCGCGCGGCAACGCCGGTGCGCGTCCGCCGCGGCCAGAGGGTGCCGAGCGGCCCGCCAGCCCGCCGCCAGCGGTCGTCGCCAGTGCTGAGGCGCCGAGCGGCGTCCGCCTGTCCAAGGTGATGTCCGAGCGCGGCCTTTGCTCGCGGCGCGAAGCCGACCTCTGGATCGAGCGCGGCTGGGTTTTTGTCGATGGCGTGCAGGTCAGCGAACTGGGTTCGCGGATCGACCCCGACGCGCGCATCGAAATATCGACAGAAGCCAAGAAGGATCAGGCCAAGGCGGTGACGATCCTGCTGCACAAGCCGGTCGGCTACGTTTCCGGGCAGCCGGAACCGGGCTGCATTCCGGCGGTGACCCTGATTACCGCGGAAAACCAGTTGCCGCAGTCGGGCGGGCCCGAATTCAAACCGTGGATGCTGCGCGGCCTGGCGCCGGCCGGCCGCCTCGACATCGATTCGACCGGTCTCCTGGTGCTGACCAGCGACGGTCGCGTCGCCAAACGCCTGATCGGCGAAGACAGCGAAGCGGAAAAGGAATACCTGGTGCGTGTTTCCGGGCAGATGATCAAGGGCGGCCTCGACCTGCTCCGGCACGGTCTGGAACTCGACGGCAAGCCTTTGAAGCCGGCCTGGGTCAAGCAACTGAACGAGGACCAGCTGCACTTCATCCTCAAGGAAGGCAAGAAGCGGCAGATCCGTCGCATGTGCGAGCAGGTCGGGCTGACAGTGATCGGCCTCAAGCGCGTGCGCATCGGTCGCATCCGCCTGGGCGATCTGCCCATGGGGCAGTGGCGCTTCCTGCGCGACGACGAGGCATTCTGACGCTGCCGTGACGCAACGCCCATAAAAAAACGCCGGCCGGGTCGCCCCGCCGGCGTTTTTCATTGGTGTAAGGGTCTCAGGCCGTACCGGTCGGAGCGGCGGCGCGAACCGGCGGCATCATCATGCATTCGCCTTCGATCACCGTCTTGCCGGCGACCGTGCACACGGTGTCGAGCGTGACGCGGTTCTTCGCGGTATTGACTTCCTTGACCGTCACCGTCGCCGTGACGGTGTCGCCCGGGCGCACCGGTGCCTTGAACTTCAGCGTCTGCGACAGGTAGATGGTGCCCGGTCCGGGCAACTTGTTGGCGAGCACCGCCGAAATGAAGCCGGCCGACAGCATGCCGTGCGCGATACGGCCGCCGAACATCGTGCCCTTGGCGTATTCCTCGTCGAGGTGGGCCGGGTTGACGTCGGTCGAGATGCCGGCGAAGAGGATGATGTCGGCTTCGGTCACGGTCTTTGAGGTGCTGGCGGACATGCCGGGTTCGAGTTGGTCGATGTGATACGACATTGCTGGGCTCCTGTCAGGTTGTTATTGGGTTGGGAAGCAGCACTCTAGCACGTCATTCTGTCCGTAATGCTGCAACCGGATCGAGGCGCGCCGCATTGCGTGCCGGCAGAACGCCGGCCAGCAGCCCGATGGCGATGGCGATGCCTTCGGCGAGCAGGACGAAGCTGAGTGGCGTATGCACCGGCAGCGCCGGCACCGCGAAATGGATTGCCTGGGCGAGTCCGAAACCGAGCGCCAGACCGAGCGCGCCGCCGAGCGCCGAGAGTGCCACCGCCTCGCCGAGGAAAAGGCCGAGAATGGTCCGCCGCGAGGCGCCGAGGGCGACCAGCAGGCCGATTTCCGAGGTCCGTTCGCTGACCGCGATGGTCATGATGGTGACGATGCCGACGCCGCCGACGAGCAGCGAAATGCCGCCGAGCGCGCCGACCGCCAGCGTCAGCACGTCGAGGATGCTGGACAGCGTCTTCAGCATTTCCTCCTGGGTGACGATGGTGAAGTCCTCGCGGCCGTGACGCTCGATCAACTGGCGGCGGATGCGTTCGGCGACCAGCGCCGCCGGCACGCCCTCGGCGGCAGCCAGGTTGATCTCGTCGCAGCCTTCGCGGTTGAACAGCTCCTGGGCGCGGCCGGCCGGAATGAAAGCGGTGTCGTCGAGGTCGATGCCGAGGAACTGCCCCTTCGGCGCCATCACGCCGACCACCCGGAAATGCAGGCCGCCAATGCGCAGGCGCTGGCCGAGCGGATTGTCGGCGCCGAACAGTTCCTCCTTCAGCTTGCTGCCGAGGACGACGAAGGCGCGCGCGTTGGCCGGGTCCTCGTCGGGCAGGAACTGGCCGCTGCGCATGGTCGACCGGAAGACGATGCGCGAATCGGCATTGACGCCGTAGATCAACGTCCGCCGGGTGCGCCCGTTGCCCTCGACCTCGGCGTTGCCACGCACGTTGGGGGTGACGGCGACGACCTGCGGCAGGCGTTCGAGCGACTTGGCGTCGTCCAGCGACAGCGGTCGGGCGCTCGACGGCAGGCCGGACGGCGCGCCGCCGGTCTTCGTCTTGCCCGGGGCGACGGTGATCACGTTGGTGCCGAACTGGGTGAATTCGCCGAGAACGTAGCGGTGGATGCCTTCGCCGATCGAGGTGAGGAGGATCACCGAGGCGATGCCGACGGCGATGCCGAGCAGGGTCAGGAAGCTGCGCAGGCGCTGCGCGGTGACGGCGCGGCTGGCCAGCGAGATGGCGTCGGAAAGCCGCATGTCAGTGCTTCATCAGCGCCTGCACCGGGTCGAGCCGGGCAGCGCGGCGAGCCGGCAGGAAACCGAAGAGCAGGCCGGTGGACAGCGCGGTGAGCAGGCCGGCGATCACCGCCCAGTCCGGCGGGTAGGCCGGGAACACCGGGAACAGCTGGCGCAGTGCGAAGGCGCCGGCCTCGCCGAGGCCGTAGCCGACCAGGGCGCCGCTCGCCGACAGCATCGCCGCTTCGGTCAGGAAGGCCAGGCGGATGGTGCGCGCCGGTGCGCCGAGCGCCTTCAACAGGCCGATTTCGCCGGTGCGCTGGGTGACGGCGACGAGCATCACGTTCATCACCAGGATGCCGGCCACCGCCAGGCTGATCGCGGCGATCCCGGCGACCGCCAGAGTCAGCGCGCCGAGCAGCTTGTCGAAGGTGGCGAGCACGGCGTCCTGGGTGATCACGGTGACGTCCTCCTCGCCGCGATGGCGCTGTTTGAGGAGTTCCAGAACCTGCGTGCTGGCGGCGGGAATTGCCTCGCGGCTGCGCGCCTCGACCAGGATGCGGAACAGCGTGTTCGAGTTGAACATCGCCTGGGCCAGGGCGACCGGCACAATGACCAGTTCGTCGGTGTTCATGCCCAGTCCCTGGCCGGTCGGGCGCAGGATACCGATCACGCGCAGCCGGCGGTCGCCGACGCGGACCAGGCGGCCGAGCGCCGGCTCGCGGCCGAACAGTTCTTCCTGCACCTTGGCGCCGATCACCACCACCGGCGCGGCGCGCTGCCAGTCGTCGTCGGGCAGCGCCTCGCCCTGAGCCAGTTCGAAATTGCGGATGGCGAAGAAATCTCGGTTGGCGCCGGCCACCATCACTTCGCGCAGGCGCCCGCCGGCGCTGATTTCCGAGGTGCCGACGGCGAGCGGGCCGACCCGGCGGACGGCCGGCGCGCGCAGCAGCGCCTGGGCGTCGGCGATGGTCAGGTCGCGCGGCGTGCTGGTGATCGCGGTGGCCGGGTTGAAGCCGCCGGTGCCGGTACGGCCGGGCAGGACGATGACCAGGTTGGTGCCGAGCGACGAGAACTGGCCGACCACGTAGCGCCGCGCGCCGTCGCCGAGCGCGGTGAGGAGCACGACGGCGGCGACGCCGATGGCCATGGCCAGCACCGACAGCGTCGTGCGCAGCGGGTAGCCGGCGGCCGCGTCGCGCGCGAAGCGCAGGATGTCAGCCGGGCGCACCGGCGCTGTCCGATTGCAGGCGGCCGTCTTCCATCACCAGCCGGCGGCGGGCGCGCTCGCCCATGCCGGGGTCGTGGGTGACGACGATCAGGGTGACGCCGCGCGCGTTGAGCGCTTCGAGCAAGTTGACGACGTCTTCGCCGGTATGGCGGTCGAGGTTGCCGGTCGGCTCGTCGGCGAGGATCAGTGGCGGCTGCATGATCGTCGCCCGGGCGATGGCGACGCGCTGGCGCTGGCCGCCGGAGAGCTGGTCCGGCTTGTGGTCGGCACGGTGGTCGAGGCCAAAATCCTTGAGCGCCGCCGTCACCCGCCGCGCCCGGTCGGCCGGGGCGATGCCGGCCAGTGTCATTGGCAGCGCGATGTTCTCGGCGGCGGTCAGCCGCGGCACCAGGTGAAAGCTCTGGAAGACGAAACCGATGCGCGCGCTCCTCACCTTCGCCTGCTCGTCGGCGCTCAATGTCGTCACGTCGCGGCCTTCCAGCCGGTAGTGGCCGATGTCGGGGCGGTCGAGCAGGCCGAGTAGGTTGAGCAGCGTCGATTTGCCGGAGCCGGACGGGCCCATCACGGCGACGTACTCGCCGGCGTCTATCGTCAGGTCGATGCCGGCCAGCGCCTTGACCGTGGTGTCGCCGAGCTGGAAGCGGCGCTCGATGCCGGCGAGTTCGATCAGCGCCATCTATTTCGCCGCGCTGTCGGCGACCGCCTTGACCCCGGCCTTGACGCCGGCCCGCTCGAGCGAGGTGACGATTTGTTCGCCTTCCTGCAGGCCGTCGAGCACCTCGGCGTATTCCCAGTTCGACAGGCCGGTCTTCACCGGCCGCGCTTCGAGTGTGCCGTCCTTCAGCACCAGCACCTGGCCGCCCTCCTGCAGCGCGGCGGTCGGGATGCGCAGCACCTTGTCGCGGCCAGCGAGGATGATCTCGACGTCGGCGCTGTAGCCGACCAGCAACTTGGCTGCCTGTTCCGGTTTTTCGAAATCGACCTCGATGTCGACCGTGCGCGCCTGCTTCTCGACCGCCGAGACGTAAGGTGCGACGCGCCGCACCTTGCCCGGCAGCGACTGCCCGGGCAGCGCGTCGAGGGTGATGCGCACCGGCTGGCCGGCGGCGATCTTCGGCGCGTCGACCTCGTCCATCGGTGCCTTGACGTAGAGGCAGGAATCGTCGATCAGGTCGATTGCCGGTGGCGTCGGCACGCCCGGCGGCGACGGCGTCGAATATTCGCCCAGTTCGCCGACGATCTTGGCGACGGTGCCGGCGAAGGGGGCGTAGAGCGAAACGCGGCCCTGCTCGACGCGCGTCGCCTTGAGTTTCGCTTCGGCCTGGGCGACGTCGGCCTTGCTGGTGTTGCAGGCGGCGCGGCGCACCGCCGCCTCGGTGCGGGCGGCCTCTTCCTTGCTCGGCGAGACGAAGCCGCGGGCGCGCAGGTCGGCCTGGCGCTTCGCTTCGCTCTCGGCGTTGGCGGCGGCGATGCAGGCCTCGTCGCTGCGCCGCGCGGCGAGCGCGATCTGCGTCTGCGCCAGATTCGCCTGCGCCTGCTGGTCGTCGTTCCACAGCTTCATCAGCAACTGGCCCTTCTCGACCCGGTCGCCTTCCTTGACCCCGAGGTACTCGATGCGGCCGCCCATGATCGTCGACAGCTTGGTGCGCTGGCAGGCCTCGACCGTGCCGGCGCGGGTGTTGGCGAGCGTCGCCTCGACCTTGCCGCGGCCGACCTCATGGACGACGACGGCGAGCGGCTGCGGACGGGTGAGGGCGAAGAGGGCGGCGCCGAGCAGGATTATGACGACAAGAGCGATGACGAGACGACGCATGGCAGGCCGATCGGTGGCGGATTCAGTGTGTGATGGTCCCGTGAACCCGCCCCAAGATCAAGGCAAGGCCCGGGTGGAATTCAGGAACCCGCAGCTCCCCGTCGTTCGGCAAGCTGTTCGGCGGCGAAGCGGCGCAGTTCGTCCTCGCTGACGTAGCCCTTGCCGCTGCTGTCGATGCGGGCGAAGTTCTCGTATACGCGGGGCATCTTGCCTTTCGCTTCGTCGCGCGTCAGGCGGCCGTCGCCGTTGGCATCGGCCTGCCGGAAACGTTCGGCGAGCTTGGCGCCGGCCCGTTCGCGGAACTGTTCGCGCTTGCCGTCGTTGACTTGCGCCAGGACGGGTGCGGCGAGCAGGGCGAGCAGCAGGGTGGCAGCGATTCCGGATTTCATGGCCTTCTCCTCAGCGGCAGGGAATGGCGGCGCCGGCAGCGTCGGTGCAACTGCCGCTGTGGACGACGCCGGTTTCCTTGCTGTAGCTGGTACTGCCGTTGTAGGTATTGCCGGCGGTGCCGGTAGCCGTCGTCGTCCGCGACTGGGTGATCTCGCCGTCGGCGCTGCGCGTCGCGCTGCCCTGGCTGCTGACACTGCCGTTGGCATTGCTCGCCTGGAAGCCGCTGCGATGGGTCAGGCTGCCGTCGGCGGCGCGTGTCGTTTCGCCGGCGCGGGCGCCGCTGCCGCCGTTCGGGCCGCGGAAGGCGCCGCCGCTGACCAGGCGGCCATTGCCCTGGCCGTCGCCAGCGATGGCGCGACCGCGGGCGAAGCCGCCGCCGTTCGGGCCATGGCGAACGGCACCGACGGCGGCGCCGTCATGGCCACGGACGGCGAGGCGGCCGCCGGCTTCGGCAGGGGTTGCGGCGAGTGCGGCCAGCAGGGCGCCGGTGGTGCAGGCGAGGGCGAACAGGGGGCGGGAAGCATGGTGCATGATGATCTCCTTGGCTGATGGGGCCGCAGTCTTGCGGCATGGCTGTCATTCTGGGCAGCAGTTGTTTGCCGTCGATGTCGACGACGGGCGCCTTTGTCACAGTTCGTGTCGGTCGCCGCCCGTTGACATGGTTTGACATCGATTGCCGGGGGAGCGGGCTGACGGCGCGGCAGCGGGCTGCGACAATGCCGCCATGTCAGCCGCCCCGGAAAACATTTCGCTCCTCATCCTCGACGACGAAGCCGAGTTGCGCGCCCTGCTGCAGCGCTATCTCGGCGAGCAGGGGCTGCGCGTGCGCGCCATCGGCGAACCGGCGCAGCTCGACCGCCTGCTGACGCGCGAACGTTTCGACCTCCTCATCCTCGACCTGATGCTGCCCGGCGAGGACGGGCTCAGCATCTGCCGGCGCCTGCGCGCGGCTGGCGAGACGATTCCGATCATCATGCTGACCGCGAAAGGCGACCCGGTGGACCGCATCATCGGCCTTGAAATGGGCGCCGACGACTATCTCGCCAAGCCGTTCACCGCGCGCGAACTGCTCGCCCGCATCCAGGCCCTGCTGCGCCGCCAGCGCATGACGCTGGGCGGCACCGCGCGCCCGGCCGACGAAGTGCTGCGCTTCGGCCGCTGCGAACTGAACGCGGCAACGCGCAGCCTGCTGCGCGACGGTCAGCCGGTGCCCCTGGGCAGCACCGAGTTCGCCTTGCTCCGCGCCCTGGTTGCCAACGCCGGACGTCCGCTGGGGCGCGAACGCCTGCTCGAACTGGCGCATGGCCGCGACCATGTCGCGCTCGACCGCAGCATCGACGTCCAGGTGATGCGCCTGCGCAAGGCAATCGAGGACGATCCGGCACAGCCGCGCCATATCCGCACGGTGTGGGGCGTCGGCTACGTCTTCGTCGCCGATCCCGGGGCAGAGGACTGAGATGCGCTGGCTGCCGCGCTCGCTGTTCCGCCAGAACCTGCTGCTGCTGGTCGCCCTGATCCTGCTCGGGCAACTGATCAGCGCGCTGGTTTTCGTTTTCGCCGTGCAGCAACCGCGCGCCGTCCGCCTTGCCGGGCTGGCCGCGCAACAGGTGCAGGCGATACAGCAGGCGGCGGCGCGACTGGAAGACGGGCCGCGCCAGGCTTTCCTGGCGGCGATGAACGTCGGCGACGAATTCCGCGTTCTGCCGGCCGCAGCGTTGCCGCTCGACCGCACTGAATTCGCCGGTTTCGATGAGCCGGACTCGGTCGCCGTGCGCGGCTTCCTGCGCCGCCTGCGCGTCGCGCTCGGCGAGCGGGCGCAGATCGTCCGTTGGCAGGCGAGCGACCGCAGCATCTGGGTCGGCATCCTGATCGGCGACGATCCCTACTGGGTAACCCTGCGCGGCGGCCAGTTGCTGCCGGTGGCGCCCTGGTTGTTCCTCGGCCTGTCGGCGGCGGCGACGCTGCTGGCAATTTTCGGCGCGGTCGGCATCTCGCGCCGCATCAACCGGCCGCTCGCCCGCCTGGTCGAGGCGGCGCAGGTCATGGGCAAGGGCGAGCGACCGCCGCGCCTGGCCGACGACGGGCCGCAGGAAATCGCCACCGTCGCCGCCAGCTTCAACCAGCTCGCCGACGATCTCGCCGCCCTCGACCGCGAGCGCGCGGTGATGCTGGCCGGTGTCTCGCACGACCTGCGCACGCCACTGACCAAGCTGCGCCTGGCGCTGGACATTTCGGAGGCCAGGCTGGAGCCGGCACTGTTCGCGCAGATGGGGCGGCAGATCGAAGAGATCGACGGTCTGCTCGACCAGTTCCTCGCCTTCGCCCGCATCGGCGACGACGAAGTGGCGACTCTTCAGCCAGTCGATCCCCTGGTCGGCGCGGTGGCGGCGGCTTTCAGCGCCGACGGTGTGGCGCCGCATCTGCAACTGGGGGCGGCGGTCAGTCTGCCGGTGCGCGAAAAGGCGATCCGCCGACTACTGTTCAACCTGCTCGACAACGCGCGCAAGTACGGTGGCGGCGAGGTTGCACTGGTTACCCGTGTCGATGGCGGCTGGTGCCGGATCGAGGTCTGCGATGACGGACCCGGTATCCCGCCGCAGGATGTAGAGCGCCTGCTGCAGCCTTTTGTGCGCGCCGACGCGGCGCGTGCCGGCAAGCCGGGAACCGGTCTCGGCCTGGCCATCGTCCGCCGTATCGTCGATTTGCACGGCGGTACGCTCGAACTCCTGGCGCGTGGCGACGGCAAACCCGGCCTGCGGGTCAGCGTCGCGCTGCCGCTGACTACCTGAAGCCGGGCAGCCAGCCCGATTGTGCGTGGCCCCACACCGGTTCCAGCGCCCCCTGGAACAGCGCCTCGATCACCGGAGGTTCCTGCCAGGGCTCGTCCATGAAGGTGAGGCCGATTTCCTCGACGGTACGTCCCGACCAGTAGTGGTCGGCGACTTCGTCGAGCGCAGCGAGCGACAGGCTGTGTGGCAGGCGCAGGTAATCGAGCCAGCTCGCATCGTGGAAGGAGCAGATATAGGCGCCCTTGGTCTGCGAACACGACAGGTTCTTGCCGAAGACGCGGTCGGGGTGCTTGAAGCGGTAGGTCATCGCGTCGGTGCGCGTGGCGAACTGCAGCAGCGCGTGCAGGCGGCTCGGGAAATGGCTGTAGCGGCGCTGGCGGAAATACTCCAGGTGGTACTCGGCGAAGTAGTTCTGCACCGACAGCAACTGGTCGCCCGCGCTTGGCGCACCGCCTTCGGGCGCCGAGAGGGTGGCGCCGAAGGGGCTGCCGCGCAGGCTGTCCCAACCCGGCAGCTCGGCCCCGGGGTCGAGCCAGCAGAACAGTTCCAGCGTGGCGGTATCCTTGATCAGGTTGTCCATGTCCCGGTCGGGCGGCAGCGAATCGCATGATTATGACCGATCGCGCAGCGAAAATAACTACTTGGTTTTTTCCGCCGAAGTGGTAATCTGGGCTCGTGTCAGGTGTGCAGCAAGCCGGGCATGCAGTGGCAGTCGAAGCTGCGTTGCAGGAGATTCTATGGACGTTGTCACAGGAAGTTTTTCTTGAGATTGCCGTGTAGTACTCCAGATTCGGCGTAACGCCGATTGCCCCAGCCGCCGTGCCGGGGTTGCTGTAAACCGAAGCCCATGCCAGTCGCGCGTGGGCTTCCTGCTTTTGGGGATCGCTTTGTCCACTACTCTCATTCAGCGCCACGGCACCTGCCAGCGTTATTCCGACAGCGTCGTCCATGCCGGCACCGTCTATCTGGTCGAAATCGCCGCCGACACCACGCTCGACGCCGCCGGCCAGGCCGCTTCCATGCTGGCCGGCGTCGACCGCCTGCTGGCGCAGGCCGGCAGCGATCGCCGCCACCTGTTGATGGCCACCCTCTACCTCGCCGACATGGCCGATTACGACGCGGTCAACGCGGTCTGGGACGCCTGGCTGCCGGCAGGCTGCGCGCCGACACGGGCCTGCGTGCAGGCGCGACTGGCCAAGCCGGAATACCGGGTCGAGATCGCGCTCACCGCGGCTGTCGCTCAGGGCTGAACGTCGGCGTCGCAGTCGCAGCCGCTGCCGGCTGAAATCCAGCGGGCGGCGAGGCGGGCGGCGAACGGCACCAGGGCGGTGGGAAGGGCGGGGAAATGCTCGGCCGGCGTCCGTAGCAGGCCGCAGTGGTAGCGCATCTCGTCCGCCGACCAGCGCAGCGCCGGGCAGGGGCCGCGTCGCTGCAGGAAGCGCAGGCGGCCGAGCGGGCAGGTCTCGAGCGCGCAGCAGACGCCGCAGCCGGTGCACGGTTCGCCCGCCGCCGGCTTGGCCGGGGCGTCGGTGTGCAGTTCGATGACGATGTGGCGCATGGGCGGATCATGCGCCGTCCCGCGAAAGCCGCGCAAGCCCGGCCCGGGCGGCGCTGCGCTATAGTCGACGCTTCATTCCACAGCCTTGCCCGATCATGAACGTAAAAATCTCGCCTGTCGTCTTCGGCACCGAAGACATCCTGCGCAGTCTGTGCAATTCGGTGGCCGACGTGCTCAACGTCGCTACCTGCAGCCAGGTGCGCTATTCCGGCATGGTCCAGCGCATCACCAAGACCTGCCTGAAACCCGATATCGGCTGTTTCGTGCTGTTCGACGGCGGCTTTACCGGGCTGGTCGTGCTCAATTTCTCGGCCGCGGCAGCGATGGAGATTTATGAGGGCTACCTGCTCAGCATGGGAATGACGCGTGACGACCTGGCCACCTCGCATACCGCGGACGAGGTGAGCAACGTGATGGGCGAGCTGATGAACCAGATCGTCGGCAATTTCACCGGCAAGATCGGTCGCGAACTGCAGACCCACATCACCCAGAACCAGCCGAAGATGCTGGTCCTCAACAAGCAGGTGATCCTCAGCGTCGATACCAATCTCGACCGTCCGGAAGCGCGCCGCGTCACTTTCTACACCGCGCGCAACAACATCTTCTACCTCGAACTGGCGATCGACCACACCGAGTTCATCCAGATCAACGAGTTCGATGCCCAGGAAATTCCCGATCCGGATGCCCTGATCGCCGAAGCCGGCGCCGCCTCGGCCGTGGCGCCGGAAGCCGCGACGGGGAGCAGCGAGCACGACGATCTGCTGCGCTCGCTCGGCATGTGATACGCCGGCTCAGCGGCGTTCGAGAAAGAGCAGCGGGTCGACCGGCGTCGCGTTGAGGATTACCGTCCAGTGCAGGTGCGGTCCGGTGGCGCGGCCGCTGGCGCCAACCGCGCCCAGCCGCTGGCCACGCTCGACGCGCTGGCCGACCACGACGTCGATGCGCGACAGGTGCATGTAAGCGCTGATCAGCCCCTGGCCGTGGTCGAGGAAGATGGTGTTGCCGTTGAAGAAATAATTGCCGCTGTCCACCACGCTGCCTGCCGCTGGCGCCAGCACCGGGCTGCCGGCGGGGGCGGCGAAATCGAGGCCGCTGTGCGGCAGGCGCTCTTGGCCGTTGAAGAAGCGGCGCAGGCCGAAGCGCGACGACAGGCGGCCCTGGCTCGGCCGGGCGAAGTCGCTGTCCGGCGCGGTGGTGCTGAAAGTCGCCTTGATTGCCGCCGTGTGAGCCTGTTCGCGTTCGATGCGACGCAGATCCTCAGGCGTCGGTTCGACCTGGCGCCGGTTACGCAGGCGTAGCCGCTGCTCGCCGTAAGTCCAGGGGACGACGGTGAATTCCCGCTGTGCCGCGCCGCTCCCGGTTTCGACGCGGATCGCCTGCGTTCCCGGCGGCGTGTCGAGCGGAATGCCGACCAGCACGTGCCAGCGCCCACCCTCGGCGACCACCGCCAGCCGTTGTTTGCCCAGGAAGGCGCGCGGCGCCGGCTGTTCGCTGTCGCCGAGGTCGATGACGGCGATGCCGCCGGGAACCGGGTGTTGTTCCGGTAGTGCTGCCGGCGCGAGCGGGCTGCTGAGGGTAAAAGCAATACAGATTAATTTTTTGATGAATGAAATTTGTGTCACGTCTCTGTTCTGGTTTTTGGTTGTGGCGGCTGATCTATTGCCAGGGTTTCCAAAAAGTCATTTGGAATGATGGGCATGGATCGGATAAGATGGGCAATTCCCAATCCAGTTCCGGCTTTTTTTGCCGCTGCTTTGACAGGATTATGATTCTGTGGGCAATGCAATACAACAAAGGTTGGCCGATTTCCGGCAAAAACGTCGCGTTCAGGCCGGTTCGCTGATCATCACCGCCTTCGGTGACGCCGTGCTGCCGCGCGGCGGCAAGATCTGGCTGGGCAGCCTGATTCGTCTGCTCGAACCGCTCGACCTCAACGAGCGCCTGATCCGCACTTCGGTTTTTCGCTTGGTCAAGGAAGAGTGGCTGCGCACCGAACCCCTCGGCCGGCGTGCCGATTATGCCTTGACCGCGGCCGGCCGTCGGCGTTTCGCGGAAGCCGCCCGCCACATCTACGCATCGCGGGCGCCGCTCTGGGACCGCCGCTGGCGGCTGATCCTGGTGGTCGGCGAGCTGGCGCCGAAGGAGCGCGAGCAGGTGCGCAACGCGCTGCTCTGGCAGGGCTTCGGCGTGCTCGGCGGCGAATGTTTCGTGCACCCCGGGGCGGAATTGTCGACCGTGCTCGACGCGCTGCTCGCCGAAGGTCTGGCCGACGCGCTCGGCGCGCTGCTGCCGCTGTTCGCTGCCGATGCCCGTTCGGCGGCGTCGGCCAGCGACGCCGACCTGGTCGCCCGGGCCTGGAATCTCGACGCCTTGTCCGGGGCTTACGGCCATTTCGTCGATCGTTACCAGCCGGTGCTCGATGAACTGCAGCGCGATGCCTCGCTCGATCTGGCCGATCAGGACGCCTTCCTGCTCCGTCTGCTGTTGATCCACGATTACCGGCGCATGCTGCTGCGCGACCCGGAATTGCCGGAAGTGCTGCTGCCTGCGCAGTGGCCGGGGCAGCAGGCGCGCCTGCTGTGCAAGGAAATCTACAAGCGGCTGGAAGCCGCCTCGTCGCGCCACCTCGATGCCATGCTGTGCGTTGCCGACGGCAGCGTGCCAGTCGAGGACGGCACGCTGGCCCGCCGCTTCAGCCAGGACGATCCGCTCGCCTGACGTTGGCCGTCGGAGCGCCTCCCGATGGCGCCTGAACGGTGGCATGACCCTGGGTGTTTCTTTGCCCCGGGGGCGGAAAACCCTTCGTCGCCCCGACCCTGGCGTGCCACGGATCTGACCCACCTTGCCCTGGATGTCGCCGAGCTCCTGGGGGCAGATCAAAGAATCGGCAAAAGAAAAGGCCGCCCGGTTCCGGGCGGCCTGAAGTGCAGTCAACAAGCAGTGGGTGAGGAATGCCTTACTGAACCAGAGTCCAGTCGCCGTTCTTCACTTCCAGTATGCGGAAGGCGGAGAGGTCGAGCCCCATGTGGTCGGTCGCCGACATGTTGAAGGTGCCGCTGGTGCCGACGAAGCCCTTGGTCGCTTCGAGCGCGTCGCGCACTTTGGCCTTGTCGGTGCTGCCGGCGCGCTTGATCGCGTCGACCGCCAGCATCAGGCCGTCGTAGGCGTAGCCGCCGAAGGTCGATACGTCGGTCTTGTAGGCCGCCTTGTAGGCGTTGGCGTAGGCGGTGACGACCGGCTTCTGGGCGTCGTTGGCGGGCAGCTTTTCCGGGATCAGCTGGGCCGGCGACGGCAGACGGACGCCTTCGGCGGCCGGGCCGGCCAGCTTCAGGAATTCGTCGGAGGCGACACCGTGCGACTGGTAGAGCGGCAGGGCAATGCCGAGTTGCTTGTAGTTCTTGGTGACGATCGCCGGGCCCTGCCCGAGGCCGAACACGAAGACCGCCTGGACGCCGGCCGTGTTCTTGATCTTGGTCAGTTGCGGGCTCATGTCGGTATCCTTCGGCCCGTAGGTTTCGTTGGCGACCAGCGTGATGCCGTACTTGCCGGCCACCGCTTCGGTTTCCTTCTTGCCGGAGGCGCCAAAGCCGGAGGTTTCGGAGAGCAGGGCAACCTTGCTGAGGCCGCGCTTCTTCATGTCGGCGAAGACTTTTTCGGCCGCCATGCGGTCGGTGTGCGGCGTCTTGAAGACGAACTTCTTGACCGGCTCGATGATGACCACGGCGCCAGCCAGCGAGACGAAGGGAATGCCGGCCTTGTCGACCAGCGGGGCGGCCGACATGGTCGAACCGGTGGTCGTGCCGCCAACCAGGATGTCGACCTGGTCATCGGTGATCAACCGCTTGGTGAAGCCGTTGGCCTTGCCGGCATCGCTGCCGTCGTCGTAATGCACCAGTTCGAGCGGGCGGCCGAGGACGCCACCCTTCTTGTTGATCTCGGCGACGTAGAGTTGCAGCGTCTTCAGTTCCGGGTCGCCGAGAAAGGCGGCGGGGCCGGTGACCGAGAGTACGGAGCCGATCTTGATCGGCTCGGCGGCAACAGCCGCGAGGGCGCCACAAGCCAGGGCGGCTCCGGCAACGATTCGTTTCAGGCTGGTCTTCATGGGTGGGTCTCCTCCTTGAGATGATTGTTGTCGTGTACAGCGGGTTTTGACATGTTCGCCGCATCATTGCGATGTCCTGTCAGACGCCGACGCACATGGTACACAGGGCACTGCGTTTGTTGCGTCATTTTTGACGCGTCAGTGGCCGTCGGCATCGGGGAAGTCTCGCTCATGCCGAACGGATGGCCGGTCGTCATTGCGCCGGTCATGACGATCTTCCTGCCTGGCTGGGGTCAGATCCGGTCGGACTGTTGCAGTCCGCCGATGACCTCGCCGGCGATGCGGTAGCTCTTGCCCCGGAAGAGGGCGATGGTGGTGCCGGCGGCGTTCCGCACGGTGATGTCGTAAACGCCGGTGCGTCCGGCTGCCGAACGCTCGATGGCCTCCGCTTCGAGCGTTTCGCCCTGGCGGGCGGGGGCAAGGAAATCGATATGACAGGCTGCGGCGACGGTATTCCGGTTGTGGCTGTTGCAGGCGTAGGCGAAAGCCGTGTCGGCGAGTGCGAAGATCATCCCGCCATGGCAGATGTGGTGGCCGTTCACCATGTCGGGACGGACCGTCATCGTGAGTAGCGCGGCGCCCGGCTGGATGCGCACGATGCGGATGGCGAGCGCTTGGGCTGCGGCATCGCGGGCGTACATGGCGGCGGCGGTGGCTTCGGCGAGGGCTTGCGCTTCATTTGCGTCAAGTTGGGGTTCGGTCATGGCGGGGCTTTCCGGTAAAAATGGCTTGCTGGATGGGCGTCCAGCCCCCGGTGCAGAGCGTCGTCCGGGGAAGCGTCGCCATGTTCAGTTTCCGCTGAACTTCGGTGCGCGCTTTTCCATGAAAGCGGCAACGCCTTCAGCGTAGTCGGGGCTCCAGCCGAGTTCGCGCATGAAGCCGCCTTCATAGGAAAGCTGCTGTTCCAGCGTATGGCCGGGGGCAGCGTGCATTGCCTGGCGGGTACGCACCAGCGCCTTGGTCGGCATGCCGGCAAGCTGGGCGGCGAGCGCGTCGATGCGGGCAACGAAGGCGTCATCGGCAACGCATTCCCAGATCAGCCCCCAGTCGGCGGCCTTGGCTGCGGGCAGCTTGTCGGCGAGCAGGGCAAGCCCCATGGCGCGGGCCATGCCGACGCGTTGCGGCAGGAACCAGGTGCCGCCGGTATCGGGGATCAGGCCGATCTTCGAGAAAGCCTGCAGGAAGGAGGCCGACTGCGTGGCGACAACCAGGTCGCAGGCCAGCGCGAGCGAGGCGCCGGCGCCGGCAGCGATGCCGTTGACCGCGGCCAGGGTCGGCACGCGCAGGTTCTCCAGACGCAGCACCAGCGGCTTGTAGTTCTTCTCGACGACGTTGCCGATGTCCGGCAGTTGGCCGTTGATTGCCTGCATGTCGGGGTCGGCCAGGTCCTGGCCGGCGCAGAAAGCCCGGCCGGCACCGCTGAGGACGAGCACGCGGATGCTGTGGTCGGCCTGAACGTGATCGAGCGCGACGCGCAGTTCGGCGTGCATTTCGCCGGTGAAGCTGTTCAGCTTGTCGGGGCGGTTCAGGGTCAGGCGGGCGATGCCGTCGCTGACGGAAAAGGCAATGGTCTGGAAGTTCATTCGGTTCTCCTCAAGTAGTGCAGCAAGCGCAGCCCACGTGGGGACTGGCGCAGCACTCGGTTCTATTGGGTTGCTGCCGGCGGCGGGACGGCGGAAGCGGTGTCGTAGATTAATGCATGCGTGCCGATGTGGTAACAGCGCGCGCTGGCAATCGTGCCGTTGCCCTTGCGGACGACGGCGCCGGACCCGGCTTTCCGCCGTCCGCCCGAGGCGACGGGGCTTGCCCGCCGGGCCATGCAAAACGCCGCCGTTCCGGTTGCCAACTTGGGTCTTCGCCCTAGACAATGTGGGGCTATTGGAGGAGAGAACAATGAAAATGACCGGCCTGCGGGCAGGGGGATGCTGATGCTCGCCCAGTTCCTGCAATTCCTGTTTTCCGGGGTTACCGTCGGCGCCACCTACGCGCTGGCCGCCCTCGGCTTCACGCTGATCTACAACGCCAGCAACGTCATCAACTTCGCGCAAGGCGAGTTCATCATGCTCGGCGGCATGCTCGCCGTCTTCTTCGCGCAGATGGGGCTGCCGCTGCCGGTCGTGCTGCTGCTCGCCGTCCTGGTGCCGGCGGTGGTCGGCGTCCTGGTCGAGAAGCTGGCCATCGAGCCGGTCAAGGGCGCCGAGACGGTGACGCTGATCATCATCACCATCGGCGCCTCGCTGGTCATTCGCGGCATCGTCCAGGTCTGGCTGGGCAAGAATACCTTCAGCCTGCCCGCGTTCTCCGGCGACGCGCCGATCGAGATTCTCGGCGCCACGCTGCTGCCGCAGAGCCTCTGGGTGCTCGGCATCACCGCGCTGGTGGTGGCCGGCCTCTGGTACTTCTTCAACCGTACGCTGCAGGGCAAGGCGATGCTTGCCACCTCGTTCAACCGGACGGCGGCCGAACTGGTCGGCATCAACACGAGCTGGGTGCTCTTCCTCAGCTTCGCCATGTCGGCGGCGCTCGGCGCGCTCGGTGGCATCCTGATCACGCCGATCACCCTGACTTCCTACGACGTCGGCATCATGCTCGGCCTCAAGGGCTTCGTCGCCGCCGTCGTCGGCGGGCTGGGCAACGGCCTGGGCGCGGTGGTCGGCGGCCTGCTGGTCGGCATTCTGGAGGCGATGGGCGCCGGCTACATTTCGTCGGCGTACAAGGACGCGATTCCCTTCGTCCTCATCCTGCTCATCCTGTTCTTCATGCCGCGCGGCCTGTTCGGCGGCAAATCGACCGACCGGGTGTAAGCATGAAAAAGACCCCATTTCTCGGCCTCGGGCTGCTCGCCGTCGTTCTCGCCGTGCTGCCCTTCGTGCTGCCCAACAGCTTCTACCTCGACCTCGCGGTACGGATGGCGATCAACGCCATCATCGTCATCGGTCTCAACCTGCTGATCGGCTTTGCCGGCCAGATCAGCCTCGGCCACGCCGGATTTCTCGGCATCGGCGCCTACGCCTCGGCGGTGTTGCCGACCCATTTCGGCTGGCATCCGCTGCTCGCCCTGCTCACCGGCGCCGTCGCCTCGGCGCTGCTGGCGGCGCTGGTGGCGCGGCCGATCTTCAAGCTGAAGGGGCATTACCTGGCGATGGCGACGCTCGGGCTGGGCATCATCATCAACATCGCGCTGCGCAATGAGGCGCAATGGACCGGCGGCCCGGACGGCATGGCGGTGCCGGCGATGGCGCTGTTCGGCATCGAGATCAGCAACGACCGCCAGTGGTATTGGGTGGTCGCCGCGCTGCTGCTGGTCACCGTCTGGGCCTCGCTCAACCTGATCGATTCGCCCTTCGGCCGCGCCCTGCGCGCGCTGCACGGCTCCGAGGTGGCGTCGCAGGTGGTCGGCGTCGACGTCGCCCGCTACAAGGGGGCGATCTTCGTCATGTCGGCCTTCTCGGCCAGCGTGATGGGCAGCATCTCGGCGCATTACATCGGTTTCATCAGCCCGGCCTACGCCGATTTCTTCCACTCGATCGAACTGGTGACCATGGTCGTCATCGGCGGCATGGCCTCGGTCTACGGCTCGGTCGTCGGCGCCGTCCTGCTCACCGCGTTGCCGCAGGCGCTGGCCACCTTCGAGGGCTGGGAGACGGTGGCCTTCGGCGCCATCCTGATGCTGTGCATGATCTTCCTGCCGCGCGGTCTGGTGCCGACGCTGGCGGCGCGCTTCGGCAAGGGGGAATGAGATGAGCCTGCTGCAAGTGCGCAACCTGTCGATCCATTTCGGCGGCGTCAAGGCGGTGCAGAACGTCAGCTTCGACATCGACGCCGGCATCGTCTACTCGGTAATCGGCCCCAACGGCGCCGGCAAGACGACGCTGTTCAACCTGATCACCGGCGTGTACAAGCCGACCAGCGGGGAAATCCGTCTCGACGGCGAGGCCATCCACGGCCGCGCGCCGAGCGAACTGGCGCGGCGCGGCGTCGCCCGCACCTTCCAGAACCTGCAGATCTGCATGAACATGAGCGCCATCGAGAACGTCATGGTCGGCGCCCATCTGCGCCTCGATCGCAACCCGTTCAAGGCGGCCCTGCGCCTGCCCTCGCTGCGCCGACGCGACCGCGAACTGCGCGCCGAGGCGGCGCAGCTGATGGACTTCGTCGGCCTCGGCCAGTACGTCGCGGCGCGCGCCGACGCGATGTCCTACGGCGCCCTCAAGCGCCTGGAGATCGCCCGCGCGCTGGCCATGAAGCCGCGCCTGATCTTCCTCGACGAGCCGGCCGCCGGCCTCAATCCCAAGGAGACCATCGAGGTCGACGCGCTGGTGCGCAAGATCGCCGATTCCGGCGTCACCGTCGTCCTCGTCGAACACGACATGAAGATGGTCATGAACCTGTCCGATCGCATCCTCGTCCTCGACTACGGCAAGAAACTGGCCGAAGGCAGCGGCGCCGAAGTGCGCGCCAACCCGGACGTGATCGCCGCCTATCTCGGCACGCATGCCTGAGGGAAACGCCATGGAAGCATTGCGCATCATCACCGAAGAACACCAGGACCTGTGGCGCATCGCCGTCACCCTCGACCTCGTCGCTGGCGAGATGGAAGCCGGCGAGCCGGTCGATCCGGCCTTCTTCCACTCGGTGTTCGACTACATCGAACACTTCATGGACGCCTGCCACCACGCCAAGGAGGACGAATACCTGTTCCCGGCGCTGCGCCAGCGCAGCCCGGAAGCGGCGGCGGTGCTCGATCGCCTGCAGATCGAACACCGCAACGGGCCGGAAATCCTCCGTTCGCTGCGCCGCCAGCTGGCGGCACCGGCCAGCGCGCCGGGCGAATTCGCCGGCAACTTGCGCATCTTCGCCGAGAGCCTGAAGTCGCACATCCGGACCGAGGAAAAGGACGCCATGCCGCTCGCCCGCGAAGTGCTCCTGCCCGAGGACTGGGGGGGCATCGACCGCGCCTTCCTCGACAACGCCGATCCGGTGTTCGGCGAACAGGCGCGCGTCGAGTATCGCCAGCTCTTCCACCGCATCGCCAGCCTGGCGCCGGAATCGGTTGGCCTCGGCGCGCACAGCGGCGGCGACCTGGAGCCGGCGGCGCATGCCGTGGCCGGCGACATCATGCTGCGCGTCAGCGGCCTGGAAAGCTGCTACGGGCGGATCAAGGCGCTCAAGGGGATCGACCTCGAAGTGCGCGAAGGCGAACTGGTCGCCCTGGTCGGCGCCAACGGCGCCGGCAAGACCACCTTCCTGCGCGCCCTGTCGGGCGTCCAGCCGATCAGCGCCGGACGCGTCTTCTTCAACGGCGACGACATCACCAACTCGCGCGCCGACCAGCGCGTGCGCCGCGGCATCTGCCAGAGCCCGGAAGGGCGGCAGGTGTTCGGCCCGCTGTCGATCGAGGACAATCTGCGCCTGGGCGCCTTCACGCAGCCGAAGGCGCAGGTCGAGGGTGACCTCGACAAGGTCTTCGCGATGTTCCCCATCCTCAAGGAAAAGCGCCACCTGCCGGCCGGCACGCTGTCCGGCGGTCAGCAGCAGATGCTGGCGATCGGCCGCGCGCTGATGGGGCGGCCGAAGATGCTGCTGCTCGACGAACCGTCGATGGGTCTGGCGCCCCTGCTGGTCGAGGAAGTTTTCAACGTCGTCAAGTCGCTGAAGGCGCAGGGCATGACCATCCTGTTGGTCGAGCAGAACGCCTTCGCCGCGCTGGCCATCGCCGACCGTGGCTACGTGCTGGAAACCGGCGCCGTGACGCTGACCGACACCGGCCAGGCGCTGATCGCCAACGAACAGGTGCGCGCCGCCTACCTCGGCATGTAGGGTTCAGGTGGTGGCGCCGAGGCCGGCCCACCACAGGCGCAGGCGCAGGCCGAGCTCGCTGCTGTAACCGACCGAGACGAAGCGGATGCTGCCGTCCGGCGCCAGCACGACGAAGCCCGGCGTGCCGGGCAGGCGGTAGGCTTGCATGATGCGGCCGTCGGCATCGGCCAGGGTCGGGAAGCGGTAGCCCTTTTCCGCCATCAAGCGGGCAACCGCCGCGCCATCCCCGCTTTGCGTGGCGACGGTGATCACCGGATGGTCGGCGGCGATGCTGTCGACGCTGCCGGCGGTGGTCTTGCAGATCGGGCACCACTCAGCCCAGAAATAGATCAGTAGCGGCTGGCCCGGATGGGCGGCACGCCAGGCGGCGAGGTCGAAGGCCTGGCCGTCGGTCTGCATGCCGGCGAATTGCGGTGCCGGTCCGCGCGCCGTGTCGCGCAACTGCCAGGCCTGGAAGGCGAGGAAGGCGGCGACGAAGATGGCGATCTCCAGCGCCCAGCGGCGCCAGCGCGGCGGTTTGCGGCTTGCGTCGGCGCTCATCTCAGAGCCTCGTGTTCTTGTCGAAGGTGTTGCACTGCTTGAAGTCGCCGCTGTCGAAGCCGCGCTGGAACCAGCGCATGCGCTGCGCCGAGCTGCCGTGCGTGAAGCTGTCCGGGACGATGCGGCCCTGCGCCTGCTGCTGCAGGCGGTCGTCGCCGATCGCCGAGGCGGCGGTCAGCGCGGCCTCGACGTCGCCCGGTTCGAGCACCTGGGCCATGCTGTCGGTGCGCTTGCCCCAGACGCCGGCCAGGCAGTCGGCCTGCAGTTCGAGGCGCACCGACAGCGCGTTGGCCTGCGCTTCGCTCGCCCGCTGCTGCGCCTGATGCACCTGGTCGGAAATGCCCAGCAGGTGCTGCACATGGTGGCCGACTTCGTGGGCGACGACGTAGGCCTGGGCGAATTCGCCGGGGGCGTGGAAGCGCTCGCGCAGTTCGCGGAAGAAGGCGAGGTCGATGTATACCTTCTGGTCGCCCGGGCAGTAGAACGGCCCCATCGCCGCCTGGCCGGTGCCGCAGGCGGTCGGTGTGACGCCGGTGTACAGCACCAGGCGCGGTTCCTTGTAGTGCTTGCCCATCTCGCGGAAGGCTGCGTTCCAGGTGTCCTCGGTCGACGCCAGCACCTTCGAGACGAATACCGCCGTCTCGTCGTTGGCCGGCGGGCGCTGCGCCGGCGCCTGCTGCTGGACGACCGGCATGCCGCCGCCGGAGAGCAGGTTGAGCACGGTCAGCGGATTGACGCCGAGAAAGTAGCTGGCGACCAGCGCGATGGCGATGCTGCCCAGGCCGAGCCGGCCGCCGCCGAAAGACAGGCCGCCACCGCCGCCGCGGCGGTCCTCGACGTTGTCGCTTTCCCGGTAGTCGTCCATGCGCATCTGGCGTCTCCTCAGCGGTACTGGTTGATCTCGGCGCGGGTGGCGAGCGCCGCCCGGCGGGCGGCTTCGGCGTAGTCCTCGCCCTGGCCGGCGTAGAGGATGGCACGCGAGGAATTGATCATCAAGCCGCTGCCGGCAGCGGTACGGCCAGCCTTGACGGTGGCCTCGACGTCGCCGCCCTGGGCGCCGATGCCCGGCACCAGCAGCGGCATCTCGCCGACGATCTGGCGCACGCGGGCGATCTCGGCCGGGAAGGTGGCGCCGACGACGAGCCCGATCTGGCCGGTGCTGTTCCACTTTTCGGCGGCCAGGCGGGCGACGTGCTCGTACAGCTTTTCGCCGTTGGTTTCCAGGAACTGCAGGTCCGAGCCGCCCGGGTTGGAGGTGCGACAGAGCAGGATCACGCCCTTGTCCGGGAAGGCCAGGTAGGGCTCGACCGAATCGCGGCCCATGTAGGGATTGACCGTGACGGCATCGGCCTGGAAGCGCGCGAAGGCTTCGACGGCGTACTGTTCGGCGGTCGAGCCGATGTCGCCGCGCTTGGCGTCGAGGATCACCGGCACGCCGGGGTGTTGCTCGTGGATGTGGGCGATCAGCGCTTCCAGCTGGTCCTCGGCGCGGCGCGCCGCGAAGTAGGCGATCTGCGGCTTGAACGAACAGACGAGGTCGGCGGTGGCGTCGACGATGCTTTTGCAGAACTCGAAGATGGCGTCATCGCGCCCCTTCAGGTGGGCCGGGAACTTGGCCGGATCGGGGTCGAGTCCGACGCAGAGCAGCGAGTCGTTCTGCTGCCAGGCGGCGGCGAGTTGCTGGGTAAAGGTCATGTTTCTTCCTTCGGCAGATAACGGGAAAACTTGGCGGGCAGCAGGCAGGTCTGCAGGCTGCGCTGGGTGAACAGAAAACGGCCGTCGCAGACGAAGCCGAGTTGCTGCCAGTCGACTTCGTGGTTGAGCATCATCGTGCATTCGATCAGGTCGCGCCGACGCATCCGCCGGTTCTTCGGGAACAGCGCCAGCACCGAACCGTCGAAGTTCGGGCAGTCGTGCAGGAAGAAAGGCTCGCTCTTGCGCGTGCGGCCATTGACGTAGATGCGCGGGTCGTCGTTGATCGGGAAATGGCGGCCCCAGTGCCACCAGTTGCTCTCGTCGAACTTGCGTACGCGGCGGGCGAGCAGGCGTTGCTTGTGCGGCAGCAGGGCGGGGTGTTCGATGCCGTAGATCATGCGCCGTGTCTCGCCGGTGTCGGCGGTCTTCGAGCAGACGAAATCGAGGTTGCCCTCGGCGTGGCGGAACACCGGGTCGGCGCCGGAAACGCCGCCGACGCGAACGTCGAACAGGTCGGAAAGGCGCACGCCGTGATCGTCGCGCAGGAACATCAGCTGCCCATCGACTTCAGTGAAGACGCGGCCGTCGGCCATGCGGCGGTCGAAACGCCCCTTCTCGAAACGGAAGATGCAGCAGTTGGGGTTGGCGCCGGCGAAGACGCGGACGTCGCCGGTCTCGAAGAAATGCGTGATGCAGCCCTGGCCGAACAGCCAGGCGTTGAGCTTCCTGGCCGAGGTCAGCTTGATGAACTCGCGCGGCACGATGAAGACCAGCTCACCGCCCGGTTCGAGGTGGCGGATGCATTTCTCGATGAAGAACAGGAACAGGTTGCTGCGCTTGTCGAACAGGGGCGATTTCAGTTTCTTGCGGGTCGGTGCGGCGATGTCTTGATAGCGCACATAGGGCGGATTGCCGACGATGGTGGCGAAACGTTCGCTCTCCGGCAGGTCGAAGAAATCCATGACGCGGGCGCCGGCCGGGGCAACCCCGGGGTCGAGTTCGACGCCGGTGACATCGCGGCCGCGCCGGCGCAGCTCGTTGAAGAAAGCACCGTCGCCGGCCGATGGCTCAAGCACGCTGCCCGTGTTGGAACACAGGTCGAGCATGAAATCCACCACCCTGGAAGGCGTGAACACCTGGCCGAGGCGGGCGACGTCGAGCGGCATCAGTCGTGATGAGAGGGCGGTTTGGCGGCGGCCGCCTGCTCGCGCGCCTTCTTTTCCCAGTAGCGCTCGTTCTTGCTCTCGTCGACGAAGCGGTAGCGGCCGGCCAGCTCGCAGCCCTTCATGCCCGGGTTACACGGCAGATTGTTGATCTTCGTGCAGCGGTCATTGACTTCGTGCGGGCAACCCCAGCTGCCGGCCATCTCAGTGCCCCTTGCCCCACGAATCCTTGAGCGTCACGGCGCGGTTGAAGACCGGGGCGCCGGGTTTCGAGTCGACGCGGTCGGCGACGAAGTAGCCGTGGCGTTCGAACTGGAAGCGCTGTTCGGGCTGGGCGTCCTTGAGCGAGGGTTCGAGCATGGCGGTGATGACCCGCACCGAGTCCGGGTTGAGGTCGTCGAGGAAGTCGCGTTCGAGCTCGGGGGCGTCGCCTTCGCGCCGGGCGCCGGGGGCGGGGACGCGGAACAGGCGGTCGTAGAGGCGGATTTCGGTCGGGCAGGCGTGGGCGGCGGAAACCCAGTGCAGGTTGCCCTTGACCTTGACGCTGTCGGCGCCCGGCGTGCCGGACCTGGTGTCGGGCAGGTAGGTGCAATGGACGGCGGTGACCTGGCCGTTTTCATCCTTGTCGCAGCCGGTGCATTCGACGATGTAGCCGTATTTGAGGCGCGCCTTGTTGCCGGGGAAGAGGCGGCGGAAGCCCTTTTCCGGGACTTCCTGGAAGTCTTCGGCTTCGATCCACAGCTCGCGGCCGAAGGGCATGACGCGGGTACCCAATTCAGGATGCAGCGGGTGGTTGGTGACCGCGCAGTCCTCGAACTGGCCTTCGGGATAGTTGTCGATGATCAGCTTCAAGGGGTCGAGGACGGCGACGCGGCGCTGGTCGGATTCGTTCATCACCTCGCGCTGGGCGTCCTCGAACAGGACGTAGTCGATCAGCGAGTCGTTCTTGGTGACGCCGACCCGTTCCATGAACAGCTTGAAGCCTTCCGGCGAGTAGCCGCGGCGGCGGGCGCCGACCAGGGTCGGCAGGCGCGGGTCGTCCCAGCCGCTGACGTGCTTCTCGTCGACCAGCTGGATCAGCTTGCGCTTGGAAAGGACGATGTAGGTCAGGTTGAGGCGCGAGAATTCGATCTGTTGCGGCAGCGGGCGCTGCAGCAGGCCGCCTTCGGCGAGGCGTTCGAGCAGCCAGTCGTAGAACGGGCGCTGGTCCTCGAATTCGAGCGTGCAGATGGAGTGGGTGATGCACTCCAGCGCGTCCTCGATCGGGTGGGCGAAGGTGTACATCGGGTAGATGCACCACTTGTCGCCGGTGTTGTGGTGGGTGGCGTGGCGGATGCGGTAGATCGCCGGGTCGCGCAGGTTGATGTTGGGCGAGGCCATGTCGATCTTGGCGCGCAACACGTGCTGGCCGTCGGCGAATTCGCCGGCCTGCATGCGCTTGAACAGGTCCATGTTCTCGGCGACGCTGCGCGTGCGGAAGGGCGAGGGCTTGCCGGCTTCGGTCAGGGTGCCGCGGTTGGCGCGCATTTCCTCGGCGCTCTGGCTATCGACGTAGGCGTGGCCGGCGGAGATCAGGTATTCGGCGAACTGGACCATCCAGTCGAAGTAGTTCGACGCGTAGTAGAGGTTGTTCTCGCGCTCGTCGGCCCAACTGCAGCCCAGCCATTTGACGGCGTCGACGATGGAGTCGACGTATTCCTGCTCTTCCTTTTCCGGGTTGGTGTCGTCGAAGCGCAGGTGGCAGCGGCCGCCAAATTCCTGGGCGAGGCCGAAGTTGAGCAGGATCGACTTGGCGTGGCCGAAGTGCAGGTAGCCGTTCGGCTCGGGCGGGAAGCGGGTGCGGATCTTCGCCGCATCGAGCGGCGCCGCCGCGTGCTCGGCGGCGAGGCCGGGCTGGCCGGCCCAGCGGCGCTGGGCGTGTTTGCCGGCGGCGAGGTCGGCCTCGACGATGTTCTTGATGAAATTGGTGGCGGGAGCGGGAGTCTTGTTTTCGGAGGACATGGGTGGCCGGCGTGGGCGATTCGGTAAAGCGACATTCTAACAGCGCCGCGCTGCCGGAAAACGAAACGGGCCGGCGCTTGGCCGGCCCGTTCGTGCGTTGGTGCCGATCAGAGGATCAGGCGGCCGACGTACCAGGCCATGGCAGCCATCAGCGCGCTGCACGGGATGGTCAGGATCCACGCCCAGACGATGCCGCCGGCGACGCCCCAGCGCACGTGGCGGGTGCCGCGCGTCGTGCCGACGCCGGCGATGGCGCCGGTGATGGTGTGCGTGGTCGACACCGGGATGCCGAAGGCGGAGGCCAGGAACAGGGTGACGGCGCCGCCACTGTTGGCGCAGAAGCCGCGTGCCTGATTGAGCTTGGTGATGCGGTTGCCCATGGTCTTGACGATGCGCCAGCCGCCGAACATGGTGCCCAGGCCCATCGCCGTGTAGCAGGCGAAAACGACCCAACCGGGGATTTCCGATTCCGTGGTCGACATGCCGGCGGCGATCAGGATCAACCAGATGATGCCGACCGTCTTCTGCGCGTCGTTGCCGCCGTGGCCAAG
Source organism: Azonexus caeni (assembly GCF_048146105.1). NCBI lineage: Bacteria > Pseudomonadati > Pseudomonadota > Betaproteobacteria > Rhodocyclales > Azonexaceae > Azonexus > Azonexus caeni. The sequence goes on from NZ_JBKJAD010000003.1 coordinate 118,578, forward strand.
GCTGTAGGCCGCGGCGGAGAGTAGCTGGAAGCGGCGGAAGTGCTTGTCCACCTTGCGTGGCGCCATGTTGCGGCAGAGCCACGAGACGCCGACCATCAGCAGGCCGCCGATGAGGAAACCGAGCAGCGGGGCGACGAAGATGAAGGCGATGATCTTGAGCACGCCGGACGCGATCAGGCTGCCGAAACCGGCCTTGGCGACGGCGGCGCCGACCAGGCCGCCGACCAGCGCGTGCGACGACGACGAGGGAATGCCGTAGTACCAGGTGATGATGTTCCAGGCGATGGCGCCGACCAGCGCACCGAAGATCACGTAGTGGTCGACGATGCTCGGGTCGATGGTGCCCTTGCCGATGGTCGCGGCGACTTTCAGGTGGAACAGGAAGTAGGCCAGGAAGTTGAACGAGGCGGCCCAGATCACCGCGTGATGCGGCTTCAGGACGCGCGTCGAGACGATGGTGGCGATCGAGTTGGCGGCGTCATGAAAGCCGTTCATGAAATCGAACAGTAAGGCCACCACCACCAGGGTGACGACCACCCCGAGGCTCATATGGATGGCTTCCATGCCCGGACTCAGGAGTTTTCGAGGACGATGGCTTCGACCGTGCCGGCGACATCCTTGCAGCGGTCGGTCACCGATTCCAGCAACTGGTAGATTTCCTTGAGCTTGATCACTTCGCGGACATCCGGCTCCTCGCGGAAGATGCGCGACATCGAGACGCGCAGCATGCGGTCGACTTCGGATTCGTATGCGTCGATTTCATGGCAGAGCTTGAGGATGCTCGGGCCGTTGTCCATGTTGCGCAACAGCTTCACCAGTTCGGTGACCTTCTGGCAGCTACGCTCGGTGATCTCGGCCATGGCGCGGGCTTCGGCCGGAATGCGGTGGATGTCGTAGAGCGCCATCGCTTCGGCAACGTCCTGCGTCATGTCGAGGATGTTGTCCATGCCGTTGATCAGTTCGTGGATCTCGTCGCGGTCGAACGGCGTGATGAAGGCGCTGTGCAATTGCGCCAGGACCTCGTGGGTGATCTTGTCGGCGGCGCTTTCCAGGCGGTCGATCTCGTCGGCAAGGGCCTGCGCCTTGCCTTCCTCGGCACCATTGGACAGGACGTCGATCAATTGGCGGAGCGTGCTGCCGCCCTGGGCGACAAGTGCGCCGTGAGCGTTGAAGTGGTCGAAATATTTACCCTCTTTGGGCATCAAGGCGCCGAACATGACGGTTTTGTTTAACTTTTGTGACAAAACGCCATTTTAGCACCCGGGCTGGAGGCGGGTTGCGTTGGATCAAGCCGGCGCGAGATTTCCCGCCGACCGGTCAGGCATGGACGATGCCGAAGATCATGTAATAGATCATCGCCGCCATCAGTGCCGAGGCGGGCACGGTGACGATCCAGGCGGCGGCGATCTTGAACACCGCCGAGCGCTTGACCAGTTCATGACGGTAGACGCGGCGCATCTGCTTGCGCTCGTACTTCGACAGATCGGCCTGGGCGGTACGCGCTTTCAACTGGTCGAGCATCTCCCGCTTTTCCTTGACGCCAGCCTTGGTGAAGCGGTTGAGGTAGGCTTCGACCACCTCCTTGTCCTCGCCGAGGTGGTGCTCCTTGATTTCATCGAGCATCTGCGAGTAATTGGTCTTCAGGAATTCGCGCAGGAAACCGACACCGAAAACGCCGCCCAGCGCGATGTGCGTCGAACTGACCGGCAGCCCGAGTTGCGAGGCGACGATGACGGTGACCGCCGCCGACATGGCGATGCAGAAGGCGCGCATCTGGTCGAGTTCGGTGATTTCGCTGCCGACGGTGCGGATCAGTTTCGGACCGTACAGCGTCAGGCCGAGCGAGATGCCGATGGCGCCGACCAGCATGACCCAGAGCGGGATGCCGGCCTTGGCCGACAGCTTGCCGTGGATCACGGTGTCGGCGATGGCGGCCAGCGGGCCGATGGCGTTGGCGACGTCGTTGGCGCCGTGGGCAAAGCTGAGCAGCGCGGCGGCACAGATCAGCGGCACGGTGAACAGTGCGTTGATGCTGGCCTTGGTATTGTCCATCCGGCCGGCGCGGCGGCGCAGCGAGCCGGTCATCAGCCACCAGGTGAGGACGCCGATGGCGGCGCCGATGGTGCCGGCGGTCAGGAAATCGACTTTCCAGATCTTGTTGAGCCCCTTGAGGATCAGGTAGGTCGAAAAGGAGAAAGCCATCAGGCCGATCAGGATGGGCACCGTGCGCTGGGCGGCGGCGACCATGTCGGACTGGTAGGTGATCGCCCGCTTGATCCAGAACAGGAAGGCGGCGGCGACGATGCCGCCGAGCACCGGCGAGATTACCCAGCTGGCGGCGATGCTGCTCATCGTTCCCCAGTTGGCGGCATTCATGCCGCCGGCGGCAATGCCCGCGCCGAGGACGGCACCGACGATGGAATGGGTGGTCGATACCGGGGCGCCGATGGCGGTGGCGAAGTTCAGCCACAAGGCGCCGGCGAGCAACGAGGCCGTCATCAGCCAGATGAAGCGGTTGCTGTCGAGGATGGCGTCCGGCTTGATGATGCCGCCACGGATCGTCGCCACCACATCGCCGCCAGCGATCAGGGCGCCGGCCATCTCGAAGATGGCGGCGATGACGATGGCGCCGGTCATGGTGATGGCGTGCGAGCCGACTGCCGGTCCGACGTTGTTGGCGACGTCGTTGGCGCCGATGTTCATCGCCATGTAACCGCCGATCATCGAGGCAACCACCAGCATGATGCCCTGGGGGCCGGTGATGCCGATGCCGAGCGCGGTATAGATCATGATGCAGACGACGAACAGCAAGCCCATGCCGAGCCGGCTGAACTCCCGGCGGCCGCGCTTGGTTGCCTTCTCGATGTCGGCAAAGTCCTGAAATTCCATGCGTTCTCCCGTGCCCTTCCTGGGCCATGCTGCTGGCGCCGCTTCTAGCTTTTGTCGGCGCTCCCCGTTCGAAAGGCGCTATTGTGACATTGGGGCGGCGGTTTTGTTGCGGACTTCCGTTGCGGCATGCCGGATGACTCGCGGTAGAATCGGGCAAAAGGAGGGGGTATGAACGCAATCGGATTCGCTGCCGTTGGACTGGGTGCCGCTTTCGGTGCCTGGTCGCGCTGGTTGCTCGGCCTGGCGCTCAACCCGCTGTTCGTCGCGCTGCCCGTGGGCACGCTCGCCGCGAACCTGATCGGTGGCTACCTGATCGGCGTTGCCGTTGGCGTCTTTCATCTCAACTCCGGCTTGCCGCTGGCGCTCAAGCTGTTCGCGATCACCGGCTTCCTCGGTGGCTTGACCACCTTCTCGACCTTTTCCGCCGAAGTCGTCGAGCGTCTGCTCGCCGGTCAGCCGGCGCTCGCCATCGGGCTCGCCGCGATCCACCTCACCGGCTCGTTGACGGCGACCTGGCTCGGCCTGCTCAGCGTCGGCGCGACGCGGATCTGGGGCTGATCAGGCGGCCTGCTTCAGCAGCCGCAGGCAGTCGATCGTCGATGCCAGGTCGAGCGCGCTGAAATCGTCCAAGTTGCGCAGCGCCGGGTCGGCGCCGTTGGTCAGCAGCAACTTGACCAGATCGGCCTTGCCGTTCGAGGACGCATACATCAGGCAGGTGGCGCCGTTGCCGTTCTGGCGGTCGATCTCGATGCCGGCGTCGATCAGCCGCTGGAGTAGTCCCGGATTGCCGTTGTAGCAGGCGAGCCAGAGCGCGTTGCAGCCATCGATGTTGCTGACCGCGAGGTCGACGCCGTGCGTCAGCAGTTCGTCGACGATGTCGAGGCGGCCTTCCTTGCAGGCGCGCATCAGCGGCGTGAAGCGGCCGTCGGCCTGCGGCGCCGATAAGCGGTCGCGGGGAAAACCATGGTGGTCGAGGAATTGGGCGAGGCTTGGGCTCATGATTCTTCCTGTTGTCGTTGCGGGTAGGGCGGCGAGCTTTCGATGCGCTCGTCGATCACCGGCGTGCCGACGGTGAAGTGATAGACGCTCTGCCAGCGTTCGCCGCCTAGTCCGGCGACCTCGTGTACCGGATCGTCGAAGAAGCAGCCGATGCCGGTGCCGCGCACGCCGGCGGCCTCGGCTTCGAGGTAGAGCGCCTGGCCGACGCGCCCGGCCTCGCGCAGCAGTTCGCGGTAGCCGGCGCCGTCGGCGGTGGTGAAATCGGCGAGCATGCCGAGCGAGAAGGCGCTGGTCGCGGCGATGTCCTGGTGGCAGTTGAGGGCGCGCGCCAGGCGCTGCAGTTCCGGCAGGCTGGCCCGGGTCAGGCGGCGCAGGCCGAGGTGCGGCGGGCAGTCGTCGACCGGGGTCGCGTCCGGGAAACGGGCGGCCAGCGTCGCCGCCAGTTGGTCGCCGGCGCCGCCGCGCGGCAGCAGGTAGAGGCCGCTGTCGAGGCCGTCGACGCGTAGCACGAAGAGCAGCAGATGGACTTGTGCCGGCGCCGTCTGCCCGATGAACGGGGCGCGCGGGCGCGGCAGCGTGGCGTCGAGCAGGCGCAGGAAGGCGGCGCGTGGCAGCGTCTGGCGTGGGTCGAAACGCTGGCCGCTGCGCCGCTGGCGGATCAGTTGCGCGGCGCCGGCGGTGGTTGGGTGTGGCGGCAGCGGCGGAAACTCGTCGAGTTTTCCCGGCGGCGCTGAAACCGGGATGCTCTCCGGGGTGCGGCTGGCCACCGCCGCTTGGTCGACCAGCGGCCAGCGGTAGCCGGGCGCCGGGTCGATCCGGCTCGGCCGGCCGAGCCAGCCGGCGCCGTCGTGGTGCGCACGCAGGCTGGCGCTGGGTGGTGGCGCGGCGAGGCCGGGAGCGTCGACGACGAGCAGTATTTCGGCTTCCTCGCGCTCGGTGTAGGCGTAGCGGCCGGCCGGGAAATCGGTTTCGCGGTCGAGCCCGAGCAGACCGCCGAGTTCGTCGCCGCCGATGGCGAGCGGGCGCAGCCGCCAGCCGAGCAACTCGGCAGCGTAGGCGAGGGCGCCGAGGGCGTGGCCGACGTCGAGCTGGCAATAGCGGAAGGCGCGCTCGCCGTACTTCCAGGCTTCGCGCCACATCACCGAAGACAGCGCGATCGCCAGCCAGGGCGTGGCGTCGCCGGGCGGGACGAGGACGCGATGTTCCAGTGCGTGCCGCTCGGGATCGTAGTGGTGCAGGCCGTCCGGCACGCCGGGCAGGCCGCCGCACAGCGCCCAGGCCTCGACCGGATGAAGGTTGCCGGACGACGGGTTGCAGCGCAGCGCCCAGCGGTTCGGCCCCCAGCTTTTCCAGGCCGAGATGGCGAACGACAGTTCGAACAGCGCACCGAGACTTTCCAGCGCGGGCGGCACCGGGGCTGGAGGCTGTTCGGCGAGTCGGCCGTAAGCGCGTTCGAAACGATCGGCGGCCAGCGGCAGTTCGAGCACCGGCGCCCCCGGGTAATGGCGGAACGGTGCCGGCTGGGCATCCCAGTCGAGCTGACCGGGGCCTTCGGCGTAGGCATCGAAAGCGTGCTTGGTGCGAGCGTGGTAAAGGCGCAGTGGGTTTTGTGGGCTATCCGACACGGCGAGCGGTCTTTCCTGGTTTTCGTTGTAGGGGAGCAAGGGCTGTGCCGGTGTAGACCGGTTGTTGGCCAGAAGACTCCCGGCAACGAAAATGAAACATCGCAAGCCGATAATTGCCGGCAACAAAAACAAGCTCACCCGCGAAGGCAGATTCTTGCTGCCTGTGCCATGGCCCCGGCCGGTCCGGGATGCCTGCTGCCGACGCCGCCCGCTGGGCGGCGCATTTTTTTCCGGAGTCTCCCGCTCAGAAAAGGCGGCTCAGATGTCCGGCGACTCCCCGTTCGTTGACGAAACTCAGGTCGTACATGGCCGAGAAGGCTTTGGCGTTTTCGTCGCTGAGTCCGGCGATGCACATTACGAACTGTTTTCCCGCCAGGCCCAGACGTTTTTTCAGCGCCAGGTAGCGGTCGATGTTCTGGCGGAATTCGCCGCTCTTGCATTCGATGCAGATTGGCGTGTCACCGTCGATCAGCATGAAAACATCAATTTCGTACGGGTCGCCGTTGCTCAGCGTCAGTTCGAGGCCGCGCGTGCAGGAAAAGCGGCGTTGGCGCTCCTTGGCGTAGCGCAGGCAGCTCATCAGCGCATGCCATTCCAGCCACTCGCCGTTGAAGAAATTGCGGATGGTCGGTGCCGTCTGCAGGATCAGCCGGACGTTGTTTTCCGGCTTGTTGTGGAAGCACTTGGCGACGAAGGAGAAATCGTAGAGCTGCTGGCAGAAGGTGGAGATGGCTTTGGCCTCTTCCGGCGACTTCCTGTCCAGGTTGATCGTCGCGCTGGCGTGCTCCTTCTGCTGCGACCAGCGGATGCGCTCCAGCACTTCCTTGAGTACCGGCAGGTTGGCGCCGATGGCTTCGGCCACTTCGTCGAAGAAGCCACTGGTGTCGACGCCGCGCGTGTTGGCCTGGACCTTGATCTGTTTCTTGCGGAACCAGTCGTAGATCGGACCGTGCTGCAACTCGCTGGCCAGGAAGTCGGTATTGGCGAGGTCGATACCGGCGATCTCGCTGGCCGGCGCGGGGAGCGGTGGTGTCGTGGCGGTGCTCGGGGTCAGGCGGATCACTTCTCGCTGTGCGGCAAAGTACTTGTCGAGCAGTTTTTCGATGAAGAAAAGTGTCGGATAGACCGGTGTTGGCGCACCGCATTTCGGGCAGGCGACGTTCTTGCCGACAACTTCGTCAGGATGCTCGGCGAGCAGTGCGCATTTGTTGCATCGGATGATGGCCATGACGATAATCCGCGGATTCGAGTCCGCGGATTATAACGGGCGAGTAACGCCGGCGGCTGTCCGTCAGACCCGGAACCTAGCCGTCTCGGCGCTCAGGTTGCGCGCGGTGTCGAGCAACGACTGGGCAGCCTGGGCCGTGGTGCGCATGCTCGTGCCGGTATCTTCGACCTGATTGGCGATGCGTTCGACCTGCTGGGCCAGCGAGGTGCTCGCCTCGCTTTGCTCGCGGGTCGATGCGGCGACATCGCGAACCAGGCTCTGGGCCGCCCGTGAGCCTTCGGCGATGCGGTGCAGCAGTTCTGTCGTGTCGCTGGCGGTCGCGCGTGCCTGCTCCGCTTCCGGCAGGGCGGCGTCCATGACCCGGGCGGCGTTGAGCGTTTCGCCCTGAATCCGCTCGACGACACCGGAGATTTCGAGCGTTGCCTTCTCGGTGCGTTCGGCGAGGACGCGCACTTCGTCGGCGACGACCGCGAAGCCGCGCCCCTGTTCGCCGGCGCGGGCAGCCTCGATCGCGGCGTTGAGCGCGAGCAGGTTGGTCTGGCCGGCGATGTCCTTGATCACCGAAGCGATGCGCGCGACTTCCTGGGCGTTGGCCGACAGCGTGCGCACCTTCTCGGCGGCTTCGCCGACGGTTCCGGCCATGGTCGCGATATTGGCGGCGACGGTTTCGACGCTGCGTTCGCCCTGGACGGCGAGTTCGGCGGCGCTGCTGGCATGTTCCTCGGTTTCGCCGGCATTGCTGGAAACGTGGGTGATCGAGACGGTCAATTCTTCCATCGCCGCCGCCATCGTCTGCGTTGCGTCGGTCTGGGCCGAGGCAGCGACGGCAACGCGGGCCGAGGTGTCGGAGATTTCCTGGGCCGCGTTCGCCACCTGAGCGGCGTTTTGCGAAATGTTTGCCATCATCCGGCGCAGGGATTCGACCAGCAGATTGAGTTCGCCGAGCAAACTACCTGGCCGCGCGTTCTTGATCGAGACTGTCAGGTCGCCGGCTGCGACCTGGCTCATCGTCGCCACTGCCAGCGCCGGTTCGCCGCCGATCTGGGCGAGCAGCGAGCGCGCCACCCACCAGGTGATGCCACCGACGAGCACGAGGATCAGTGCGATGACCATGCCGACGTTGCGCAGTTGCCGGTAGAACAGTGCGTCAAGGTCGTCGATGTAGAGCCCGGTGCCGACCACCCAGTCCCACGGCGCGAAGTGCTCGACGCGCTGCAGCTTGGGCACCAAGACCTCGCTGCCCGGCTTGGCGGTTTGCGTTTCGGTGAAGCCGGTCTTGTCGAGCGCGGTCTTGACCAGATCGCGGACAGTGTAGTTGCCTTGCTTGTCCTGGCGGTCCCAGTGACTCTTGCCGACGTATTCCGGACGGACCGGATGCATGACGTTCATGCCCTTGCTGTCGTAAACGTAAAAGTACTCCGGTCCGAGGTAGCGCATGCCGCGCAGCGCGTCGGTCGCGTGCTTCTGCGCCTGCTCGCGGCTGAGTTCGCCTTTCGCTTCCTGTTCCTGAAAAGCCTTGATCGTGCTCGTGGCGATGTGGATGGCGGCGTTCAGCGTCGCCTTGCGGTCCTCGAGCAGTTGTGCGCGCAGGTGCAGAATCTGGAAGGTGCCGAGCAGGATCAGGCCAAGCAGGGCGACCAGGACGGACAGGGTCAGACGCCCCTTCATGCTGGCGAAACTGAATAGATTCACGATTTTTGCCTCCAAGCGTTTGCTGATTTTTTCAGCTTTGGATTTTCTGATGCTCAGGGTATGCCTTCCTGGCGGACCTGTCGATACGTGATCTTGCTTAGCTGACCATCTTTCCGGCGGAGGAGTGGGATTGCGCCAGTCTGTCCGCCTCGTCGGGCGAATATAATTCGCCCCCATGTCTGCCAACTTCCGCAAGCCCGCGTCGCGCGACGACGTTTCCCTGTCCACCCTGACTGCCGATGCCCGTCGCCTGCGCGCGCTGCAGCGCGAACTGCCACGGTCGACTGGCGACAAGCGGCAAAAACTGCAGGCTGATCTGGAGAAGTTGCTCGCCACGTCACAGGCCGCCGTTGGCGAACGGCGCGGCAAGCTGCCGCAACCGGAATTCCAGCCCGACCTGCCGGTCAACGAGCGGCGCGACGAAATCGCCGAACTGATCGCCAGGCACCAAGTGGTCATCGTCTGCGGCGAGACCGGTTCAGGCAAGACGACGCAGTTGCCGAAGATCTGTCTCGACCTCGGCATCGGTGCCCGTGGCCTGATCGGCCACACGCAGCCGCGCCGGCTGGCCGCGCGGTCGGTGGCGACGCGGTTGGCGCAGGAACTGAAGACGCAGGTCGGCGCCGGCGTCGGCGTGAAAATCCGCTTCCACGACAAGTCGACGCCGGAGAGCTGGGTCAAGCTGATGACCGACGGCATCCTGCTCGCCGAGTCGCAAAGTGATCCTTACCTGAACGCCTACGAGGCGATCATCATCGACGAGGCGCACGAGCGCAGCCTGAACATCGATTTCCTGCTCGGCTACCTGAAGCAGTTGCTGCCGCGCCGGCCTGATCTCAAGGTGATCATTACCTCGGCGACCATCGACGCCGAGCGCTTCTCGCAGCATTTCAACGGGGCGCCGGTGATCGAGGTGTCCGGCCGCCTGTACCCGGTCGAAGTGCGCCATCGTCCGGTCGAGGACATCGACAAGAAGGACGACGAGCGCGACCTCTACGACGCCATCGTCGATGCCGCCGACGAACTGGCCCGGCTGGGTTCCGGCGACATCCTCGTCTTTCTGCCCGGCGAGCGCGAAATCCGCGAGGCGGCGGAGGCACTGCGCAAGCATGCCTTGGCTAGACCCGGCCTGAGCAGCGCGCATGCGCCGGAAATCCTGCCGCTGTTCTCGCGCCTTTCGGCCGGCGAGCAGGACCGCATCTTCAAGCCCTCGGGCGGCCAGCGGCGCATCGTGCTGGCCACCAACGTCGCCGAAACCTCGCTCACCGTGCCGGGCATCCGCTACGTCATCGACACCGGGCTGGCGCGGGTCAAGCGCTACTCGTACCGCAACAAGGTCGAGCAGTTGCAGGTCGAGAAGATTTCGCAGGCGGCGGCGCGGCAGCGCGCCGGCCGCTGCGGCCGGGTGGCGGCGGGTGTGTGCATCCGCCTCTACGACGAGGCCGATTTCAACGCCCGGCCGCCGTTCACCGATCCGGAAATCCTGCGTTCCTCGTTGGCCGGCGTCATCCTGCGCATGAAGTCGCTGCGCCTGACCGACGTCGAGAGCTTCCCCTTCATCGAGCCGCCGCCGGCCAAGGCGATCAGCGACGGCTATGCGCTGTTGCAGGAACTCGGCGCGCTTGACGACGACAACCGCCTGACCAAGGTCGGCGAGGCGCTGGCGAAACTGCCGCTCGATCCGCGCATCGGTCGCATGCTGGTCGCCGCGCGTGACCTCGGCTGCCTGAAGGAAGTGCTGGTCATCGCCGCCGGGCTGTCCACGCAGGATCCGCGCGAACGGCCGCAGGAGCGGCAGCAGGCGGCGGATGAGAAGCACAAGCTGTTTGCCGACGAGAAGTCGGAATTCCTGAGTTGGGTCAAACTCTGGCAGTGGTTCCAGAACGCCGTCGAGCACAAGAAATCGAACAAGTCGCTGGTCGATACCTGCCACGCGCATTTCCTCTCCTACCTGCGCCTGCGCGAATGGCGCGAGGTGCACGGCCAGTTGCACGCGATGGTGACTGAACTCGGCTGGAAGGAAAACGAGATTCCCGGCACCTACGACGCCATCCACATGGCGCTGCTTTCCGGCCTGTTGGGCAATATCGGCTGCAAGTCGGACGAGTCCGGTTACTACCTCGGCGCGCGCGGCATCCGCTTCCTGATTCACCCGTCGTCGCCGCTGCAGAAGAAGGCCGGCAAGTGGATCATGGCGGCCGAGATCACCGAGACGACGCGCCTGTTCGGGCGTTGCGTGGCGCGCATCGAGGACTCCTGGATCGAGAAAGTGGGCGCTCACCTGATCAAGCGCCAGTACTTCGATCCGCACTGGGAAAAGAAGGCGATGCAGGTTGCCGGCTGGGAACGCACGACGCTCTACGGAATCGTCATCAACCCCAAGCGACGCATCCATTACGGCCCGCTGGCGCCGGCCGAGGCGCGCGAGATCTTCATCCGTCAGGGGCTGGTTGCCGAGGAGATCGAGGAGTCGTTTGCCAAGCGCTGGCCCTTCTTCCAGCACAACCAGAAGCAGATCCGCGAGATCGAGAAGATCGAGCACAAGCAGCGCCGCCAGGACGTGCTGGTCGATGACGAACTGATCTTCGCCTTCTACGACCACCTGATTCCGGAAGACATCCACAACGGCGCCACCTTCGACCACTGGCGCAAGAGCGCCGAGCAGGACAACCCGAAGCTGCTGTTCCTGGCCAAGGACGACCTGATGCGCCACTCGGCGGCCGGCGTCACCACCGAGGCCTTCCCGCACAGGCTCAAGGCCGGTGGTGTGGAGTATGCGCTCACTTATCACTTCGAGCCGGGCTCGCCGAGGGACGGCGTGACGCTGACGCTGCCATTGGCGCAGTTGAACCAGATTCCGGCGGCGCGCATGGAATGGCTGGTGCCGGGCTTGATCAAGGAAAAACTGGTGCAGTTGATCAAGACGCTGCCGCAGAAAATCCGCGCCAAGCTGGTGCCGGTGCCGGAATTCGTCGAGGAGTTCCTCGCCGCTGTCGAAGGCAACGACCGCAAGCTCAACCAGGGCATCATCAATCCGCTGATCGAATTCATCCTCGAAGCGCGCGGGCTGAACGCGCGCGGCTGGGCGGTGACGCCCGACGCCTTCCGCCCCGACGCGCTGCCGCCGCACTTCTCGATGAACTACAAGCTGATTGACGAGCACGGCCGGCAACTCGACATGAACCGCAGCCTGGTCGCGCTGCGCGGCGAATGGGGCAGGGAAGCCAAGGAGGAATTCGCCGACCTGCACGAAACGCCTTCCGAATACACCCAACTGACCGACTGGACCTTCGGCGAACTGCCGGAACTGATGGAAGTGCCGGTCGGGAAACAAACCGTGATCGGCTATCCGGCGCTGATCGACGACGGCGAGACAGTCAGCCTGAAGGTTTTCGACTCCGCCGAGGAAGCTGCCGACGCGCACCGCAAGGGCCTGTCGCGCCTGTTCATGCTGCAGTTCAGGGAGCAGGTGAAGTACTTCGACAAGAACGTCCCCGGCCTGACCCAGATGGCGATGCAGTTCATGGCGCTGGGCAGCAGCGACGACCTGAAGCGGCAGCTCGTCGAACTGACCTTCGAGCGTGCCTGCCTGACCGAACCGCTGCCGACCACACCGGACGCCTTCAAGGCACGTTGTGCCGAGGCCAAGGCGCGGCTCGGGCTGATCATGCAGGAAGTCTGCCGCCTGGTCGGCACCGTGCTCAGCGAATGGCAGGCGGCGGTCAAGAAATTGCCGGCGTTCAAGGCGCACGCGGCGGCCGTCGCCGACATCGAGGCGCAGTTGAAGCGGCTGATCGGCAAGAACTTCGTCGTCGACACGCCCTTCGAGCGTCTGCAGCACTACCCGCGCTACCTGAAGGCGGTCGGCGTGCGGCTCGACAAGCTCAAGGCCAACCCCGCCCGCGACGCGCAATTGATGGCCGAGTACGCGCCGCTATGGACCAACTACGAGCGCCGCGCGATCCAGCTGGCGAAGATGGGTACGGTCGACCCGCAAATCGAGCAATTCCGCTGGCTGCTTGAAGAACTGCGCGTCGGGCTGTACGCGCAGGAACTGCGCACGCCGGTGCCGGTCTCGGTCAAGCGGCTGCAGAAGCAATGGGAAGGGATGGCTCGCTGAGTCAGGCCATGACGCTGATGCTGCCGGCGATGCTGCTCAGCGTCAGCGTCGGCGCCATCCCGGCGGCGGCACCGAGTCCGCCATAGAGGTCGCCGCCGCCTCTGAGCGCGGCATCGACCTGGTGCAGCGCATTTTCCGCCGCTCTGAACTCGTCATCTTCCCGCTGGTGGGCCTTGCGCATCCGGGCCTTGGCCTGTTCGAGCAGTGCCTTCAACTGCTTGGCCACTTCCTCCAGTTTGTCGCGCAAGGACTTGTCGTCGCCGGCATCATTCGCCGCCGGCTCGCTTGCCGCCGAGGCAGCCGGCGCACGCTCCGGGCTTTCTTCGACCGTCGCCGATTCGGACGAGGGAGGCGAACTGGCGATGGCGGCGCCAGTCGTCCCGGCAGCAGCGCCGCCGCTGTCGCCGCCCGCCACCTTGGCCATGCCGGCAAGTTCCTTGGCGATCGTCGAAATCTGGCGAAGAATGGCCTTGGCCTGTTCCGGTGGCAGGCCGATCAACATCGCCCGCAACTGCTTGATTCTCTCCTTCAATTGCTCGACCCGGGATGCGGCGTGCGCCTTCGCGGTGTCCTTTGGGCTGGGCATGGCGCGCAGGCGGCGCAGGCCTTCCTGCATGTTCTGCCATCGCTCTTCCTGGCGTTCTGCCCAGACATCGCGGGTCCTGGTCGAAGACAAGGCGATCGTTTGGCTGGCGGACAAGGACGGCAGGTTCATCGGGACGGGAAAACAGAGGCAATGGCAGTTCTACGGCGAGGGCGGCAAAAACTTTAAAATGACGCCTGCGTTCGCTTTCCGGAAGGTGCCGTGATGGAACTCGTGGTTCTGGCCTTGGGCCGCTCGTTGGCCGACCTGCGTGCCGGTCGGGTCTGGTTGTACCTGTTGTTGCCGGCATTGGCCGCCATGCTGCTCTCGGTGGCGCTGGCGCTGTGGGGGCTGGGCTGGCTGGCCGAGCAACTGCTCGTACTGCCGCCGATGACCTGGCTCGCCGCCTGGGGGCTGGTCTGGCTGGCCACCTTCCTGGCCTGGCTGGGCGGCTGGCTGGCGATCTTTGCCGTCGCCTACCTGTGTGCCTCGCTGCTCGCGGCGATCGTCATCATGCCGCTGTTGCTCAAGCATCTGTCGGAAACCGAGTACCGCGACCTGGCCGCGATGGGGCGCGACAGCTTCGTCGCCGCCACGGTCAACAGCCTGGGGGCGGCGCTGATCTTCGTCGTCGCCTGGCTGGTGACCATCCCGCTGTGGCTGATTCCCGGCTTCTCACTGCTCGTTCCGTTGCTGCTGATGGCCTGGCTCAACCGGCGCACCTTCGCCTACGACGCGCTGTCGCTGCACGCGAGCGACGCCGAATGGGCCAGCCTGCGGGCGCAGCACAAGCTGCCGCTGTTCCTGCTCGGCCTGCTCATGGCGGTGCTCGCCCACGTGCCGGTGCTCGGCCTCCTGGTGCCGGCGCTGGCTGCGCTATCATTCGTTCATTACGGGCTGGAAGCCCTGCGCCGCTCGCGCGGTGGCGCCATCGTCAGCATTCAGGGAGAACAAGCATGAGTCGAACCTTCGGCGCCGTCATCATCGGCGACGAAATCCTGTCCGGCAAACGCCAGGACAAGCACTTCGCGAAGATCGCCGAGCTGCTCGGCGCGCGCGGCCTGCAACTGTCCTGGGTCGAATATCTGGGCGACGACCGGCAGCGCCTGACCGACACCTTCAAGCGCACGATGGCTGCCGGTGACGTCGTCTTTTCCTGCGGTGGTATCGGCAACACGCCCGACGACCACACCCGGCAGGCGGTGGCGGCGGCGCTCGGCGTCGATCTTGAACTGCACCCGGAAGGTTTCGAGGAGCTGAAGGTACGCTTCGCCAACGAGGAAATCACCGAGCAGCGCAAGCTGCTGGTCACCTTCCCGCGCGGCGTGCGCATCGTGCCCAACCCGTTCAACCGCATCCCGGGTTTCATGGCCAACGAGCACTATTTCGTGCCCGGCTTCCCGCAGATGGCGCATCCGATGATCGAGTGGGCGCTCGACAGCTTCTACCGGGACCAATTCAGGGCGGTCGGCGACAAGGTCGAGAAAGCCTTCCTGCTGACCGGGCCGAACGCCTACGAGAGCGCGCTGCTCGACCTGATGGAGCGCATCGTCGCCGCCTACCCGAGCCTGCGCCTGTTCTCGCTGCCCTCGCTGGTCGGCCAGGAGCGCCGGCACCTGGAGCTGGGCGTCGAAGGCGCGCCGGCGCTGGTCGAGCGGGCGATGGAGGAAATCCGCATCGAGATCGAAAAGCGCGGCATCACCTGGCGCTGGCGGGAGGACGCATGAAGCCGGCTGAACATCCCACCGCCCAGCGCACCCAGCAATTGCTCGTCGCCGCCGGGCTGGTCGGCAGTGTCGTCGAATTCGAGCAGCCGACCCGGACCAGCGCCGAAGCGGCGGCGGCGATCGGCTGTTCGGTGGCCGAGATCGCCAAGTCCATCGTCTTTCGCGGCAAGGAAAGCGGGCAGGCGGTGCTGGTCGTCGCCAGCGGCGACAACCGCGTCTGCGAGCGCAAGGTGGCGGCGCTGGTTGGCGAGAAGCTCGGCCGCGCCGATGCCGATTTCGTCCGTGCGGCAACCGGCTACGCCATCGGCGGCGTCGCTCCGCTCGGTCACGCGCAACCACTGCGCCTGTTGCTCGATCGCGACCTGCTGCGCTTTACGCGCGTCTGGGCAGCCGGCGGCACGCCGTATTCGGTGTTTCCGCTGACGCCGGCAGAGCTTGCCGCGATTACCACCGCCGACTGGCAGGACATCCGCCAGGACTGATTTCCAGGCAATAAAAAACCCGCGACTGGCGCGGGTTTTCGGGGTTGGGGTTGGGTGGCGCCTGTTTTATTTGGTGGCGCTCTTGCGGGCGGCGGCGGTGGCGCTGGTCTTGGCCGGCGCTGCTGCCTTGGTGGCGGCCTGCATGTTGGCTTCGGCGATGTCGGACAGCTGCTTGGCCATCGAGTTCATCTGGCCGAAGGCCTTGGTCGAGGCGTCGAGCATGGTCTGCATGGTCGCCGCGAACACGTCGCCGCCGACCGGCGTCGCCGTCTTGGCCTTTTCCACCGCGCTGGCAGCGGTCTGCTGGAAGTTGCTGTACTGCGCTTCCATCACCGAGGTGACTTCCTTCTGCATTTCGGTGACCAGGTCATAGAGGCTGCGGGAATAGTCCATCAGCTTCTCGGTGCTCGGCTGGGTCAGTTCGCTGCCCAGCTTGGCGACGGCGTTGGCGTCCTTGGCGGCGAGCAGTTGCTGGGTGCTGGCAACCGTCGTGTTGAAGAACTCGCGGGTCGCCGCCATGTTCAGCGCGGTCAGGCGCTCGAGGCCGTTGAAGGCGGTGCGCATGAGGGCGGTCATCACTTCGGCGTTGGCTTTCTGTGCTGCGGTCAGTTGCTCAAGGTTCGGGTTGCTCATCGTTATCTCCAGCGTGCGTTTTATAGGTGGTTGGGATGAAACAAAGCCTCCGCCCGGAGGCAGAGGCCTGGATGCAACAACTTACTTCTTCTTGGGGGCGGCGGTGGCGCTGACCGCCTTGACCGTGGCGTTGGTGGCGGCGGCAACGTTGGCTTCGGCAATCTCGGCAACCTGCTTGGCGGCCTTGTTCATGTTGTCGAAAGCCGAGTTGGCGGCGGCGATGGCGCTCTTGACGGCAGCGACGGCAACGTCGGAGCCGGCCGGGGCGGACTTGGCGGCTTGATCGAGCAGACCGGAGACGGTCTTCTGGAAGTCGGAGAACTGGGCTTCGACCATCTTCGACAGTTCTTCCTGGGTCTGGGCCGAGATTTCATAGACGCTGCGCGAGTAGGCAACGGCCTTCTCGACGTTCGGCTGGGCCAGCGAGGCCTGGATCGACAGGGCTTCCTGGACGTCCTTGGCGCCCATCAGCGCCTTCGCGCCGGAGACGGAATCTTCCATCAGCGAGCGGGCGGTGTTCAGGTTCAGGGCGGCGATGCGTTCGGCGGAGGCGAGCGCGGTGTTGGCGAGGGACAGCAGGGAATCGACGGTGGCTTTGTTGGCAGCGGCGAATTGCTCGGGCGTCTTGAACATGGGGGTCTCCGGAAAGAAAAGTCTGGCAGAACAGGGGTGGCCTTGGCAGTGCCGTTTCGCTTTGCGTTGCTGCACCGCACCATGTCTTTGATTATAGACGAGCGTGTTGACTTGTCAACAACTATTTTGTGCACTGCACAAACAGGATAAATCCTTTCGAATCAGCCATGTGATTGATGCTAATGGTATTTTATCGAGGGTCTTTCGGGTCGATGTCGCCGGCGCTGCGCAGTTGCAGATTGTCGCCACGGGTACTCGGACGGCTCGGTTCGCTGCCCTTGCTGCGCGGCTGGATCACCGCCCGCACGCGCGGTGTGGCGCCCTTCGGGTCGCTCGCCTCGCCAGCGCTGGCGAGGAACTTCTCGCTGACCGCGTCGTACCAGATGTAGTCGCCGCGGACCTCGTCCTCGCCGGCGCGGATGTGGGCGCGGTGGAAAAGTTCGGCGATCTCGCTGTTGCTGTCGTATTCGATGCGCTCGGCTTCGCCTTCGACGTAATCTTCGCGCCCGTCGCGTTTCTGGCGGAAGCTCGCCTTGCCGCCCGGCGGGGCGAAAGCGATGCCCTTCTGGAAGCCATAGCGGTCCTCGCTGACGATGATGCGTGCCGCCTTGATCATCAGCGTGCCCTTGCTGATGACGACATCGCCTTCGAGGATCTGCTGCTTCTTGGCGTCGTCGATCGAGATGCGGTTGGCTTCGAGCAGCATCGGCTTGTCGCGGTCGGCCTTTTCGGCGAAGGCGGGGGGGCAGCCAAGAATGATGGCGGCGAGCAGGGCGGGGCGAAGGATCATGGCTTGGCTCTGGCGGAAAGGTAGCGACCGCGAACCTGCGAGCGCAGTTCGAAGGTCGAGGCCTTGTTGTCGATGCGGGCGCCGACGCCACTGATTTCGGAGGCGCCCAGGGTAATGGTCATGGCCTGGTCGGTATGGGCTTTGCCGGTTTCCGGCTCGACGGTCAGCGTCGAGGTCCGGGCATTGAGTTCAGGGCGTTTTTCGGTGGCGGCGCGGGTGATTTCCACGCTGTCGTCGAGGGTGATCGTTTCGCCGCGAGCCGTGACCTTCGCTTGGCCGGCAGTCAGGATGAGCGGGGGCGCGTCGTCGCGATAGGCGAGCAGACGCGGCGAAGTGATCAGTGAGCTGTCATCCTCGGGGAAGTGACGCAGTTGTGGAGCGCTCAGCCGGTATTGCAGTTTGCCTTGCTCGTCGAGGCGGCGGACTTCGAAATTTTCGACGATGGCATCGGCTTCATGGGTCGCCAGGCGCTTTCCCGGACGCACTTCGTCGGTGGTGAGGATCGCCTGCAGCCAGAAACTGAGCCCCGCCAGCAGCGCCAGCAGGGTGATCGGGAAGAGTTGGCCGGACCAGTTCTTCATGGCAGGAGTGTGATGGCGCTCATCAGATGACCTTGGCGGTGAACAGGTCGTGCATGTTGAGCGCGCCCTGCAGCTTGCCGTCCTCGTCGCAGACGAGCAGGGCATTGATGCGCAGGCGCTCCATCATTTCGACGGCTTCGACGGCCAGGCGATCGGCGCCGATGGTGCGCGGGGTGGCAGTCATCGCGGCGACGATGCTGGCGTCCTGGAGGTCGATGCGTTTCTCGAAGGCGCGCCGCAGGTCGCCGTCGGTGAAGATGCCGACCGGCCGGTCGGTGTCATCGACCACGGCAACCAGACCGAGGCCGCCGTGGGACATGGCGACGATGGCCTCGCTGATCGGCGTTGTCGGCGCTACCGCCGGCACTCGGTCGCGCTGGCGCATGACGTCGCGGACGTGGGTCAGCAGGCGGCGGCCGAGCGATCCGCCGGGGTGCGAGCGGGCGAAATCCTCCGGGCCGAAGCCGCGGGCGTCGAGCAGGGCGACCGCCAGTGCGTCGCCGAGGGCCAGCGCGGCGGTGGTCGAGGCGGTTGGCGCCAGGTTGAGTGGGCAGGCTTCCTGGGCGACCCCGGCGTCGAGGTGGACGTCGGCTTCGCGGGCCAGCGTCGAGGTCGGGTTGCCGGTCATCGCGACGACCCGCGCGCCCTGCCGCTTGAGGGCTGGCAGAATGCGCAGCAACTCTTCCGATTCGCCGGAGTTGGACAGCGCCAGCAGGATGTCGTGGCGGGTGATCATGCCGAGGTCGCCGTGACTGGCCTCGGCCGGATGAACGAAGTAGGCCGGGGTGCCGGTGCTGGCCATGGTGGCGGCGATCTTGCGCGCGATGTGGCCGGACTTGCCCATGCCGCTGACGATCAGCCGGCCGCAGCTGTCGAGGATGAGGCGGACGGCGGCGGCGAAGCTGTCGTCGATCCGCGCCTGCAGCGCCGCGACTGCCGCCGCCTCGATGGCGAGCGTCTGCCGGCCCAGCAGCAGGGCGCGTTCCGGCGAAAAACAGGCGGGCGACGGATTTGGGTTCATGGGCGGGCTGCGGTTATGATGGCCGGAGTATACCTGACTTCATCAAGCCCGATTTGAGCGCCCTTTCCCTCGTCCTGCTGCTGCTCGGAGCCTCGGTTCTCGCCGTGGTTATCTTCCGTCGTTTCAACTTGCCGCCGGTGCTTGGCTACCTGGCGGTCGGCAGCATGATCGGGCCGCACGCGTTCAACCTGATGTCGGACATCCATCGCGCCGAATACATCGCCGAATTCGGCGTCGTCTTCCTGATGTTCTCAATCGGCCTCGAATTCTCCCTGCCGAAGCTTTACGCGATGAAACGCATCGTCTTCGGGCTGGGCTTGCTGCAGGTGCTGTTGACCATGCTGGTCGTGCTGCTGCTGGTGATGGCGCTGGGCATCGGCTGGCAACTGGGGATCGCGCTGGGCGCGGTGTTCGCCATGTCGTCCACGGCGGTGCTGAGCAAACTGCTGGCCGAACGCATGCAGCTCGATTCCGTGCATGGCCGGCAGATCGTCGGCGTGCTGTTGTTCCAGGACCTGGCCGTGGTGCCGCTGCTGGTCCTGCTGCCGTCGCTGACCGAATCGCCGGAAAAACTGGCGATGCTGATGGGCGTCGCAATGCTCAAGGCGGCGGCGGTGCTGGCGCTGATCCTGGTGTTCGGCCAGAAGCTGATGCGCAAGTGGTTCCATTTCGTCGCCCGCGCCAAGTCGGCCGAGGTGTTCGTCCTCAACGTGCTGCTCATCACCCTCGGCCTGGCGACGATCACCGAGCACGCCGGCCTGTCGCTGGCGCTGGGCGCCTTCGTCGCCGGCATGCTGATCGCCGAAACCGAGTTCCGCATGCAGGTGGAAGAGGACATCAAACCCTTCCGCGACGTGCTGATGGGGCTTTTCTTCGTCACCATCGGCGTCAAGCTCGACCTCCATATCCTGGTCGGCCTGTGGTGGCAGGTGATGCTGGTGCTGGTCCTGCTGCTGGTGATCAAGGCGCTGATCGTCGGCCTCCTGTCGTGGAAGCTCGGCGCCTCCTCCGGCAACGCCATCCGCTCGGGATTGTGGCTGTGCGCCGGCGGCGAATTCGGCTTCGTGCTGCTCGGCGTCATCACCCACCTGCCCAAGGGGATCGAGCAGGTGGTGCTGACCGCGCTGGTGCTGTCGATGCTGATCGCCCCCTTCATCGTCCAGTACAGCGAGCGTTTGGTGATGCGCTTCGTCGCCAGCGAATGGTTGCTGCGCTCGATGCAGGTGACGCAGATTGCCGCCCAGTCGATGACCTCGGAGAAGCACGCGATCCTCTGCGGCTTCGGGCGCAACGGCCAGTACCTGGCGCGCTTCCTGGCCCAGGAAGGGATACAGAGCATCGCCCTCGACCTCGATCCGGACCGCGTGCGCGAGGCGGCGGGCGGCGGCGAAAGCGTCGTCTTCGGCGATGCCGGGCGCAAGGAGGCGTTGATGGCGGCCGGCCTGATGCGCGCCAGCGTCGTCATCGTGACGATGAGCGACACCCAGCTGGCCGAAAAGGTCCTGCATCACGTCCAGGAAATGCGCCCCGACCTGCCGGTCGTGGTCCGTACCGCCGACGAGAAGGACATGAACCGGCTGGCCAGCGCCGGCGCCGCCGAAGTCGTCCCGGAAACGCTGGAGGCCAGCCTGATGCTTGCTTCGCACGCGCTGGTCCTGGTCGGCGTGCCGATCAACCGCGTATTGAAGCGCATCCGCCAGGTGCGTGGCCAGCGCTATCGGCTGCTGCGCGGCTTCTATCGGGGCTTCACCGATCGGGACGATGACGACAACAGCCAGTCGCGTCTGCATTCGATCTGGTTGACGCCTGGCGCCGCGGCGATCGGTCAGACGCTCGGCGAACTCGGCCTGGAACTGCTCGGCTGCGAGGTCAGCGCTATCCGTCGGCGCGGTATCCGCGCTCTCGAACCGGCGCCGGAGACCCGGCTCGACGAAGGCGACGTCGTCGTCGTGCTCGGTACGCCAGGCGCCGTGGCGGCGGCCGAAGACCGCCTGCTCAAGCGTTAAGGGCGCGCGTCGTCGGCAGCTCGCTGCATCAAGCTTCCGGCTTGTTCCTGGCGCGTACGCGGCGGTTGGCGCTCGGGGTGACGACCTGCTGCATTTCCTCGCCAACCCGGTCCACCTGCTCGATGGCCGCCGCATTGATTTCGTGCAGGGTCTGCTCCGCCCCGTTCAGCGTGTTGCGCAGCGCGTCGAGGACGATCACGGTTTCCCATGGGCTGCTGCGGCCGGCGCGCCGCAGGTAGGCGAAGACGATGCCGTCGACGATGCGGACCTGCGCCTCGCTACCTTGCAGCCAGGCCTTGTGGGCCTCGCCGAGAAGTTGCAGCGACTGGTCGAGCAGTTCGCCGACGCGCGGCAGGGCGTCGAGCCAGAGCGTGGCGGGGAACTGGATCAGCGCGTCGAGCTGGCCGTGGGCGAGCTGACTCCAGCGGCGGCTGGCGTGTTCGATGCCCTCCCGGCCGGCGCCGGTGGCGATCTGGCAGGCGCGCTGGCTGGTGGCCAGGTAGTGCGAGGAGAGGGCAAGCAGGTTGCCGAGCGCCTGCTCGCGGCTGGCGGCGATTTCCTGGGCGGACAAGAACATGGGGCGCTCCCGGCTGTCGAATGCCGGCAGTCTGGCGCCCCGATGTGACAGGCCGATGACTCAGCCGATGCGGCGCACGCCCTCGCTGGTGCCGAGCAGCAGCAGATCGGCCGGGCGCATCGCGAACAGGCCGTTGGTGACGACGCCGACAATCTGGTTGATCTTCGCTTCCAGGCCTTTCGGATCGTGGATCAGGAGGCCGCGGACGTCGACGATCTGGTTGCCGTTGTCGGTGACGAAGCCCTCGCGCAGTTGCGGCAGGCCGCCGAGTTTCTCGAGTTCGCGGATGACATGGGCGCGGGCCATCGGGATGACTTCCACCGGCAGCGGGAATTTGCCCAGCGTGTCGACCAGCTTCGAGGCGTCGGCGATGCAGACGAAGCAGTCGGCGACGGCGGCAACGATCTTTTCGCGGGTGAGTGCGCCGCCGCCGCCCTTGATCATGTTGAGGCCATCGTCGATTTCGTCGGCGCCGTCGACATAGACGGGAATCCGGCTGACCTCGTTGAGGTCGAGCACCGGGATGCCGTGGCCGGCAAGGCGCTGGCGGGTTGCCTCGGAACTGGCGACGGCACCGCCGATGCGGTCCTTCAGCGCAGCCAGCGCATCGATGAAGAAATTGGCCGTCGAGCCGGTGCCAACGCCGATGATGGCGCCGACCGGCGTGCTTTCCGCAACATGATCGGCAGCGGCCTGGGCGACCGCCTGCTTGAGTTCGTCCTGGGTCATGGGGGGGCTCCTGGGATGGTTTGCCGCGATTCTACTGTCAAAAAAGTTTAACCACGTGACAGTTTGAAATCCTCTAAACTGGATATACCGTTTTTAGGGAGAACCCGCAGTGACTACCAAAGAAAATCCTTCCCCGTCCCCCGTCGTCCAGCCTGCCGAAGCCGTAGGCACCGCCGCAGCACCCGCGTCGGCACCGGCCAAGGCACCGGCCAGGGCCCGTGCGCCGCGCAAGACACCGTCGGTCGAACAGACCGTCGCCAAACACCAGCAGGCGCTTGCCGAAGCGCTGGAAAAGGCCGAAGCCATCAGCTACGACCCGCCTCAGGCCCCGAAGGCGGCAAAGCCGGCCAAGGCCACCGCCAAGACCAAGGCGGAAAAGGTCGAGAAAGTCGAAAAGCCGGCCAAGCTGAAGAAGCCGCGGCTGGTACGCGACAGCTACGCGATGCCGGAAACCGAATACGCGCAGATCGCCGTACTCAAGAAGCGGATGGCAAGCTTGGGCAGCGAAGCCAAGAAGAGCGAACTGCTGCGCGCCGGCATCGCCGTTCTGGCTGCCCTCAACGACGCCGAACTGCAGGCGGTGATGGGGCGCATCGAGCGGATCAAGACCGGGCGGCCGGCGAAGAAGTGAACTCCGGGGCTGGCCGGCCTGCTTACTGGCCGGCCTCGAAGCGCAGGTAGGCGCGATTGACGTTGCCCCGGTGCAGATCGGCGAAGTTCTTCAGGCCGGCGAAGGCCGGGGCATCCTGCAGCGCGGCGACGGCAGCGTCGACGCCGGCCATTTCCTCGGCCAGCTTCCGGCCACCGTCGACCAGGAAAGCCAGGTAGTCGCCGGTTTCGCGTTGCGCCTGCGCCACGTCGCAGACCCGGCCGTGACCGGGAACGATGCGTTGCGGTTGCAGGGCAATGGCTTGTCTGAAAGCCTTGAGCCAGGTTTCGGCGTTGCTTTCAGGCAGGATGCCGAGCAGGCGGTCGACGTAGATGTGATCGCCGGAGAACAGGATCTTCTCCTGCGGCAGCCAGACCACGGCATCGCCGGCAAAGTGGGCATGGCCGAAGTAACGCAGCTCCAGCGTCCGGCCGCCCAGCGTCAAGGTCTGGGTATCGCCGGCCAGCGGCTGGGCGGCGGGCGCGGGGGCGGTGCCCTCCATCTGTTCCTTCAGGTCGCGGCCCAGCGCTTCGATCTGTCCCTTGCCGAGACGGGTTTGCGTCGTCGCCGTGCGTTGCAAGGCGATGATCTGTGCGCCCTGGGCGGCGAAGTAAGCGTTACCCAGCCAGCGATGGTCCTGGGCACCGGTATTGATCACCCATTTGACCGGCTTGCCGGTCAGTTTTCTGGCCTCCATTTCAAGGACCCTGGCGGCGACGGCCGAGGCCCCGGCATCGATCAGGATCGTCCCCGCCGCTGTGTCGATCACGCCGTAATTGGCGTTCAGGCCGTGGTTTTCGTACAGGCGGCCGCCGGTCTGGCCGATCAACGCGAAAACGCCGTTGCCCAGGGCGTCGACCGTGAATACGGCCTCGGCACGAAGCGTCTGGGCGAACAGCATCAAGGCGCCAGTCAGCGCCAGCAATATCTTCTTCATTGTCTCTTCCTCCTCCGTTGGGGTTTTATTCGTTTACAACCAGCTACTGATCTTGGCCCGATCCGGGATGCCGCCAGCGTGTACCACCTTGCCATCGACGACCACTCCCGGTGTCGACATCACCCCGTATTTCATGATCTCCGGCAAATCTTCGACCTTGCTCAGGGTAATGGCGACGCCTTTTTCGGCGGCGACTTCCTCGATCAGTTTGACCGTGTTGCGGCAGTTGGCGCAGCCGGTGCCGAGCACCTTGATGTCTTTCATGCTTTTTCTCCCTAGAGGACGAGGTTGAACACGTAGCCGACGAGCAGGATGCCGGTGGCGACGACGCCAGCGAAGGTGGCGATGAGGGTGGGTTTGAGCGCCTTGCGCAGGATGATCATCTCCGGCGCCGAGAGTGCGATGACGCTCATCATGAAGGCGAGCACGGTGCCGAGCGCGGCGCCCTTGCCGATCAGTGCCTCGACGATCGGGATGATGCCGGCGGCGTTGGTATACATCGGCACGCCGAGCACGACGGCGGCCGGCACCGCCCACCAGGCATCCTTGCCCATGAACGAAGCCATGAAATCTTCCGGCACGTAGCCGTGGATGCCTGCGCCGAGCGCAATGCCGGCGAGGATGTAGGGCCAGACCTTGGCGACGATCTCGCGCACATGGCGCCGGCCGGCGGCAAAGCGCGCCGGCCAGCCGTTCGACCCGTCGTCGTTCCAGGTGGCTTCGCCGCGCTGGATCTGCTGCACCCAGTCTTCCAGGTGGCGTTCCATCTTCAGGTGGCCGATGACCAGCCCGGCGACGATGGCGACCAGCAGGCCGAGTCCCAGGTAGAGCGCCGCGACCTGCCAGCCAAAGAGGCCGAAGAGCAGCGCCAGCGCCACTTCATTGACCATCGGCGCCGAGATCAGGAAGGAAAAGGTCACGCCGAGCGGCACGCCGGCTGACAGGAAACCGATGAACAGCGGCACCGCCGAGCAGGAACAGAAGGGAGTGACAATGCCGAGCAGGGCCGCGAGCATGTTGCCGACCCCCTGGCGGCGGCCGGAAAGCAGGGCGCGCGTGCGTTCCGGCGCGAAGAAGGTCTGTACCACGCCCATCAGGAAGACGATGCCGGTGAGCAGCAGGAGCACCTTGGGCGTGTCGTAGAAGAAGAAATGCAGCGCCTCGCCGAAAGGCGTCCTGCGGTCGAGGCCGAAGCCGCCGATCAGGCTTTCGGCCAATGGGCTCAGGTTCTGGTAGAGCGCCAGCCAGAGGGCGCTGCCGACGGCGATCAGGCTCAGCCAGCCGGCGGTGGTGGAAGGTTGTCGCAGGAGGGTCATGATGTTTTCCGGAACGGCGTGGTCAACCGTGTAGACGGTTATCCCGGAAAAAAGACGCAGCTTCGGCTGGTTTTATTCAAGCGGTGGCCGCGGGACGAAGCCGGCGACCTGGCCGTCCTCGTCGAAACAGACCTGGCAGCCCTCGACCAGTCGGGCACGCAGCCGCTGGCGCGCCCGTTGCAGGCGCGACTTGGCGCCGGAGAGTGAAATACCGAGCCGCTCGGCCAGCGCCTGCTGCGGCAGGCCGCCGATGTCGCACAACTCGATCGCCAGTCGGTCGGCCGCGGCCAGCTCGCCGAGGGCGCGCGGCAGGCACTGGCTGAGCAGATCGACCGGTGCCGGCGTCTCGCTTTCGGCGGCGGCCAGGTCGTCGCCCAGTTCGCCAAGCGGCCGCCGGGCGCGCAGGCGGTCGGTCAGCGCGTTGCGGGCGACCTGGAAGAGCCAGGCGCGCGGGTTGTCGAGGGAGCAGAAGGCGTCGCCCTGACGCAGCGCGCGCAGGAAGACTTCCTGCAGCAGATCGTCGGCCTCGGTGTCGCCGTCGAGCCGGTGGCGCAGCCAGCCGTGCAGCTCGCCGCGCGTCTCGCGCCAGGCGCGGGTCAGGCAGGGGCGGTCGTCAGACATCCAACTGGCGCAGGCCGGCGCTGCCGACCGGGGCTTCGGCCAGCCAGGGAATCAGCGCGCAACGCGGCGACAGGCTGTCGGCGACGCGCCGGATGTAAGGGATTTCGTAAGCGCCGCGCAGGGCGAGCAGCGGGTCGCGGCTGCCACTGGCCAGCAGGCTCTGCTCGATGACCCAGGCCCAGGGCTGGATGCCGGCCCGGGCGAGGTCGCCTTGCAGGCGCTCGGCTTCGTGTACCGGCGTCGCTTCCGGCAGGGTGACGATCAGCACGTGGGTGAAGGCCGGGTCGCGCAGGCGCGGCAGCAGTTGGGTCACGGCGGCCGGCATTTCGCCGCGCGTGCGCAGCACCTCGCGGTGGTAGGCCTCGGCGGCGTCGAGCAGCAGGATGGTGTGGCCGGTCGGCGCGGTATCGAGGACGACGAAACCGTCGTTGCCGCGATCGACCTCACGGGCAAAGGCGCGGAAGACGGCGATCTCCTCGGTGCAGGGCGAGCGCAAATCCTCTTCCAGCAGCGCCAGCGCACTGTCGTCGAGCGCGCCGCGCGCCTTGCTCAGCACCTCTTCGGTGTAGGCCGCGACTTCGGCGGTCGGGTCGATGCGGCTGAGCGAGAGGCCGGCAATTTCACCATCGACCGCCGCCGCGACGTGCGCCGCCGGGTCGGTGGTGGTCAGATGCACCCGGTGGCCGCGGCGGGCCAGCGCCACGGCAACGGCGGCAGCGACCGTCGTCTTGCCGACGCCGCCCTTGCCCATCGTCATCACGACACCGCGTCCGGCGCTGGCCAGTTCGTCGATCAAGGCAGCGAGACCGCCCGGCAGCTTCGTGCTCGTGGCCGGCGCTACCTCGGGCGCGGCGGCCGGGGCGGGGGCGACGATGGCGCGCAGGGCGGCCAGGCCGACCGTGCCGCGCGGCAGGAAAGGGACGACCCGCCGGGGCAGGGCACCCAGGCCGCCTGGCATGGCGAGCAGCGCTGCGCTGCTGCGCTGTTCCATGGCGAGGGCGACGGGGTCGTTGCCGGCGGCATAAAACAGGCCGTTGATCGCCAGTTGCAGGTTGGCAACGCCCAGTTCGGCCAGTTCGTGGCGCGTCCGTTCGGCTTCGCGCAGGGCGGCGGCGTCGGCCCGGGCGACCAGGACGACACGCGTCCGTGCCGGATCGGACAGCCGCTCGACGGTGGCCGCATAGAGCGCTTTCTGTTTCTCCAGGCCGGCCAGCGGCCCGAGACAGGAGGCGCCGCCGTGGCTGCTGTCGATGTAACCACTCCAGGCCGAAGGCAGCGTCAGCAGGCGCAGTGTGTGACCGGTCGGCGCCGTATCGAAGATGACGTGGTCGAAGTCGGCGGTCGACGCCGGCTCGCCGAGCAGTTTGGCGAACTCGTCGAAAGCGGCAATCTCGACCGTGCAGGCGCCGGAGAATTGTTCTTCCATGCTCTGGATCGCCGCCGCCGGCAGGATGCCGCGGTAGGGCGCGACCATCCGCTCGCGGTAGGCGGCCGCCGCCGCTTCCGGGTCGATGTTGAGGGCGCTCAGGCCAGGCACGCCGCGTACCGGCGTCGGCGTGCCGGCGAGTGGCGTTTCCAGGACTTCATCGAGGTTGGAGGCGGGGTCGGTGCTGACGATCAGCACGCGTTTGCCGGTTTCGGCCAGGGCCAGGCCGCTGGCGCAGGAGAGCGAGGTCTTGCCGACGCCGCCCTTGCCGGTGAAGAAGAGGTAGCGTGGCGCCTGGTCGAGATCGAGCATGGGTTTTCCTCAGCAGCAGCCGGATTTCGGCGAACAGCAGGACTTTTTCGGCGCCTCTTCGCTGCTGCCCAGGGTCAGGCCGAGTTTCTGCGCCAGTTGGGCGCGCGTCGGATAAAGGCCGCTGCTGACGATCTTGCCGTCGATGGCGACGATCGGCAGGCGGTCGATGCCGGCTTCCATTTCCTTGACCACCGCCGGATTGGCAGCGAAGGCCTGCGGCTCCTGGCCGAGGTTGTAGCGCAGGACGGCAACGCCTTGCTCGCCGACCCAGGCGAGGTCGGCGGCGAACTGGACCAGCACGGGATCGACATCGACGCCGCAGACGCCGGTCGAACAGCACATGGCGGGATCGTAAACTTCAAGTTTCTGCATCTTCTTCTCCTCGTTTCAAAGGGATTTTTCGTACCAGGTCTTGGTCGAGTTGACCATCTTCACCAGCCATAGCATCACCGGTACCTCGATCAGCACGCCAACTACGGTGGCCAGCGCGGCGCCCGAATCGAAACCGTAGAGCACGATGGCGACGGCGACCGCCAGTTCGAAGAAGTTCGAGGCGCCGATCATCGTCGCCGGACCGGCAACGTCGTGCTGGACGCGAAACTTGTGGCAGAGCCAGTAGCCGATGGCAGCGATCAACAAGCCCTGGAGCAGGATCGGCACGGCCAGCATGGCGATGATCAGCGGCTGGCGGACGATGGCCTCGCCCTGGAAAGCGAAGAGCAGAACCAGCGTTGCCAGCAGCGCCACGATGGTGAACGGGCCGATCCGTTCGATGGCCCGCTTGAAGGCCGCTTCGCCGCCGCGCAGGAAATGCTTGCGCAGCCCCTGGGCGATGGCCAGCGGAATGACGATGTACATCACCACCGACAGCAGCAGCGTGTCCCACGGTACCGGGATGGCGGAGACGCCAAGGAGCAGCGCGACGATGGGGGCAAACGCGAAGACCATCACCAGATCATTCAGTGCCACCTGCGAGATCGTGAAGTTGGCGTTGCCCCGGCACAGGTTGCTCCACACGAAGACCATCGCCGTGCACGGCGCCGCGCCGAGCAGGATCAGGCCGGCGATGTAGCTGTCAAGTTGTTCAGCCGGCAGGTAAGGGGCAAAGACGTAACGGATGAACAGCCAGCCGAGCGCCGCCATCGTGAACGGCTTGATCGCCCAGTTGACGAACAACGTGATGCCGATGCCGGCCTTCTGGTCCTTTACTTCATGGATCGTCGCGAAATCGATCTTCATCAGCATCGGTACGATCATCACCCAGATCAGCAAGCCGACCGGCAGGTTGACCTGGGCGACTTCCATTCCGCCCAGGGCCTGGAAGGCACCCGGGAACCACTGACCGAGCAGGACGCCGGCGACGATGCAGAGCACCACCCAGAGACTGAGCCAACGCTCGAAAAAGCCCATCGGGGCACCGGCCGCCTGTTTCGCGGCAACGCCGCATTGCGCGCTCATTGTTCGCACTCCTGGTGAATCCGCTGTGCCGCCATCTTGATTTCGGCGGCGCTCATGGTTTCCAGCGGCAGTTGCAGGAAAGCCTCGACGCGCTGGCGCAGCACTTGGTAAGCGCGCTCGAAGGCAGCCTGGCGGGCCGCCAGCGGTTCGACGTGGGCCGGGTCGGCGATGCCCCAGTGGGCGGTGGTCGGATGGCCGGGCCAGATCGGGCAGGTTTCGCCGGCCGCCGAGGCGCAGACGGTGAAAATGTAGTCGATGGCCGGCGCGCCGGGGGCGGCGAATTCATCCCACGATTTGCTGCGCGCTTCGGGCAGCGGCACGCCATGGCTTGCCAGGGTTTCGAGCGCGACCGGATTGACCGTGCCGGTCGGCTGGCTGCCGGCCGAAAAGGCGCGGATGCGACCGCCGCCAAGGTGGTTGAACAAGGCCTCGCCGAGGATGGAGCGGGCGGAGTTGCCGGTGCATAACACGAGAACGGTTTTCATCCGTCGTTCCTCAGCTCTTTTCGCGGCCGATACCGTCGAGCTTGTCCTGCAGCGCCATCGCGTCGAGCTTGTCGATCGGCAGGGCAAGGAATAGTTCGATGCGTCGTTTCAACTGGATGCTCGCCTTCATGACCGCTTCGCGCCGTGCTTCGTCATCGCCGCCGACGGCGGCCGGGTCCTCGACACCCCAGTGGGCGGTCATCGGTTGGCCGGGCCAGACCGGGCAGACTTCGCCGGCCGCGTTGTCGCAGACAGTGAAGATGAAGTCGAGGCGAGGTGCGTCGGCACTGGCGAATTCGTCCCAGCTCTTGCTGCGCAGTTGCGCGGTCGGCAAATGCTGACGTTCGAGCAGTTCGCGGGCGTAGGGATTGACCGTGCCGGTCGGCCGGCTGCCGGCCGAGTAGGCGCGGAAACGCTCTTCGCCGAGGTGGTTGAGCAAGGCTTCGGCCAGGATGCTGCGCGCCGAATTGCCGGTGCACAGGAAAAGCACGTTGTAGATGCGGTCGTTCATTTGGGGATCTCCGTCGGGTAAGGGGGGCGGGCGGCGTTTCTCGATGCTGTCGCAGGCGCTCGTCAGCGGCAGGCAGTTGCTGCCCTGGCAGCAGTTGTGGGTGAGGAAGGCGAGCAGTTCGTCCATTGCCGGGTAACAGGCGGAATAGATGATGCTGCGCCCGTCGCGCCGGCTTTCGATGAGGCCGACCCGGCTCAGGTGGGCGAAATGAAAGGAAGCGGTGGCCCCCGCCAGGTCCAGCGTGCGCCCCAGCGCACCGGCGCTCAGGCCGGCGGGGCCGGCTTCGACGAGCAGGCGGAAGATGGCGAGCCGGGATTCGTTGCCGAGGGCGGCGAGCTTTTCGGTGGCGGTTTTGATTTCCATATTTCCAATAATATCGAAATGCGAAGCGAAATTTTATTTCGCTGAGGTGACATTTTTTTGACGAAAAAATTGCGCCAGGGTCTTTGTCATCCGGCTGTAACAAAAGCTTCCTAGACTGCGTTCGTCCATTTCACCCACAGAAGGAACCAGACATGTTGCAATCCCGTATCTTCCGCGCTTCCCTGCTCGCCCTGTCGCTGGGCCTCGCCGGCTTCGGCGCCCAGGCCGCCGAAATCACCGGTGCCGGCGCTTCCTTCCCGGCCCCGGTTTACGCCAAATGGGCCGATGCCTACCAGAAGGCGACCGGCAACAAGGTCAATTACCAGTCGATCGGCTCCGGCGGCGGCATCAAGCAGATCAACGCCAAGACCGTCGATTTCGGCGCCTCCGACATGCCGCTCAAGCAGGAAGTGCTCGACAAGGACGGCCTGGTCCAGTTCCCGACCGTGATCGGCGGCGTCGTGCCGGTGGTCAACGTGGTCGGCGTCAAGGCCGGCGACCTCCGCCTGACCGGCGAAATCGTCGCCGACATCTACCTCGGCAAGATCACCAAGTGGAACGACAAGGCGATCGCCGAACTGAACCCGAACGTCAAGCTGCCTGGCGACGACATCGCCGTCGTTCGTCGCGCCGACGGTTCGGGCACCACCTTCATCTTCACCAACTACCTGTCCAAGGCCAGCAGCGACTGGAAGAGCAAGGTCGGCGAAGGTACGGCCGTGCAGTGGCCGACCGGCATGGGCGGCAAGGGCAACGAAGGCGTTGCCGCCTTCCTGCAACGCATCCCGAACTCGATCGGTTACGTTGAATACGCCTACGCCAAGCAGAACCACCTGGCCTGGACCTGGCTGAAGAACCCGGCCGGCGAATTCGTCCGTCCCGACGACGACAACTTCAAGGCCGCCGCCGCTGGCGCCGACTGGAGCAAGTCGGCCTTCGGCGAAATCCTGACCGCCCAATCGGGCAAGGGTGCCTGGCCGATCAGCGGCGCCACCTTCATCCTGATGCACAAGGTTCAGGACAAGCCGGCGCAGGCCGCTGAAGTGCTGAAGTTCTTCGAATGGTCGTACAAGAACGGCGCCAAGCTGGCTTCCGACCTCGACTACGTGCCGCTGCCGGATAGCCTGGTGAAGCAGATTGCCGCTTCCTGGGCCAACATCAAGGACGCTTCCGGCAAGGCCGTCAAGTAAGCGGGGCCAGCGTTGAACCGGACGCCTCCGGTCCTAGTGGCTGGAGGCGTTTTCTTTCGCGCCGGGCGCGAAAAACCGCAAGACCC
Organism: Azonexus caeni; assembly: GCF_048146105.1. Lineage (NCBI taxonomy): Bacteria > Pseudomonadati > Pseudomonadota > Betaproteobacteria > Rhodocyclales > Azonexaceae > Azonexus > Azonexus caeni. Next base: position 150,247 of record NZ_JBKJAD010000003.1, read on the forward strand.
TTAATCGATACGGACATTCGTCATGAGTGAAACACAAGCCAAAGGGCGACTGGCAGACCTGTTGTTCTTCAACCTGACGCGCACGGTGGCGTTCATCACCCTGGCCCTATTGGGCGGGATCGTGATTTCGCTGACCTGGAGCGCCCTGCCGTCGATCGAGAAATTCGGCTTCAGCTTCCTGACCAGTTCGGCCTGGAATCCGCCGGCCGACGATTTCGGTGCTTTGGTGCCGATCTACGGCACCATCATCACCTCGATCATCGCGCTGGTCATTGCCCTGCCGATCAGCTTCGGCATCGCCCTCTTCCTCACCGAAATGGCGCCGACCTGGCTGCGCCGCCCGCTCGGCATCGCCATCGAACTGCTCGCCGGCATCCCCAGCATCGTGTACGGCATCTGGGGCCTGCTCGTTTTCGCGCCGATCTTCGGCCAGTACGTGCAACCCTTCATCGCCCAGACGCTGGGCAAGCTGCCGCTGATCGGCGCGCTGTTCTCCGGGCCGTCGCTCGGCATCGGCATCCTCGCCGCCGGCATCATCCTGGCGATCATGATCATTCCCTTCATCGCCTCGGTGATGCGCGACGTCTTCGAGCTGGTGCCGCCGATGCTCAAGGAATCCTGCTACGGCCTTGGTGGCACGACCTGGGAAACGGTGAGCAAGGTGGTCCTGCCCTACACCCGGGTCGGCGTCATCGGTGGCGTCATGCTCGGCCTCGGCCGCGCCCTTGGCGAAACGATGGCGGTCACCTTCGTCATCGGTAACGCCAGTCTGCTCGGCAGCTTCTCGCTGTTCATGCCGGGCAACAGCATCACCTCGGCGCTCGCCAACGAATTCGCCGAGGCGACGCCCGGTCTGTATACGGCGGCGCTGGTCGAACTCGGCCTGATCCTGTTCGTCATCACCTTCATCGTGCTCTCGCTGTCCAAACTGCTGCTCCTGTCGATGGAAAAGCAGAACGGCGGCGGCGCCCACTAAGGAATCGGTCATGGACCTGAGAACCCGTCGTAAAACCACCAACGTCATCGCCCTCGGCCTGTCGCTGGCGGCCATGGCCTTCGGCCTGTTCTGGCTGATCTGGATCCTCTGGATGGTCTTTGAACAGGGCATCGGCGCCCTGTCGCTCGATCTGCTGACGCTCGACACGCCGGCACCGGGCAACGCCGGCGGCCTGCGCAACGCGATCTTCGGCAGCCTGGTGATGGTCGGCCTGGCGATGCTGATCGCCACGCCGGTCGCCATCCTCGCCGGCATCTACCTCGCCGAGTACGGTCGGCGCACGGTGCTCGGCCAGGTGACGCGCTTCGTCAACGACATCCTGCTGTCGGCGCCGTCGATCGTCATCGGCCTCTTCATCTATGCGATCTACGTCGCCCAGGTCGGCAAGTTCTCCGGCATGTCCGGCGCGCTGGCCCTGGCCCTGCTGGTGATTCCGGTCGTCGTCCGCACCACCGAGGACATGCTGATCCTGGTGCCGAACGCCCTGCGCGAAGCCGCCTTCGCGCTTGGCGCGCCGAAGTGGAAGGTGATCCTGATGGTCACCCTGCGCTCGGCCAAGACTGGTGTCATCACCGGCATCCTGCTGGCGCTGGCGCGCATCTCCGGCGAAACCGCCCCGCTGTTGTTCACCGCCCTGTCCAACCAGTTCTGGAGCGCCGACCTGTCCGAGCCGATGGCCAACCTGCCGGTCACCATCTTCAAGTTCGCGATGAGCCCCTTCGCCGACTGGCAGGAACTCGCCTGGGCCGGCGTCTTCATCATCACGATGGGCGTGCTCTTCCTCAACATCCTGGCGCGCGTCGTCTTCCGCCAGCAATCGGCCAACCACTGAGACGCAGATCAACTCTTATGGAATCCATCATGATGCCCGTCGAACCCGTCGTTCAGAAACTGACCTCCGAGATCAGCATCCGCAATCTCAACTTTTACTATGGCAAGGCCATCGCCCTCAAGAACATCAACCTCGAGATCTACAAGGGCAAGGTCACCGCTTTCATCGGCCCCTCGGGCTGCGGCAAGTCCACGCTGCTGCGCACGATCAACCGCATGTACGACCTTTACCCGGGGCAGCACGCCGATGGCGAACTGATCGTCGCCGGCAAGAACATCCTGGAAAAGGGGGTAGATACCATCGAACTGCGCGCCAAGGTCGGCATGGTCTTCCAGAAGCCGACGCCGTTCCCGATGTCGATCTACGAGAACATCGCCTTCGGCGTGCGCATGCACGAGAAGCTGACGCGCAACGAGATGGACGACCGGATCGAATGGGCGCTGACCAAGGCGGCGCTGTGGAACGAGGTCAAGGACAAGCTGAACAAGCCTGGCACCGGTCTTTCCGGCGGCCAGCAGCAACGCTTGTGCATCGCCCGCGGCGTCGCCGTCAAGCCGCAGGTGCTGCTGCTCGACGAACCGACCTCGGCGCTCGACCCGATCTCGACGATGCGCATCGAGGAACTGATTCACGAACTGAAGCGCGAGTTCACCATCGCCATCGTCACCCACAACATGCAGCAGGCGGCGCGGGTGTCTGACTACACCGCCTACATGTACCTGGGCGAGCTGGTCGAATTCGGCAAGACCGACGAGCTGTTCATCAAGCCGCAGGACAAGCGCACTGAAGACTACATCACCGGCCGCATGGGCTGATCGGAGACCAGAAATGAACGAAACCCTGCATGTATCCAGCCAGTTCGACGAGGATCTGGCGCGTCTGCGCACCCACGTGCTGCAGATGGGCGGCGTTGTCGAAACGCAGATTTCGGCGGCGATCGAAGCCTATTCCAGCGGCGAGGTGGCGAGCGTCAAGACCATCGTCGAGACCGACCGCCGGATCAACCAGCTCGAGCGCTCGATCGACGAGGATTGCGCCCACATCATCGCCCAGCGCCAGCCGGCGGCGTCCGACCTGCGTCTGGTGCTCGGCATCAGCAAGATCGTCACCGACCTCGAACGGACCGGCGACGAAGCCAAGAAGATCGCCAAGAGCGTCCGCCGCATCTACGAAGCCGGCCATCAGCCGACGCAATACGGCATCGGCATCCGCCACCTTGCCGAAGCGGTGCTGGCGCTGGTGCGTCGCTCGCTCGACGCCTTCGCCCGCCAGGACGCCGCCCAGGCAATCGAGGTGATCCGCGCCGACCAGGACGTCGATCTCGAATTCAAGTCGATCATCCGTCAGTTGATCACGCATATGATGGAAGACCCGCGTACCATTACGACTTCGCTCGAAATCATGGCCATCTCGCGGGCCATCGAGCGTATCGGCGATCATGCCAAGAACATTTGCGAACAGGTGATCTACGTGGTTGAAGGCCGCGACATCCGTCACGACAAGGAGGCGATCAAGTGACACCGACGATACTGGTCGTCGAAGACGAACCGGCCATCCAGGAACTGGTTGTCATCAACCTCAAACACGCGGGCTTTCTCGTCGTCCGCGCCGGCAGCGCCGAAGAAGCCGATTCGGCGATTCGCGCCGCGCTGCCCGATCTGATCGTCCTCGACTGGATGCTGCCCGGCCAGTCCGGCGTCGCGCTGGCCAGGAAGCTGCGCGCCGACGAGCGGACGCGCGAGATTCCGATCATCATGCTGACCGCCCGCGTCCATGAGGAAGACAAGGTGCAGGGTCTCGACGCCGGCGCCGACGATTACGTGACCAAACCCTTCTCGCCCAAGGAACTGGTGGCTCGGGTGCGCGCCGTGCTGCGCCGCCGTGCCCCGCATCTGGCGGGTGAAGCGGTCGAGGTTGGCAGCCTGCAGATCAATCCGGCGACGCACCGGGTGGTCGCCGCCGGCCAGTCGGTCGATCTCGGTCCTACCGAGTTCCGCTTGCTGTTCTTCTTCATGACCCACGCCGAGCGCGTGTACACCCGCGCCCAACTGCTTGACGAAGTCTGGGGCGACCACGTCTTCATCGAAGAACGCACGGTCGATGTGCACATCCGCCGCCTGCGCGCCGCGCTTGAGCCGAGTGGTCATCATGAACGGGTGGAGACGGTGCGCGGTACCGGCTACCGGTTCCGGGGAGCCTGAGCGGCGTGCAGCGGGCCTTGTTCTATGGCGTACTGACGGCGGCGGTGGCCTTTCCGCTCGGTTACTTCGTCGAGGCCTGGATGGGCTGGGTGCTGTTCTATGCCGGCCTCAGCCTGCACCTGGCGATGCACTACCGCAATTTTTCGCGCCTCGAACGGTGGACCCGCAAACCGGTCCTCGACGCCAGCCTGGAAGGCGACGGCGACTGGGACCGGATCTTCCGCCGCCTCTACCGCCACGAGAAGGAGCTGCTCGAGAAGATCGAACTGCGCGAGCGCGACATCGCCCGCCTGATCGCCGCCGTCCATGCGATGAACGACGGCATCGTGCTGCTCGACGGCAACTTCTACATCCAGTTCTGCAACAAGACCGCCGAGCGCCAGCTCGGTCTCGATTCGGCGCGCGACCGCGGCGCCTCGATCGCCAACATCCTGCGCCAGCCGGAGTTCGTCGCCTACCTCGCCGAGGCCGATTTCTCGCGTCCCCTGACCCTGCGTCTCGACCGCTACTTCGAACGCGTGCTCTCGCTCTACCTGATCCTCTACGCCGAGGATTGCTGGCTGCTGCAGGTCAAGGACATCACGCAGACCGACCGCCTCGACAGCATGCGCCGCGACTTCGTCGCCAACGTCTCGCACGAGTTGCGCACGCCGCTCACCGTGCTCTCCGGTTTTGTCGAGACCCTGCAGGAAATCGACGTCGACGCCGAATCGCGCAAGCACTACCTGCAACTGATGGGGCAGCAATCGACGCGCATGCTGTCGATCGTCCAGGACCTGCTGACGCTGTCGTCGATCGAGTCGGCGCCGCCGCCGCAGGACGAAGTGGTCGACATGGCGACCCTGGTCGACAAGCTTCATCGCGACGCCGAGGCGTTGTCCGCCGGCCGCCACACCATCCATCTCGAAACCGAGGGCCAGGGCGACCTGCTCGGCGCCGAATCGGAACTGATCAGCGCCTTCGCCAACCTGGTCGCCAACGCCGTGCGCTACACGCCGAACGGCGGGACGATCACGCTGAGCTGGAAGGTATCGCCCGCAGGCGCCGAATTTGCCGTCCAGGATACCGGCATCGGCATCGACGCCAAGCACATCCCGCGGCTGACCGAACGCTTCTACCGCGTCGACCGCGGCCGCTCGCGCGATGCCGGCGGCACCGGCCTCGGCCTGGCGATCGTCAAGCACTCGCTGAGCCGCCACCAGGCAACGCTGGAAGTGACCAGCAAGCCGGGCGAGGGCAGCCGTTTCGCCGCCAAGTTTCCGCCCAGCCGGGTGAGCGGCGTCTGATCAGGCCTTGACCGGTCGTACCCGGCTCGCCGCCAGTTTGGCGCGGCTGCGCGCTTCGTCGGTGTCGGCGCCGTTGGCGACGGCGACGCCCATGCGTCGTTTGCTGAAGGCTTCCGGTTTGCCGAACAGGCGCAGGTCGCTGCGCGGCACGGCGAGCGCTTCGGCAACGCCGGCGAAGGCGATGCCCTGTTCTTCCATGCCGCCGTAGATCACCGCCGAGGCGCCCGGCTCGCGCAGCGCGGTGTCGACCGGCAGGCCGAGGATGGCGCGGGCGTGCAGTTCGAACTCCGAGAAACGCTGCGAACACAGCGTCACCAGCCCGGTGTCGTGCGGCCGCGGGCTGACTTCCGAGAACCAGACCATGTCGCCCTTGACGAAGAGTTCGACGCCGAACAGGCCGCGACCGCCGAGGTTGCCGGTCACCGCGCCGGCGATTTCCTGGGCGCGGGCCAGCGCCGCCGGGCTCATGACTTGCGGCTGCCAGGATTCGACGTAGTCGCCGGAGACCTGGATGTGGCCGATCGGCTCGCAGAAGTGGGTGACCACTTCGCCGCTGGCGTCGCGGGCGCGCACCGTGAGCAGCGTGATCTCGTAATCGAAATCGATGAAGCCCTCGACGATCACCCGCCCCTGGTTGACCCGGCCGCCGCTCGCCGCGTAGTCCCAGGCCTTCTGCACGTCGTCCGGGCCGCGCAGCAGCGACTGGCCTTTGCCCGACGACGACATCACCGGCTTGACGATGCACGGGTAGCCGATGCCGCCGTCGATCGCCGCCTGCAGCTCGGCGAGCGAGTCGGCGAAGCGGTAGGGCGAGGTGGGTAGCCCCAGTTCCTCGGCGGCCAGACGGCGGATGCCTTCGCGGTTCATGGTCAGGCGGGCGGCGCGGGCGGTCGGGATGACTTCGGCCAGGCCTTCGGCTTCCAGTTCGACCAGGGTGTCGGTGGCGATGGCCTCGATTTCGGGGACGATCAGTTGCGGCTTTTCCAGCTCGACCAGGCGGCGCAGCGCGGCGCCGTCGGTCATCGCGATGACGTGGGCGCGGTGGGCGACCTGCTGGCCGGGGGCGTTCGCGTAGCGGTCGACGGCGATCACCTCGACGCCCAGGCGCTGCAGCGCGATGACGACTTCCTTGCCGAGTTCGCCGGCGCCGAGCAGCATGACGCGGGTGGCGGAAGGGGAAAGCGGGGTGCCGATCTGCATGGTGAACTCGCGGGCGGTAGTGGAAACCGGGCGAATGTAGGCGGCGGCCGACGGAATTGCAAGCGTCGGCTCAGACGCGCTGTGCCTCGATGCGGAAGCGGCTGACGATGCTCGCCATGTGTTCGGAGAGCTGGCGCACGCCGTCGGCGAAGCTGCGCGTGTGGCCGGCGGTGACGTTGGCGTGGCTCATCAGTTGCTCGATGGCGTCCACCTGGCGGACGATCTGCCGGCTCGACGCATGGCCGACGCCGACCTGCTCGGCGATCTTGCCGACGGTCTCGATCACTTCCCGCGCCGAGCGCTCGATGTCGCCCATCGCGTTGCCGGCGGTGCTGGCGAGGTCGATGTTGAGCTTGATGTCTTCCACCACCTGCTGCATCAGCCCGGTCGACTGGCGCGAGGTGACGGCGATCTCCTCGACCTGGCCGGCGATCGACAGGGTGGCGGCGCTGACCCGTTCGGCCAGCTTGCGCACCTCGTCGGCGACCACCGCGAAACCGCGCCCGGATTCGCCGGCGCGCGCCGCCTCGATTGCCGCGTTGAGCGCCAGCAGGTTGGTCTGGTCGGCGATCTCGCGGATTTCGCGGACCAGGCCGGAAATGTTCTGGCCTGCCGCAGCCAGCGCATAGACGCGGGCGGCGGCGGTTTCGACGTTGCCGGCGAGGTCGTGGATGCGCTCGACCGTCTGGCGGATGGTTGCCCCGTTGTCCTCCGCCTGCTTGCCGGAATGCGCGGTCAGTTCGCCGGCATGACCGGTATCGGCGTGGATGCGGTCGATCTGCGCCTGCACCTGCTGGATCGCTTCCTGGATCTCGCGCGACGAGCCGTTGCTGTTGGCCGCGAGTTCGGCCAGCGTCGTCGCCGAACGTTGCATGTCGGCTGCCGCGACGCCGTTCTGGCGGATCACCTCGGCCATCTCGCCGAGACTCTGCTGCAGGGTGTCGAGCAGGCGGTTGAAGGCCTGGATCGAACGGCCGATCTCGTCGTCGTTGATGACCGGCACGCGGTGCGTGAAATCGAGGCTGTCGGCGATCGTCTGCATGGTCCGCTCCATCTCGCGGAGCGGCCGGGCAATGCGCCGGTAGAGGGCGAGGCCGAGCCCGGCCAGGACCGCCAGGATGGCGGCGAAGGCGGCGCCGAGCTGGAGCAGCGTTTCCTGCAGGCCGTTTTCGAGGCGGGCGACGCTCTCGTCCTTGGCCCGCCGCTTCTCGACGCGCAGGGTCTCCAGGACGCCTTCCAGTTCGGCCAGGTAGGGCGCCGCGTTGCCGGACAGCGTCGCTTCGGCGAGCAGGGGTTGGCCGGCCAGGCTGAAGCGGGCGACATCGTCGATGGCGGCGTAATAGTTCTTCAGGCTCTCTTCTGCCTGGTCGAGCAGGCCACGCTGCGCGTCGCCCTCGGCGAGCCCGCGCTGGGCGGCGAGGGCGTCGCCCAGTTGCGTCTTGCCGGCGTTCAACTGCTCCTGCAACTGCCCGGCGACGTTGCGCTCGCTGGCGTGGGCCAGATTGATGGCGACGATCTGCAGGCCCTTCAGCTCGGCGCCCAGTTCGATTGACGCGAGAAAGCCGGGGATGGCGCCCTCGGTCAGCTCGCGGATCATCGTGTTGTTGCGCTGGAACTGGGTCAGCGCGACGAGGCCGAGGGCGAGCAGCGCGCTCATGGTGAACGCGAGGAGCAGGACGAGGCGGTGCGATATCTTCATGGCCGGGCTTTCGGGAAAAAACCGCGGCAGCCTAAGCCAACATTGTTGCAGCACGGTGACCGGCGCCTTGTCATCAGGCTGTCACGCGGCGGTCACAGGCGCTTCACGGAGGGCGGCGATGATGCCCCCATGCCAAAAGTCAGAAGCCTGTTTCTATCGGACATCCACCTCGGCACCCGGGCGTGCCAGGCGGACCGCCTCCTCGATTTCCTGCGCGAATACCCGGCCGACAATACCTTCCTGATCGGCGACATCGTCGATTTCTGGGCCATGAGCCGCAGCATCTGCTGGACCCGGGCGCAGAACACCGTGGTCCAGAAGCTGCTGCGCCGGGCGCGTTCCGGCGACCGCGTGGTGTTCATTCCCGGCAACCACGACGAAGTGCTGCGCGAATACTGCGGCATCGTCTTCGGCGACATCGAAGTGGCCGACGAGATGGAGCACGAAACGGCGAGCGGCAAGCGCTATCTGCTCATCCACGGCGACCAGTTCGATCAGGTGACGCGCCACCACCGCTGGGTCGCGGTACTCGGCGACAAGGCCTACGACCTGTTGGTCAGCCTCAACCACTGGCTGTCCTGGGTCCGTCGCAAGCTCGGCCTGGCCGGTTACTGGTCGCTCGCCGGCTACGCCAAGCGGCGGGTCAAGACGGCGCTCAACTTCATCTTCGATTTCGAGACCTCGGCCGTCCATCACGCCCGCGAGCGGGGGCTGGATGGCGTCATCTGCGGCCACATCCACTGGGCGACGATACGCCAGATCGACGGTCTCGACTACATCAACTGCGGCGACTGGGTCGATTCCTGCACCGCCATCGTCGAACATCTCGACGGTCGCCTGGAACTCGTCACCTGGACCGCGTCGCCGCAAGCGCCGCGGCAACTGGCGGCACCGCTCGAACAGCCGGCGAGCGAAACGGCGGAGGCCTGAAATGCGTGTCCTGATGGTGTCTGATGTCTATTTTCCCCGCATCAACGGGGTGTCCACGTCGATCGAAACCTTCCGTCGCGGGCTCGCCGCGCATGGCGTCGATGTCCGCCTGGTCGTGCCGCGCTACGCCGACGAAAGCGACGAACCGGGCATCGTCCGGGTCGCCGGACGGCCGGTGGTGGGCGATCCGGAAGACCGCCTGGCCGGCTGGCAGGCGATGCACCGCGCGGTGTTCGACGCCGCCGCCGACTGCGACCTGATCCATGTCCAGACACCTTTCGTCGCCCACTACGCCGGCCTGCGGGCGGCGCGTCGTCGCGCTCTGCCGGTGGTCAGCACCTATCACACGCTGTTCGAGGAATACCTTGAGCATTACGCCCCCTGGCTGCCGGGCGGCTGGCTGCGCGCTGCGGCACGGGGTTTTTCGCGGCGCCAGTGCAATGCGCTCGACGCCGTCGTCGTGCCATCGACGGCGATGCGCCAGCGGCTTGCCGATTATCGCGTGACGGTGCCCACGCACGTGCTGCCGACCGGCATCCCGCTGGCGCAATTCACCGGCGGCGACGGCGCCGCTTTCCGCGCCGCCCACGGCATCGCGGCGCAGCGGCCGGTGGCGCTGTTCGTCGGCCGCGTCGCCCACGAGAAGAACATCGAATTCCTCTTCCACGCGCTGCGCGAGGCGCAACGCCGTTGCCCGGAGATCCTCCTGGTGGTCGCCGGCGAGGGGCCGGCGATGGGCGAACTGCGCGCCCGCGTCGCTGCACTCGGCCTTGCCGGGGCGGTCCGTTTCATCGGTTACCTGGACCGTAGCCAGGATCTGCCCAACTGCTACGCCGCCGCCGACGCCTTCGTCTTTGCTTCGCGCACCGAAACCCAGGGCCTGGTCCTGCTCGAAGCGATGGCCGCCGGCCTGCCGGTGATCGCGCTGTCGGCGATGGGTACCGCCGATATCCTGGAAAACACTGCCGGCTGCTTCACGCCGCCCGACGATCCTCAAGCCTTCGGTGAAGTGCTCGGCCACGTCCTGGCCAATCGCGACGCCTGGGATTATCTCGGCCAGGACGCCAGGCGCGCCGCCGAGGCCTGGTCGGACAGCGCGCTGGCCGGCCGCCTGGCCGGACTCTACCGGCAGCTCGTCGCGGCGCGCCAACCGCAAGCGGTGGCGCTGACGGCGGAAACCTGAAAACTCAGACTTCCTCGACCACCGGCATCAGCCGGTCGGTTGCCCGCAGGCGTTCGGCCATCACCCGCATCACCTGCATCGCGAAGAAGGGCGTGTTCTGGATCAGGAACTGGAAACGCGCCTCGTCGATGGCGACGAACTCGCAATCGCTGGTTGCCAGCACCGTTGCCGAGCGCGGCCCCGGCGAGACCAGGCCCAGTTCGCCGACGATGCCGCCATGCTGCAGGTGTTCGACGACCCGGTTGCCGATGACGATATCGGCATTGCCGGCGCTCAGGACATACATCAGTCCGCCATCCGCGTCGCCTTCGCGGAACAGCGTCTGACCGGCGGGGATGCGGAGGATGGTGGGGTTGTGCGCGAACAGTTCGAAGAAGACCATGATGCTTTCCATGAGGTTGGGATCACCGCAGGTTGTAGCACGAAGGTCATAACCCGCTTATTACAGGCAGGTTGCGGCTGTGTGATCGGCGCGTCAGGCCCGGCGCCTGAGCAGCAGGTTGACGACGAAGGCAATCACCGCGTCGCCATGCTGGTTCCTGGCCTGAAATTTCAGCCGGGCGATGCCGCGGTCCGGCTTGGAGTTCGATGGCCGCAGTTCGAGCACCTCGACTTCGGTGCGCAGCGTATCGCCGGGGCGCACCGGCGCCAGCCAGCGCAGTTCGTCGATGCCCGGCGAACCCAGGCTCGATGACTGGAAGATGCCGCTTTGCACGAACAGGCGGAAACACAGGGCCAGCGTCTGGAAGCCGCTGGCGATCAGCCCGCCGTAGGGCGATCTGGCGGCTTCGACGGCGTCGAGATGGAAAGGCTGCGGATCGTACTGCAGGGCGAAGCCGATGATTTCGCCTTCGCTCAGCGTCACGCCAGCGGTGTTGAAGGTCTGGCCGACACAGAGGTCGTCGAGGTAGCGGGTGTGCATGGTCGGGGCTCTCGGGAGGGCGGCGGGGTGTGCCAGTATCGCCCAATTTCCTGATGACCGGCGGCTGTCATGAAAGCTTAGCGCGGGCCGATTACCTTGGTCGCATTTCAGGGAACTTGCGATGCGACGACCACTGCCCGAGGAACTCGGACTCGACCCCGCCAACGAATCGCCGTTCAAGGGCAAGACCGGCTTGCGCCGGGTCTGGAATGCCTTCCGTTATTCGCTCGACGGCCTGCGCGCCGCCTACCTGTGCGAAGACGCCTTCCGCCAGGAAACCTGGCTGGCCCTGCTACTGATACCGCTGGCGCTGTGGCTGCCGGTCGGCTGGCTGGCCACCGCGTTGCTGATCGCCAGCCTGCTGCTGGTGCTGGTCGTCGAATTGCTCAATTCGGCGATCGAGGCGGTGGTCGACCGCGTCGGCCTGGAGAACCACCGGCTGGCCAAGCGCGCCAAGGATATCGGCAGCGCCGCCGTGTTCGTCTCGCTGTGCCAGGTCATCGTGGTCTGGACTGGCGTCCTGCTGGAGAAGCTATGAAACTGGATATCGCCTTCGTCACCGAAACCTATCCGCCGGAAGTCAACGGCGTGGCGATGACCGTCGGCCGCCTGGTCGATGGCATGCGTCAGCGCGGCCATCGGGTCGAGGTGCTGCGGCCGCGCCAGGGCGCGGCGGATGCCGGGGGCGAGCACGATGTGCCGTTCGCCGGTGTCGCGCTGCCCGGTTATCCCGGCCTGCAGTTCGGCCTGCCAGCCGGTGGCGCCCTGCGCCGGCGCTGGCGGCAACGGCGGCCGGACCTGGTGCACGTGGTCACCGAGGGGCCGCTCGGCTGGTCGGCGGTGGCCGCCGCGCGCCGCCTGGGGATCCCGGTGACTTCCGGCTTCCATACCAATTTCGACCGCTACAGCGTGCATTACGGCATCGGCTGGCTGCGCCCGGCGGTGGCGGCCTATCTGCGCATGCTGCACCGGCGGACGCGGGCGACGCTGGTGCCGACCGCGGCGCTCGCCGCCGAACTGGCTGGCGAGGGGGTGCCCGGCGTGCGCGTCGTCGGTCGCGGCGTCGATACCGTGCTCTTCGACCCCGCCCGGCGCAGCAACGAACTGCGCACGCGCTGGGGGGCGGACGGCGCGGGGCCGGTCTGCCTCTACGTTGGCCGGCTGGCCCCGGAGAAGAATCTGGCGCTGGTCGAGAAATGCTTTGCCGCGCTTCAGGTCTGGCATCCGGCGGCGCGCCTGGTGTGGGTCGGCGACGGGCCGTCGGCGCGCAAGCTGGAGCAAGATCACCCGGATCAGTACTTCGCCGGCATGCGCACCGGCGAGGACCTGGCGGCGCATTTCGCGAGCGCCGACCTCTTCCTCTTTCCCAGTCTCAGTGAGACCTACGGCAACGTGGTGGCGGAGGCGATGGCCAGCGGCGTGCCGGTGGTTGCCTACCGCAGCGCGGCGGCGGCCGAGCTGGTGGTCGATGGCGACAACGGCCGGGTTGTCGCGCCGGGCGACGAGAAGGCCTTTGTCGAGGCGGCGCTGTGGGCGCTGGAAGATGGCGAACGGCTGCGCCGGATGGGCGAGCGGGCGCGTTCGGCGATGCTGCCGCGCGGTTGGCCGGACGTCGTCGCCAGTTTCGAGCGCGCGGTGCGCGAGGCGCTGGCCGGTTGAAGCTTTACTGGCGCTGGATCAATTCGACCTTGTAACCATCAGGGTCCTCGACGAAGGCGATGATCGTGCTGCCGTGCTTCATCGGCCCGGCTTCGCGCACCACCTTGCCGCTGCGCGCCTTGATCGCGGCGCAGGCGGCAGCCGCGTCGGGCACGGCGAGCGCGATGTGGCCGTAGGCGTTGCCCAGCTCGTAGCTGGCGGTGTCCCAGTTGTGCGTCAGTTCGAGCACGGCTTCGCTGTCCTCGCTGCCGTAGCCGACGAAGGCCAGCGTGAAGCGGCCTTCCGGGTAGTCGTTGCGGCGCAGCAGTTGCATGCCGAGGATTTCGGTGTAGAAGGCGATCGAGCGGTCGAGATCGCCGACGCGGAGCATGGTGTGCAGGATGCGCATGGGGTTTCCTTTCAGAATTGCGGCAGTTGACGGCCGAGGTGGCGCAGTTCGAGGCGCCGCGCTCGCCAGTCCGGGCAGAGGCGTTCGACGACAGACCAGAAACGCGGGCTGTGGTTCATTTCCTTCAGGTGCGCCAGTTCGTGGCAGACGACGTAATCGACGATGGCCGGCGGCATCAGGAGCAGCCGCCAGTTGAGTGCGATGTTGCCGCGCGCGCTGCAGCTGCCCCAGCGCGTGCGTGCCGACGACAGGCGTAGCGGCGGCGCGGCGACGCCGAGAAAGGGCGCGAAATGGGCTAGGCGTTCGCCAAACAGCGCCCGGGCTTTTTCGCGCAGCGCCGCTTCGAGCACCCGGGCGGGGTCGGCGCTGTCCGGCACGGCGAGGCGGATTTCGTCGGCGGTAAAAGCGGCGCCGGCGCGTTTTGCCGGCGCGATGTGCAGGCGGATCGGGCCGCCCAGGAGGTCGAGCACGGCACCGTCGACGACGGCGAAGCGGCTTGCCGCCGGGCGCTCGCGCCAGGCGGCGAGCTTGTCGAGAACCCAGTCGCCGTGCTGGCGGATCAGCGCCTCGATGTCACGCAGTGCAGCGCCTTGCGGGGCGCCGACGCGCAGGCCGCGCTGGTCGATGCTCAGGCCGATGCTGCGTCGGCTGCTGCGGCGCAGCGTGTATTCGAGCGTCTGGCCGGCGACGACGATGCGCCGGGGCGTCTCAGTCGGCTTTGCCGGCATCCGGGTAACGGTGCGGCGAGAGGCGGCGCATCTCGGCTTCGATCCAGTCCTCGACCCGCTGGTTGACCTCCGCATCGCTCATGCCGCTGGCGTCGAAGGCCGGGCCGATGCTGATGGTCGCGGTACCGGAGCGCTTGAGGAAAGCCTGGCGCGGCCACAGTTCGCCGGCGTCGTGGGCGACCGGCACCACCTGGCAGCCGACGTGCGTCGCCAGGTAGGCACCGCCCGGCTTGTAGCGGCGCTTTTCGCCCGGCGGCACGCGCGTGCCTTCGGGGAAGATGATGACGTAGAAACCCTGCTTGAGGCGCTCGCGGCCCTGGGTGACGACCTGGTCGAGGGCGTTCTTGCCGGCGCCGCGGTCGATCGAGATCATCTTCATCGCCGCCAGCCCCCAGCCGACGAAGGGTAGCTTGAGCAGTTCCTTCTTCAGCACGAAGACGCAGTAGGCGCCGGCCGGCACGCAGTCCTGCAGGGTCATCGTTTCCCAGGCCGACTGGTGTTTGGACATGATGACGCAGGGTTCGGCCGGCATGTTCTCGCGGCCGATGATGCGCGGCCGGATGCCGAGCAGGTTCTCGACACCCCATTGCGTGCCGAGGCGCCAGACGCGGCCGAAGCGGTAGGCCCAGATGCCGCCGAGCAGCGGCCCGGCGATCACCACCAGCGGCGCGCTGAACACCGACCAGACGATGGCGTAGATCATGAACAGGGTGGAACGGACGGCGCTCATTTCTTTTCCTTGCTTTCCTGGGCCAGCAGGTGATCGGTCGCTGCGGCGAGGTTGGCGAAAATCAGCGTGCCGGCAGGCAGATCGCCGTCGTCGCGGGTTTTTTCGCCCTTGCCGGTGAGCACCAGGATCGGCTGGCAGCCGGCGGCGGCACCGGCCTGCAGGTCACGCAGCGAATCGCCGATGGCGGCGACGCCCTTGAGGTCGGTGTTGAGGGTGTCGGCGATGCGCCGGAACATGCCCGGCTTCGGCTTGCGGCAGTCGCATTTCGAATCGGCGGTGTGCGGGCAGTAAAAGATCGCGTCGATGCGTCCGCCGAGTTCGCAGGCGGCCTTGTGCATCTTGCGATGGATGCGGTTGAGCGTATCCATGTCGAACAGGCCGCGCCCGACGCCCGACTGGTTGGTGGCGACGACCACCCGGTAGCCGTGCTGCTTGAGGCGGGCGATCGCCTCCAGGCTGCCGGGGATCGGCTTCCATTCCTCGGGGCTCTTGATGAACTGCGCGGAGTCATGGTTGATGACCCCGTCGCGGTCGAGGATGACAAGCTTGGCCACCATCGCCGCTTACGCCGAAAGCCGGGAAAGATCGGCGACGCGGTTCATCGCCGCGTGCAGCATGGCGAGCAGGCCGAGCCGGTTGGCCTTGAGCGCCGGATCGTCGGCATTGACCATGACGCCGTCGAAGAAGGCATCGACCGGTGCGCGCAGCGCCGCCAGGGCGAGCAGCGATTCGCTGTAGTCGCCGGTGAGGAAAGCAGCGTCGGCCTGCGGCACGACGTCGATCAGCGCCGCGTGCAGCGCGCTTTCGGCGGCTTCGCGCAGCAGGGCCGCATCGACGCGGGCTTCGACGGCGCCGTCGGCCTTCTTCAGAATGTTGCCGACCCGCTTGTTGGCGGCGGCCAGCGCGGCGGCTTCGGGCAGCGCCGAGAAGGCGCGCACGGCGGCCAGGCGTTTGACGATGTCGCCCAGGCGCTGCGGCCGCTGGCTGACCACGGCATCGACTTCCTGCGCCGTGTAACCCTGCTCGCGCAGGCTGCCGGCGAGGCGGTCGTAGATGAAGTCGGCCAGTGCCTGCGGGTTCGGGGCGAAGCCTTCGATACCGTTGAACTGCGCGAAAACGCCGTTGAGCAGGCTGTCGACGGCGAGGTTGAGGTCGCCCTCGGCGAGCATGCGGATGACGCCCAGCGCGTGGCGGCGCAGCGCGAACGGGTCGCGGTCGCCGGTCGGGATCTGGCCGATGCCGAACATGCCGACCAGGGTTTCCAGCTTGTCGGCCAGCGCGACGACCGTGCCGACCTTGCCGCGCGGCAGGCTGTCGCCGGCGAAGCGCGGCTTGTAGTGGTCCTCGATGGCATCCGCCACGTCGGCATTCAGGCCGTCGTGCTGGGCGTAGTAGCGGCCCATGATGCCCTGTAGCTCGGGGAATTCGCCGACCATGTCGGTGAGCAGGTCGGCCTTGGCGAGCAGCGCCGCCTGTTCGGCGTGCTGCACCAGCTCGCCGCCGCCGAGCGCTTCGGCGATGGCGCGGGCAATCGCCGCGACGCGCTGGACGCGCTCGCCCTGGGTGCCCAGCTTGTTGTGGTAGACGACCTTGGACAGGCCGATGACGCGCGATTCCAGCGATTTCTTGCGGTCCTGGTCGAAGAAGAACTTGGCGTCGGCCAGACGCGGGCGCACCACGCGCTCGTTGCCACCGATCACCGCGCTCGGGTCGGCCGGCGAGATGTTGCTGACGACGAGAAACTTGTTGGTCAGCTTGCCGGCGGCATCCAGGAGCGGGAAGTACTTCTGGTTGGCCTTCATGGTCAGGATCAGGCATTCCTGCGGCACGGCGAGGAATTCTTCCTCGAACTGGCCGACCAGCACGTTCGGGCGCTCAACCAGCGCGGTGACTTCGTCGAGCAGGGCGTCGTCGTCGATCGGCTTGCCGCCCGCCTGGGCGGCAGCGGCGGCGAGCTGGCGGGCGATCTCGGCGCGGCGCTCGGCGAACGAGGCGATTACGGCGCCGTCGCGCTTGAGCGTTTCAGCGTAGCTGTCAGCGTCGGCGATCACCACCGGATCGACCGCCGCTTCAAAACGGTGGCCCTTGGTGGCCTTGCCCGATTGCAGGCCGAGCACGGAAACCGGTACCACGTCGCTGCCGTGTAGGGCGACCAGCGCATGCGCCGGACGCACGAAGTTGACGCTGCTCCAGCCGTCGGCCAGCTGGTAGCTCATCACCTTCGGGATAGGCAACGCGGCCAGCGCGGCTTCGATGGCCTTCTGCAGGCCGTCGGCCAGCGTCGCGCCCTTGGCCAGGCTGTCGTAGAAAAGGATTTCGGCCTTGCCGTCGCTTTCGCGGCGCAGGCTGGCGACGGCGGATTCGTCGGCGCCGAGTGCGGCGAGCTTTTTCAACAGGGCCGGCGTGGCGTTGCCAGCGGCGTCGAGACCGACCGAGGCCGGCATCAGCTTCTGCACCACCGGTTTGTCGGCGGCAACGGCGGCAACGTCGGTGACGTGCGCGGCCAGGCGGCGCGGCGAGGCATAGGCGGTCACTTGCGCGCCATCGGCGGCCAGGCCGTCCTTCTTCAGCGAAGCGGCAAGCGCGGCGGCGAAGCTTTCGCCGAGCTTCTTCAGCGCCTTCGGCGGAAGTTCTTCAACGAACAGTTCAACGAGGAGGTTCTTGGCAGTCATCTCAGGCGGCTTTCTTGGCGTTCTGTTCTTCGAGCTTGGCCAGCACTTCGGCGGCCCAGGCCTTGGGCGCCATCGGGAAGCCGAGGCGGGCGCGCGATTCGAGGTAGGCCTGGGCGACGGCGCGGGCCAGGTTGCGGATGCGGCCGATGTAGGCGGCGCGTTCGGTGACCGAGATGGCGCCGCGCGCGTCGAGCAGGTTGAAGGTGTGGGCCGCCTTCAGCACCTGTTCGTAGGCCGGCAGCGCCAGTTGCGCGCCCATCAGGTGCTGCGCCTGCTTCTCGTGGGCGGCGAAGGCGTGGAACAGGAAATCGACGTCGGAGTGTTCGAAGTTGTAGGTCGATTGCTCGACTTCGTTCTGGTGATAGACGTCGCCGTAGGTCAGGCCGTCGGTCCAGGTCAGTTCGAAGACGTTTTCGACGCCCTGCAGGTACATGGCGAGGCGCTCGATGCCGTAGGTGATTTCGCCGGTGATCGGCTTGCAGTCGATGCCGCCGACCTGCTGGAAGTAGGTGAATTGCGTCACTTCCATGCCGTTCATCCAGACTTCCCAACCGAGGCCCCAGGCGCCGAGCGTCGGGTTTTCCCAGTCGTCCTCGACGAAGCGGACGTCGTTCTTCTTCAGGTCGAAGCCGAGGGCTTCGAGCGAGCCGAGGTAAAGCTCAAGAATGTTGTCCGGCGCCGGCTTCAACACCACCTGGTACTGGTAGTAGTGCTGCATGCGGTTCGGATTCTCACCGTAGCGACCGTCCTTCGGCCGGCGCGACGGCTGTACGTAGGCGGCTTTCCAGGGTTCCGGGCCGATCGCGCGCAGGAAGGTGGCGGTGTGGCTGGTGCCGGCGCCGACTTCCATGTCGTACGGCTGGAGCAGGGCGCAGCCCTGGGCACTCCAGTATTGCTGCAGACGCAGGATGATTTCCTGAAAGGTCGGTTTGCCGGCGGCCGGCGAAGCGTTCGGGGTGTTGCAGGTGGTCATCGGGACGCACTCGGTAAGACGGAAAGTGGCGATTTTACAATCTTTTGCCGACCCCCGGCAGCTTGCCGGGGGAATGCCGGCCAAGGCCCGCGATGACGATGGATGCGGGGGGATGGGCGGGGATTCTTCCGGCATAAGTGTTGTGGCGATACAACGCTTGGCCCGGGTGCGCACGCCCGGCTTTGTTGACTTGTTCAAATAAATCAATAGAATGCGCCCTGCTTTGTTGCGGTGCAACACCGTTGTTTCCCCGTCTCCGGCCAGACTCGGCCTGGTGGAAACCTAGCTTCCTCCCACGGAGGAATGGCCCGGTGTCGTACCCCCCGTAACCGTTCGCCGATGTATTTTTGTCGGTGGCACAGTGAAGGAGGGCGCATGTTCGCTTCGCAGTTCCTTTTCCCCGCAGTTCAGCGGGTAGTCGCGGCCGTCTCGCACGTCGTCCGCAAGTTTCTGATGTTGGCCGGGCTGGTTTTCTTGCTCGGCCTGGCCGGTTCCTTCCAGGGGCAGGCCGGTTTCCTGCAAGGTTTGCAGGCGATGTTCCCGGCCGGTGTCAGCGCCAGTGAAACGCCGACGGCGGAGGCCGTGCAGGTGGTGGCGCAAATCGAGACGGGACGCCTGGTGCCGTCGATGCTGAAGGCGCTGAACGACGTCGCCCGCCGTTACCGGGTGTCGCGCGAGGCCCTGCTGCCGATCTTTCTGGCCGCCCAGGACAGCGCGCGCGAGCAGGGGCTCGACCCCTTGCTGGTGGTGGCGGTGATCGGCGTCGAATCGGGCTTCAACCCGTTCTCGCAGAGCGTTGTCGGCGCCCAGGGCCTGATGCAGGTGATGCCGCGTTTCCACAGCGACAAGCTGCCGCAGGACGCGGGCGAGCTGCCTTTCTTCGACCCGGTGACCAACGTCCAGGTCGGTACCCGCGTCCTGCGCGAGTCGATCGCCCGCAATGGCGGCCTGATTCCCGGCCTGCAACAGTTCGGCGGCGCCATCGACGATCCGGCGCAGCGCTACGCGAGCAAGGTACTCGCCGAGCGACGCCGGCTCGAGGCGGCGATCCGCCAGGGAACGCGGCAGACCGCCTGAACGGCGATGTCGGGCGGGCATATTTCAATGTAATATCAGAGCCCTCTTTCCGGGGGTGACGATGAAATCTGTTTCGCTTGCTGTGGCCGCGGCGCTCTGCTGCGGCGTCCTGGCCGGGGCGCCGGCGCAAGCCGAGGATGGCCTCGGCGTCGGCCTGACGCCCTTGCCGCAATGCGGCGCGCCGCTGGCGCTCGATGCGCCGTTCGAGATGGCGACCCGGATCGCCGACTATCAGGCCTTGACCGAGGAAGTGCTGAGCCTGCGGGCGCGGGCGATCGATTACCTGGAGGTCCTGAAAGCCCGCGATGCGCGCGGCGAGGCCCTGTCCGGCGCCGACCTGCGGCGCCTCAACGAGGGCGCGGCGAGCCTGCTCGACCAGCGGCGGCGCCTGCTGGCGGTGGCCACCGAGCGCGAATGCTGGCTCGACCAGCCGATTCCCGCCGATCCGACGCGGGCGCGGGTGCTGGCGGCCGGGGTGGCGATGTCGCTGTCGGCGGCGTTGCTGCTCTACGACAACTACCTGTCGGCGGTCGGCCTCTACCGCGCCAACCCCTTCCTGCGCCAGCACCTGAACAGCCGCGACAGCGGTTTCGCGATTCCGAGCGGAGCGCTCGATCGTATCTCGCTGTCCTTCAATTCGGCGGTCAACCGCGCCCGCACCCGGCGCGCCCTCGAATGGTACGAAGCGCATGGCCGCGTGCTCGCCAGTTCGCCGGCCGACGGTGAGCGTTACCTGGCGGCGCTGATCGAGCAGAGCCCGTCCTACCAGATGGTGCGTCAGGTGCAGCCGCTCGGTTACGTCGGCAGCATGCTCAATTTCTTCAGCGCCTTCTCGATCGATACGCTGAACCGCCTGAAGAAGGAAGGCGTCAATCTCTCCAGCCTCCTGTTCGGCAACGCCGCCGGCCTGGTCGAGACCCGGCGCGGCAAGCTCGACGGCCAGGCGCCGGTGCTCGAGAAGCTGGCGGGCACGGTGCAGGCGGGCGATGTGCTGCTCGAGAAGACGCCGTTCCGCCTCACCGATACCTTCATTCCCGGTCATTACGGCCACGTCGCGGTGTGGGTCGGCAGCGAGGCGGAACTGCGCCGCCTCGGCATCTGGGAGCATCCGGTGGTGCGTCCCTACCAGGCCAACATCCGGGCCGGTCGCGGCGTCGTCGAGGCGCTGCGTTCGGGGGTCAAGATGAACACGCTGCGGCATTTCCTCAACATCGACGATCTCGCCGTCCTGCGCCCGCGCCAGATGGCCGACACGGTACGCGCCGAAGCCGTGCTGCAGACCCTGCGCCAGGTCGGCAAGGCTTACGACTTCAATTTCGACGTCGAATCGACCGATCGCATCGTCTGCTCGGAACTGGTCTATCACGCCTACGGCGACGTGCGCTGGCCGACCAAGCGTCAACTCGGCCGGGTCACCATCAGTCCCGACAACGTCGCCGCCGAAGCCACCGGCAACGGCGCCTTCGCCATCGAACTGCTTTACCACGACGGCAGGGAGCAGACCGCCGGGCGCGGCGAGTTCGTGCGCGGCCTGTTGAAGTCCGATGTCGTCAGGATGGCGCGCGGCGGCGACGGCGCCCGCTGAAAATTCAATCGCGCCGGCGCGGGCGGGCGACGAGCGCGAGCAGGACGATGAGGGCGAGGGCGCCCAGGTTGCCCCAGCGGCTGTAGGGCGTGGCGCCTTGATGCGCCCGCACTTCGCCTTCGAGGACGCCGCTGGTGAAGGGCTCCAGCACGCCGCTCAGGCTGCCGTCGGCGGCGATGATCGCGGTCATCCCGGTATTGGTCGCGCGCAGCATCGGGCGGCCGGTTTCGACGGCGCGCAGGCGGGCGATCTGCAGATGTTGCGGCTGCGCCAGCGAGTGGCCGAACCAGGCGGTGTTCGACAGGTTGGCGAGAATGCCGGCGGCGGGCAGGGCGCGGATGATCTCCTCGCCGAACACGTCTTCGTAGCAGATGTTGATCGCCACCGCGCTGCCGGCGACGGCGAGCGGCGTCTGTCGCGCCGGGCCGGCGCTGAACGACGACATCGGGATGTTGGCCTGGGCCATGAACCAGGCGAAGCCGGGCGGGATGAATTCGCCGAAAGGTACCAGGTGTTGCTTGCTGTAGACCTGCAGCGGCGAGGCGCCGAGGCTGACGGCGCTGTTGAAGTAGGCGCCCTCGACATCGCCGGTCAGGGTGCCGGCGATCAGGTCGCCGCCGTGGCGGGCGGCCAGCGTCTTCAGTTCGTCGAGGTATTCCGCCGGCAGGCGGTCCACGAAGGTCGGCAGCGCGGTTTCCGGGAGTAGGGTCAGTTGCGCCGGATGGGCGGCGATCAGATCGCGGTACAGCGTCAGCGTGCGGAAAAAGGCTTCCGGCCTGAACTTCATGTCCTGCGGGATGTTGCCCTGGATCAGCGCGATGCTGACCGGCTCGCCGACCGGTGTCGTCCACGTCACCTGGCGCAGGCCGAAGCCGACGGCGGCAAACGCTGCCAGCAGCAGAAGGCCGCTGCGCCAGCGGGCGAGGCTGGCGGCGATCAGGGCGACGCTCAGCGACAGGCCATAAACGCCGAGCAGCGGCGCGAAGCCGGCCAGCGGGCTGGGCGGTGCCTGGCTGTAGCCGAGCGCCAGCCAGGGAAAACCGGTAAACAGCCAGCCGCGCAGCCAGTCGGTTCCGGCGACGAGGACGGCGAACCACAGCACCTGGCGCCAGAAGGCGGCCGGCTGCCAGCGCCGGAAGGCCCAGCCGGCGGCGGCCGGGTAGAGGGCCAGCGAGGCGCAGAAGATGAGCGTCGCCGGGCCGGCCAGCCACCACGGCATGCCGCCGAAGACCGAGAGGCTGACGTACACCCAGGAGACGCCGGCGAGGAAGAAGCCGAACCCGAACAGGAAACCGCTCAGCGCCGCCTGACGCGGACCGGCGGTGCGGCGCAGCAACAGGAAGAAGGCGAGCCAGGGCAGCGGCGCCAGCCAGAACAGGTCGAACGGGGCAAAGCAGAGGACGCCGCCGGCACCTGCCAGCAGCGCCGCCAGGTGGCGGCGGTACGCCTCAGTCAGCGGCATCGGCAGTGGCGGGGGCGGGCTTCGGCAGGTCAACGAGCAGGGTGTACAGGCGGCGACTGTCGGCGCGCAGCACCTGAAAGCGGACGCCGTCGATGTCGACGCTCTCGTTGCGTTTGGGAACGCGCCCCAGGTGGCGCAGGACGAGGCCGCCGACGGTGTCGAATTCCTCGTCGGAGAATCTGGTCGAGAACGCGGCGTTGAAGTCGATGATCTCGGTGCGCGCCTTGACCCGGTAGCGGCCGGCGGAATCGAGGCGGATGTTGTCGTGCGCCTCGTCGAAGTCGTATTCGTCCTCGATGTCGCCGACGATCTGTTCGAGCACGTCCTCGATGGTGACCAGGCCGGCGACGCCGCCGTACTCGTTGACGACGATCGCCATGTGGTTGCGCGAGACGCGGAATTCGCGCAGCAGCACGTTGAGGCGTTTCGATTCCGGGATGAAGACGGCCGGTCGCAGCCAGTCGCGCAGTTCGAAGTGTTCTTCAGTATGCAGGCGCAGCAGGTCCTTGGCGAGCAGGATGCCGAGGATGTTGTCGCGGTCGCCGTCGATGACCGGGAAGCGCGAGTGGGCGGCTTCGATGATTTCGGGCAGGGTTTCGAGCAGCGGATCGTCGATGTCGATGACGTCCATCTGGGCCCGCGGCACCATCACGTCGGTGACGCGGGTTTCCGAGGCGGCGAGCGCACCTTCGATGATGGTCAGCGCGTCGGCGTCCATCAGGTTGCGCTCGTAGGCGGCGTGGAGGGTCTGCATGAGCTGCGCGCGGTCTTCGGGTTCGCGCAGCAGCAGGGAAGTCAGGCGTTCGATGAAACCGGGTTTACTGTCACTGTCCATGATGGTCAATCCGCATATGGGTCGGCATGACCCAGTGCGGCTAGAATTTTCCTCTCTTCGTCTTCCATGGCGCGGGCTTCCGCGTCGTCCTCGTGGTCCCAGCCCTGCAGATGCAGCATACCATGCACCGTCAGGTGGGCGTAATGCGCCGCCGCCGACTTGCCCTGCTCGGCGGCCTCGCGGGCGACGACGGCGGGACAGATGACGAGGTCGCCCATGACCACGGGTTCCGTCTCGTAGGGAAAGGACAGGACGTTGGTCGCGTAATCCTTGCCGCGGTACTCGGCGTTCAAGGCTTGTCCCTCGTCGGGCTCGACCAGGCGGATCGTCACCTCGCCGCCGCCGTCCAGAGCCGCCCTTGCCCAGCGCACGAAATCCGCTCGCAAGGGTAGGCCGTCGCGGTTACAGGCGTATTGCACGGAGAGGTTAAGTCGTTTGCTGGCGGTTTTCATAGGCTTCGACGATGCGGGCGACCAGCGGGTGGCGCACGACGTCTTCCTTTCTGAATTCGGTGAAGGCGATGCCGCGCACGTCGTGCAGCACGTCGACGGCTTCCTTGAGGCCGCTCTTGTGGCCGCGTGGCAGGTCGATCTGGGTGACGTCGCCGGTGACCACGGCCTTGGCGCCGATGCCGATGCGGGTCAGGAACATCTTCATCTGTTCCGGCGTCGTGTTCTGCGCTTCATCGAGGATGATGAAGGCGTGGTTCAGCGTGCGCCCGCGCATGAAGGCGAGCGGCGCGATCTCGATGGCGTGCTTCTCGTAGAGCTTGGCGACGCGGTCGTGGCCCATCAGGTCGTAGAGCGCGTCGTAGAGCGGCCTCAGGTAGGGGTCGATCTTCTGCGTCAGGTCGCCGGGCAGGAAGCCGAGCCGTTCGCCGGCCTCGACCGCCGGCCGGGTCAGGATGATGCGCTGCACCAGGTCGCGCTCGAAGGCGTCGACGGCGGAGGCGACGGCAAGATAGGTCTTGCCGGTGCCGGCGGGACCGATGCCGAACGTGATGTCGTGTTCCTGGATCGCCTTCAGGTAGGCGACCTGGCGCGGTGTGCGGCCGTGCAGTTCGGATTTGCGGGTGACCAGTTGCGGCCCGTCGTGCGCCGTTTCGGCGGCGCCGATGCGACGTACCGGGGCGTTGGTCAGTTCGATCAGGCCGAGCTGGATCTCGTCCACCGACAGCGGCGCGCGCGCCAGTGCGTAGAAGTGGCGCAAGGCGTCGGCGGTGAGCTGGGCCTGGTCGCCGGTGATCGAGAAGCGCTCGTTGCGACGGCGGATGACGACGTCGAAGCCGGTCTCGATCTGCCGGATGTTTTCGTCGAGCGGCCCGCACAGGTTGGCGAGCTGGGCGTTGTCGACCGGTGCGAGGGCAATCTCGACCGGTCGAGCGGGGCGCGGGCGCCGGGTGTTCACTGTTTGCGCAGCATGGTCTTGTCGATCCAGCCCTCGAAGTTGGCGCCCTGCACCTTGATGAATTTTTCCTGTTCCTCGCCCAGTGCCACCATCTCGTCGCTCTTGGCCAGCGTCTTCAGCGGCTTGCCCTGGCCGGTCGGGGCGGCGTACAGCTTGATGCCGCCGATCTTCGGCACCAGCACGTCGCCGGCGGCAAAGACGGCACCGGCCTGGCGGACGTTGCCGGCCTGCTGCGCGGTGGTCGTCGCCGTGCGCTTGAGCGCCGGGTTGTCGCGCATGGCGATGACGATCTTGTTGTAGTTGTCGAGGAAGGAGGTGGCGACGACCTTGCCCTGCGCCGTGTTGGCGTAACCGCCGAGGGCGCCGAAACCGCCGCCGCCGGCGCCAAGGAAGCCGAGGCCGAAATCGGACTTCTCGGCGCTGCCCGAGGCGGCGGTGATCTGCACGCCGGAGCGGGCGTCGGCAACCAGCATCGAGGTCTGCGCCTGCTTGAACTTGACGCCGCCGACGATGGCGCCGGCGATCATGCCGCCGACCCCGAAGACGCCGCCGATGCCGCCCAGCGCGCCGCCGACGCCGCCGGCATCGCTCTGCGAGAAGACGACGTCGGGCGTCAGCACGTAATCGGCGGTCAGCATCTGGCCGCCGCCCATGTTGTTGCCGCCCTGCAGCATGCCGCTCTGCGCCAGTTGGCGTTCCTGCATCAGGTTCTGCATGGCGACGCCGCGCTCGACGACGACGAAGCAGTTGGACTGTTGGATCATCAGCCGGATCAGCCCGGTCGGCGAGGAGAGGCCGACTTCGTTGAGCGCCTTGCCGACGTATTCCTGCGGTTCGGCGACGGCCAGCGCGCCGACCGGCGCGCTGCATTTCTCGAGTTGCATCGCTTCGCCGCTGGCGCCTTCGGTGCTCGCCGAGCCGCCAACCGGCACATCGCCGCCGCCCAGCTTGTAACCGGACGGCTGGGCGCCGACCGGGGCCGCCAGCAGGGCGGCGATGACAAAGGCCGGAGCGGCCTTGACGGTGGTTCTTTGAAAGATCATCTGCATTGGTATCCCCCCGGATCAGTCTTCCTTGATGACAATTTCGCCTCGCAGGCTGTGCGACAAGGATTGCAAAATCCTAACATCGACGAATTGATTGACCAATCGCGCATTGCCAACGAAATTGACGATCCGGTTGTTGTCGGTGCGCCCGGCCAGTTCGTTCGGGTCTTTTTTCGACGGGCCTTCGACCAGTACCCGCTGGACGCTACCGACCATCGCCTGGCTGACCGCCTGCGCCAATTCGTCGATCCGCTTCTGCAGGCGGGCCAGGCGCGCCGACTTGACCTCGGCCGGGGTGCTGTCTTCCAGTTCGAGCGCCGGCGTGCCCGGGCGCGGGCTGTAGATGAAGGAGAACGAAGCGTCGAAGGCGACATCGTCGATCAGCTTCATCGTCTTCTCGAAATCCTCGTCGGTCTCGCCCGGGAAGCCGACGATGAAGTCGGACGACAGCGAGATGTCGGGTCGCGCAGCGCGCAGCTTGCGCACGACCGACTTGTATTCGAGCGCCGTGTAGCCACGCTTCATCGCCGCCAGCACGCGGTCGGAACCGGACTGCACCGGCAGGTGCAGGTGCGAGACCAGCTTTGGTACCTTGAGGTAGGTGTCGATCAGGCGCTGACTCATCTCGCGCGGGTGCGAGGTGGTGTAGCGGATGCGCTCGATCCCCGGCACCTCGGCGATGTACTCGATGAGCAGCGCGAGGTCGGCCTTCTCGTCGGTGCCGTCCATGTCGCCGCGGTAGGCATTGACGTTCTGGCCGAGCAGCGTCACTTCCTTAACGCCGTGCGCGGCGAGGTCGGCGACTTCGGTGAGGATGTCGGTGAACGGCCGCGACACTTCGCCGCCGCGGGTGTAGGGGACGATGCAGAAGGTGCAGAACTTGGAGCAGCCTTCCATGATCGAGACGAAGGCGCTGGCGCCCTTGACCTCGGCCGGCGGCATCGCATCGAATTTCTCGATCTCGGGGAAGGAAACGTCGACCGCCGCCTTGCCCTTCGCCTTGCGCTCGGCGATCAGTTGCGGCAGTCGGTGCAGCGTCTGCGGCCCGAACACGACATCGACGTAGGGGGCGCGGGCGACGATGGCGTCGCCCTCCTGGCTGGCGACGCAGCCGCCGACGCCGATCACCAGGTCGGGGTTCTTCTGCTTCAGGTGGCGGACCCGGCCGAGATCGTGGAACACCTTCTCCTGCGCCTTCTCGCGCACCGAACAGGTGTTGAACAGGATGATGTCGGCTTCCTCGGGGTTGTCGGTCTTGACGATACCTTCGGCGGCATTGAGCACATCGGCCATCTTGTCCGAATCGTACTCGTTCATCTGGCACCCGAAAGTGCGGATGAATAGTTTCTTGGGCATGGGGGAAATCTTTTTAAAATCAGTGGCGCCGCTTCGGCAAGCAGGGCGCGGAAAAGTTGCGCATTATAACGCGGTTGACCGCGCTGCCAGCCGCCAACTATAATTCGCGCCCTCCAAGCGTGGTGATGTAGCTCAGACGGTTAGAGCGATGGATTCATAACCCATAGGTCGGCAGTTCGATTCTGCCCATCACCACCAAAGATCCTACGACCAGGGCCAGCAAATGCTGGCCCTGGTCGTTTCTGCGGCGACAAAATCCCGGCAGGCGAATTTCTTGCCTCCTTGATCCCGCCAACTCTCCGAGAGTCTGTGCCGATAATCTCATGTCAACTCGGTTAAAGTACTGTCCATGTGAATCCTTGAATTGACATGATGAATCTGACACCGTCTGGCTTTATGGTCTCACGCGTCATGCGGGAAGAGCTGCAAGGGCATCGTGGTCTTGTCATCTGGTTTACCGGCTTGTCTGGTTCCGGAAAATCCACGCTGGCCCGCGCTGTCGAAGAAAAATTACATTTGGCTGGTTGCCGCACTTTCGTTTTGGATGGCGATAACGTCCGGCTTGGCCTGTGTCGCGACCTGGGATTTTCCA
This sequence comes from Azonexus caeni, assembly GCF_048146105.1. NCBI lineage: Bacteria > Pseudomonadati > Pseudomonadota > Betaproteobacteria > Rhodocyclales > Azonexaceae > Azonexus > Azonexus caeni. The sequence goes on from NZ_JBKJAD010000003.1 coordinate 178,007, forward strand.
CGAGCGATCGCCATGAAAACATCCGCCGCGTGGGCGAAATGGCCAAGTTGTTTCTGGAAGCCGGAGTGATTACCTTGGCTGCCTTCATCTCTCCGTTTGCAGATGATCGGCAGCGAGTTCGCGCCTTGTTTTCAGCCGGAGACTTTCTTGAAATTTACTGTAATGCGCCTGTTGATGTCTGCGAAGCCCGGGATGTCAAGGGCTTGTACAAGAAGGCGCGGCAAGGACTTATTCCGGAGTTTACCGGGGTTTCTTCGGCTTACCAGGCACCAGTTGCGCCCGAGCTTTCTATTGACACCGCACGGCAAACCGTAGACCAGTCGGTCTCAACAATTTTTGCCCTCTTGCAGCGTCGCGGCTTCGGTAGCGGCTAGTCATCGCCTGGGGATAAGGAGAGATCGAAAATGTTTTACACCGCCTATGGCTTAACTATTCAGAGTCAACTGGACTTGCCAGAGCTGGAGAGATCGTTTCCAAGCGTAGCGCCGGATGTCACTGTCAGACTGGGCACGGTTGGCGCCGGCGGATTGCCTGGCGGCAGACAACTCGGGCCGTATTTATGGGTAGGCCAGAATACCTTCTGGCTGCAAGTTCCCGGTGTCGCGCGCTTCCTTGTTCAGAGCGGCACCTCCATATGGTGCGATCCGGAGGTCGGTGTGGATGAAGATAGCGTCCGTGTTTTCTTGCTGGGATCCTCTTTTGGCGCGCTGCTCTTGCAACGCGGTCATCTCGTTCTGCATGGCAACGCTATTCGGATTGGAGATGCATGCATGCTCTGCGTCGGGCCGTCTGGTGCCGGAAAATCAACGCTCGCCGCTGGCTTTTTGCAGCGAGGCTATGAAATTCTGGCGGATGACATTGTTCCGGTCGATGCCCAGTGTCGTGCGCTCCCCGGTTTTCCGCGCATCAAGCTTTGGCGGGACATGGCGGATCAATTGAATATCGATACTGGCGATCTGCGCCGGATTCGCCCCAACACCGAAAAGTTCAACTACCCCTTGCCGCCGGCAAGTCCGCATCCCTTGCCGATTCGATGGGTCTACATCCTTGGTAGTGATCAAAACGATACATTAAGACTTGAGCCCATTCAGGGCATGCATCGCTTTCAGCCGCTTCATGGCAATATTTACCGCGTGCGGTTTTTGCATGGCACGGCCTTGAAGGCGGAGCATTTACAACTTTGCGGTCAGTTGGCCGGCAAGATTCGCCTTGCAAGGGTAACTCGCCCTCGTACAGGCTTCAGTCTTGTCCAGATGATCAATCGTATCTTGGCCGACATTGCGGAGCATCCCTGACCATGGGGGGGATTTACTGGTTGGCCTCCTACCCAAAATCTGGCAATACTTGGTTTCGTGCTTACCTGAAAAATTTGATCAATGACGGAGACCGGCCGGTCGATATCAACGACCTGAACACTGGCGGCATCGCCAGCAGTCGCTGTTGGCTGGACGAGGTCTTGGGGTTTGATACCGCCGAACTGGCTCCGGAAGAGATTGAACAATTGCGCCCGGATGTTTATCGCTGGTTCTTGCGGGACGAGGTTATCAGCTATTACAAGATCCACGACGCCTACACGCTGACTGCCCGTGGCGAACCTATCGTCAGTCGGGAGGCTACTCTAGGTGCGCTGTACATCCTGCGCAACCCACTCGATGTGGCGCTGTCGGCGGCCAATCACTGGCACCTTGATGTGGATGAGACCATAGAGCGCATGGGAGATGTGAGGACGACGCTGGCCCGGGGGCGCAGCGGGCTGCCCGATCAGGTCAGTCAGAAGATACTGACTTGGTCACAGCATGTTTTGAGTTGGGTCGATGCCCCAGGGTTGAATGTCAAGGTTATACGCTACGAAGACATGCTGAGCTCCTCGCTCAGCATCTTTACCGAGGCTACGCGCTTTCTACAACTGCCCGATGCGTTCGGGCAGATAGAGAAAGCCCTCCGTTTCAGCGATTTCAGGGAGTTATCCCGCCAGGAGTTGGAAAAGGGATTCAAGGAGCGTCCTCTGGGCGCTAGACAGTTCTTTCGGCAAGGAAGAAGTGGCGGTTGGCGGGGCGGGCTTACTCCGCAACAAATCGCTCGAGTAATCGCGGATCACGGTGAGGTAATGCGACGATTCGGCTATCTCGATTTATCAGGCAATCCTGTCTGATTTTGCTGAGTTGAGCTCTAGGTTGTCTCCACTGAGTTTTTTCTTCCGCCTATTTCGCCACTTTCGGCGCGAAGTGTGGCAGCGTCGTCTGCCGCATGGCTTGTTGAGCCTGCGTTATCTCTGGCCCGGTCAGGACGAGCGCATCCGTCTGCACCGTCGATTATGGTGGCAAGGCCCAACGCTCTGGCCTCGCCCCCTGTGGTTGCTGTTGCAGGCCGGTCTCTGGTTGCGTTGGGTATCCTGGCATGCGCCCCTGGCTTGCTTTCGTGTCCTCCGCAGCCATGGTGTGTACATCGAAGCAGAAGAACGACTGCCGCGTCATGTTCAAGCTTGGCGCATCGTTAAACTTGCGCTGCTATGGTGCATTCCTCCGGCGCAAGCTTGTCAGTTCAGGTTATACCGGAACCCCGAGCAAGCACTCGATTACGTCTACGACCACGAGTGCGCGGCTTATCACGCTTGGCGCAGTGAAGGGCTGGGATGTTCACTGGCGTCCCGCAGGTTACTGAAGGACAAAGCCGCATTTACCGCTGCCATGCAGTCGCAGGGCATTACGATGGCGCCGATCCTGGCTTATGCCTCCCGGGGGCGGCTAGATACGCTGCCGCTGAAAGAAGGCCTTAAGCAGGCTGGGCGTGTTTTTTGCAAAATGAACAGCGGCAATCAGGGGCAGGGCGCTTTTTCCGCCTGGCTGACTTCAACGGGGCTGGCCGGCTGCCGCTTCACCGGTCAATCCTTGCCAGACACCCTCGCCGTTGAATCTGCTTGGCTTGAGTTGCTAAAGCTCGATGATGCCCTTGTTCAGCCTTGTTTGACCAATCACCCCAAACTTGCGCCCTTGTCATTTAATGGCGAAGTCATTACCGTGCGTTTCATCAGTCAATGGGAGGAGCGGGGCATCAATTCCCCCTCCGCTTCTCTCTCCTGTCTATGCGCTACGCTGGAGGTGCCGGCAGGAATGGATCAAGAAGGTCGCCTGTATTACGCGATTCTGCCTATCGCTCCGGCGACTGGCGGGGTCGGGGCTCCTATTTGTGGCGTGGCTGAACCGCCAGACATACGGGCCGCTACCGCGCGAGTTGCCCGAGACGCACGCAATTTGGATGCGCTGCCAGAATGGCTGCGCATCGTAGAGAGCTCTTGCTCAGCCCACCGGCGGTACGCGTTAGGTGTGCGCGCCGTGGCCTGGGATTGGGTTCTGACGCCGAAGGGGCCTGTGCTTTTGGAGGGAAATGTTGGCTGGGGGTGCTCTGTTCCCCAGCTCATACGCCCTGGCCTTGGTTTCGCACGCCCAGACCCTTAGGCAGAAATCCTGTTACCATTGATCCAGTCACAACATTTACTCATGGACTATTTCCGATGAACACTCGACCGCTCAACACTCAAGTCAATCCTAGCATCGAGCAGGGATACGCCTTGGATGCCAACACGCGGACTCCATACCGTCCTCCCCATGTGGAAGTGCTCGTCACCCCGGCTACCGCCGGTAAGGCTGTCACAGGTCCCGAGGTCACCGATTCCGTCGCTCCTTCCTAATCCTACGGTGTGCCGTTGGCCCCTTGGTCTGCACTTCTCTGACCTAAATGCGCCAAGCTGGTGTAGTGCTGCGTTCTTGAAAAGACTTTTGGCGACTACCGCTACAATGCGTCATGCATGCAAGGCGGAGGGTTGAATTCGATTTGCGGCCGAGATTGAATTGAGTGAGGAAGAACGAGCGGAGCTGGCCAATCTGACGGCCTCTCGGCAGACGAGCGTGAGATTGTCGCAACGTGCTCGGATCGTGCTGCTGGCCGCCGACGGACTGCAGATCCAACAGATTGCGGAGCAATTGGGCATTGGGCGGGTTCAAGTGGCCCGCTGGCGTGGGCGCTATGCCCAGATGCGGCTTGCCGGGATTGAGCGCGACTTGCCGCGGGGTGCGCCACCGAAAAAGGTGGATCTGGCGCAGCTAGTGGAACTGACCACCCAGAGCTAGCCCGAAGAGGCGACGCACTGGAGCACGGATAGCAAAAAGTCCATCCGGTGAATCGCCGATTGCTGGATGGCTGGATTCGCCATGGCTATCGTGTCAGTGTGTGACAGACAGCGTTTCCTCGTGTGCTTGCCCGGATGGCATTCGCTCATAGGCCATCCAGCCATTCATTGAGCCTCGATAAAGTTGCAAAGCTGCGCCGGAACATGAAACCAAATTCGTTATCCACGCTACCTTTTTCAGCGCGAGCTATCTGACCCCGGAACTTTTGGCGGTCGATGAGTGCTTCCAAGGCGGGATGAAGGCGAGATTCCAAGGTTTGCGCTTGCTTGGCAAGCTGTTGGATGTCCGCACCATTCTTTTTCTGATGCAATAGAGCGTACCCCATATCTTTGCTCTGTTTCCAGGCCACCCGCTTGGGCACGATGCCGTCGATGGCGCGGCGGTGCAAATAGCGGCCGATGCCCTTGGGGCCGAATTTTTCTATGCTTGGTGTTGAGAGGTACTGCTGGACCAAGCGAGCGTCCCACAGCGGCCAGCGATAGTCGACACCGTACGCCGCCGCCATGACGCAGCAGCTCTCCAGGCGAGCGGCTATTTGCATCCGCCCTAAGTGGTGTTGGAGAATGAAGTCGTTGGTACGCCGGTAGGGAGCGTCATAAACCGCAGCTTCCATGTAGCGTTCGTACAGTTCGAGGCGTTGCACGATTTCAGGACGCAGCAACTGTTGCGGCCAACGTTGGGTCCAGGCTTTAATGAAGTTGAGGTTGGCGCTGGGGCTTCTGCGACTCACTGTGGCCGCTTTCAATAAACGCAGCGTACGCATGAGAGGGTTGCCTTGTAGCGTTTTCCACAAAGCACCATACTGGTGGCGATCCAGCAACTCAAAACGCAAATGTTGTCCTGTGTTGGTTACGATTTCGTCCCCGCCGAATCCAGAGAATAGGGTACGTATCCCACGTTTTTGACATTCCTCATAAAAGGGAATGTGCCCGCTCGCGTTGGCATGCTCTTCTGGATAACCTATGGCGGCTAGGCTTTGGGCAACCCGCGATTCTTGATCTGCCGGACCATAACGATCCGTTATCACATAGTTGTGGCGTATGCGTTTTGCCTGGCTGGTCTCCAGAATATAGGCTGGTTCGTGTTCGCACAGGGCAAAACTGAAACTATGGAGGCGGTCACCTGGTTCACCGAGGAAGTGGGCAAGGTAAGCCGTAATGGTAGCCGAATCAATCCCTCCGCTGTTTTCCGTGCCCATGGGGTGGTGCGGTTCCATGCGGCAGCGGATTGATTCTTCCAGTATTTCGCGGTAGTCATCAACCCAACGCGAGTCACAATGGGTGGAAAAAGGTGGATCGTCCCGCCAGCGATGGTAGCGTTGGATATTGACGCGCCCTTCGGCGTCGAATCGAGCCCAACAGCCAGGCGCCAGCTTCTTGATTTCCTTGTAGGCGCTCTCGGTTTGGCTAAAGGATAAATCGAGAAGATAAGTCGCCGCCCAATCCGCGTCCTTGGTCAAGGGGCGAGGAGAGAGGCGCTTCAACTCTGGTACGCTGAAGCCGTAGTGCAATTGCTGGCGCTCAATGTGGTAGTACAGCGGTTTGACGCCCAAGGGGTCTCGGGCCAAATAGGTGACCCCGCGCAGATTGTCATGCAGAGCCAGCGCAAAATCGCCAACGAGATGCTCCGCCATCGCTTCTCCCCAATGGCGCCATGCCAAAACAAGCACCCTGGTTGTGCACGCTTGCGCTTTCGCAATTCCCAGTCTGGTGCACAGGTCAGAAAGGTTGTGGATATGTCCGGAGATGGTGATCTGAATATCGTCAGAGGATGTTAACATGCTGCTCTTGTTGGAAAATTATGAGCTGCCTATCGTATCCGCAACGATTTGGCGAACGCTGATTTTGTTGCAAAGTTTATCGCCCATGATGCCCCATGCCGAAAAAAAAACTGTTTTTGTCCGCAACCCTGACCTGATTGCCGCCGACATGGACGGTGATACGGTCATAATGAGCATTGAGCGAGGAGAGTATTATGGTATCGGGGGGGTCGGGTCCCGGGTCTGGGACCTGTTAGCGCAACCCATTTCGGTGCTGGATTTGGTTGAAGTGGTCTGTACCGAATTCGACGTTGCTCCTTCAGTCTGTCAAGCCGACATGGAGCGTTTTATTAACGAATTGAAAGTTCTCGGGTTGATTGAGACGGCGGATATCGCTTGAGAGGATTGACCAAAAATCAGCCTCTTGTTCCAATTGAATTTCGACTCAAGAGCATCTTCACGCCCCAAGACTGATAAGCCCCCTCTTCTAATTGCGAAGGCGGGTGACTGGACGGCATGCTCCGCTGCTTGTATGGCGCTGGATGCACGTCGATAGCGTTCTACCCCACTCTGATCAGGCATTGACCAGAAAACAAGAAAACAGACGGGTCTCGGATGGCTTTTCCTTCTTCAGATCAGCCGCCTGCGAGAGCTTGATGATGCGCAAGCGATGGGGCGGAACCTGTTTTCCCCATGACGCAACCGGACCAAACAGGATTGAGTCCGACCTGATCGGAGCCAGAAATTCACTAGTAGCCTGGCGACCTTGACCCAAGCGGGCTGCTGAAATTGGGGTTGGAAGGCTGAAATCCGCTGGTTTCTGTCTGAAGGCGCACGATTTCCCCTTGTTTTCTACTGTGGGCGCGATACGGCCATGCGCTTTAGATTCCATGCGAGGCAAACCAGGGTCCATTCCCCCGTGACCTTTTTCAGGCCGCGCAGGGAGAACTGACGAAAGCCGAGTGCGGACTTGATGATGCCGAATACGGGTTCGATGCTTTGCTTGTGCGGGGCATAGAGGGGTCGTCCCGCCTTCGTCTTCAATTCGTGCGCCAAGGCGTTGCGTCGGACGGCAAAGCCCCCGGCTCGGTAAAGCGTCCCAGTGGTGCGGGATGATGTTGATCCCACTCGATTGCAATGAACGGATCAATACCGTGCGTCGTGCGGGCTTCAACATTTCTGGTCCTATAAAACCCTGTGTCCGCTGCCAGTGCCTGCGGCCGACCCAATGAGGTCGGCCCCTCTTGATAAAAATTTGTCCGCAGCCACGACTTGATTGTCACCGACATGGATGCTGAGGCGCTGTGATCGCGATACGTGATCAGCTACCGAATGTCAGTTGTGAACGCCTGCTTATCTGACGAAACTCCCGGGCTGGTCTTGCTAAATGCATATATTATGTCATTCGGGTTTGTTCGAAGTTTCCATGGGGCGGGATCAGCACCGTGCGCTACCTCACAGTCTTCTTGCTATGCTTTTTCTTTCCTCCGTTGGGAGGCTTTGCCTCGGTTCGTGCCTTCGATTTTCTCGAGGCGACTCATCTGGTTGACCTGCGTCAGGGATCGTCGTTATCCGCCAGGGTCAGTGTCATCTGGGGCGTGAGCACCGGGGAAAAGGGGGAAAAGTACGCCATCGCCCCCAGCTTCAAGCTGGGCTTGCTCTATGGCATCCGGTCGTGGGGTAAGGGGCGTCTGACCATCAAGGCCTATCACGTTTTTTCCGGCGCGCTCAGGGAAAAGACCTGCTCTGCAGATTATGGCGAAATCGCTGGGGTGCGCGAGGTGAACTGCCGACTGGCGGCTTCGCCGATGGCGCCTGAGGAGACGCTACGTTTCAACTTCAACGAAAAGCCCGAGGACCGCAATTTCATTTCAATCGAGTATAGAAAGGAATTCTGATGAAGCCTGTCGATTTACATGCCAGTCTGAAAATGTCATTGACCGTCGGCTTGCTGGCAGCGGCGTTTTCGGTTCAGGGGCAAAGTACTTATTCTTGGATGAGTCCGGATGTCGGAAAAGCCTGGGATTCGGGCTACAAAGGTCAGGGGGCGACAATCACGGTAGTCGATGACTTTTCCGGAGACTCGCCATTTTCCGGCAATCTCGGAACGGGCGGGCAATTGCAGGGGCATGGTGACTGGACTGCGCTGCAGGCTTCAATGATCGCGCCGGAGGCGATGGTGGTGCAGCGAAACTGGGGTTCGGAAGCGGTCGCCCTGACGCAAGATCGCTTGAATGTGCTGAACATGAGTTACGGCATGTATGCGCGTTCCGGCTATGGCGTGAATCGCATTTCCTGGTCCGGGCAGGAGCAGTCCATCATCAATTATGCAAAAACCGGGGCAGCGGTGATTGCCAAGGCGGCGGGCAACGATGCAGTCGCCGTGGGGCGGGCGAATCGGAGCGGCAATGTCGATTATCTGAATCTTGCGCTCAAGGGGGCGCCATCGGCGATCTACGTCGGCGCGTTGAGCAGCAATGGAAGCACGACGGCAAAAGCCAGCCTGGCTTCCTATTCGAATTACGCTGGCAGCGACAGCGCGATCCAGAAGAACTTCCTGGTGGTCGGGGTGAAAGGCGATACTACCGGCCTGTACGGGACTTCCTTTGCCGCACCCATCATCAGTGGTTACGCAGCCGTGATCGGCAGCAAGTTCACGGCAGCGACGCCGACGCAGATTGCCAATCAGCTACTGACGACAGCGCGTACCGATACGCTGCGCAATTACCGCGCCAGTGTTTACGGTCGTGGAGAGGCGAGCCTGACGCGGGCGCTGGCGCCGGTGAGCATCAGGTGAGGCTGGCCATCTGCGCAGCGGGGGCGAGCGTTTCGACGCGGTTCCGTCCCCGCTTCTTGGCCTGATAAAGGCTCTGGTCGGCGCTTCGGAGCAGTTGTTCCGCCGGGCAGTCGCTCAAGTTCCGACTGGCGGCTACGCCGAAACTGCAGGAGACGAAAGCTTTGATGCCCTGCGTGTGTGGTATGCGCAGGTCGCGGATGGCCGTTCGCATGCGTTCGCCGACGGCGTTCGCTCCACGTAGATCGGTGCCGGGCAGGATAACGGCGAATTCTTCGCCGCCGTAGCGGGCAACGCTGTCTTCGACACGGAACAACGATTCGCTGAGGGCGTTGGCGACGGCCTTGAGGCAAAGGTCGCCTGCCTGGTGGCCGTAGATGTCGTTGAATTGTTTGAAATAGTCTACGTCGCAGAGGATCAGGCTAAGTGGCGCGCCGGTCCGCTGACAGCGTTTCCATTCGGTGTTCAGGGTGTCGTCGAAGTAGCGGCGGTTGGGAATGCAGGTCAGGCCGTCGAGCGTGGATATCTGTTTGAGGCGGCGATGGGCGGCGTGGATCTCGCGCTGCATGCCGACGATGCGCAGCATGGCGCGGACCTTGGCCAGCAGGATGACTTCGGATACCGGTTTGTGCAGGAAATCGTCGCCGCCGGCAATGATGCCGCGGGCGACCATGTCATCGTCGATCAGCGGTGACAGGAAAATCACGGGCATCCACAGCGAAAATTCGGACTCGTCCTTGAGGATCTCACGATTGCGAATGCGCCGGACGAGTTCGATGCCGTTGCCGTCATGCAGATGGATGTCGATGAGAACCAGGCTGGGCGAACGTGCCGCAATCTGCTGAATCGCCTCGCCGCCATCCTGGGCGAAGGCGACGTCGACATCGCCGAGCTGGGAAAGGCACTCGCCCAGCAGCGCTCGATTCGCAGCGGAACTGTCGACGACGAGGATTTCGTACTTTCCGGCAGGCATCGGGGGCTGGCAGAAAATGATGAGGGCAAATCATAGCACCGAGCCCCGTCGGCTAGCCGTTCACTTTTTCGTCGAGCGGGGGCGAGGTAATATCCGTCACTGCTCCATACGCTACCGTCTGGAGTTGTACGCGATATAACAAATCAAGGAGAAAGCACATGCAATTGAACGACAAGGTTTTCATCGTCACCGGCGGAGGTTCCGGCCTGGGCGCGGCCACCGCGCGCGGCTTGGTCGAGGCGGGGGCGCGCGTTGTCCTGGTCGATGTGAATCGTGAGGCCGGTCAGGGGCTGGCGGATGAGTTGGGTCCTGCGGCCCGCTTCGTCGAGACCGATGTGACGAGCGAGGCTTCCGGGCGTGAAGCGGTTCAGGCGGCGCTGTCCTGTTTTGGTGCCGTCCATGGACTGGTGAACTGTGCCGGCGTCGCGCCAGCCGAGAAGGTTCTGGGCAAGGAAGGGCCGCATCGCTTGGAGAGCTTTGCCAAAGTCATCAATATCAATCTGGTCGGTACTTTCAACATGCTGCGCCTGGCGGCCGAGGCCATGATGAAAAACACGCCGGATGCCGGTGGTGAACGCGGTGTCATCATCAATACCGCTTCGGTTGCCGCCTTCGAGGGGCAACTTGGACAGGCCGCCTATGCCGCCTCGAAAGGCGGGATTGTTGCGCTGACTTTGCCCGTTGCCCGCGAGTTGGCGCGTAGCGGCATCCGTTGCATGACGATCGCGCCGGGGATCATGGAAACGCCGATGCTGCTCGGCATGCCGCCGGAAGTCCAGGATTCGCTGAACAAGATGGTGCCTTTCCCGACGCGCATGGGCAAGCCGGCCGAGTATGCCGCGCTGGTGCGGCATATCGCCGAGAACGCCTATCTCAACGGCGAGGTCATTCGCCTGGATGGCGCCATCCGGATGGGGACCAAATAAACTATACTAGTCCCCCGTCCTGATCCGCAAAGGCACTTCGGTGCCTTTTTTGTTGCATGTCCCAAGCTTCCTGCTATCACTGCGGTCTGCCTATTCCCGACGATCTCGAATTGTCGGTCACGATCAACGGCGAGCCGCGGGCAATGTGTTGTTACGGATGTCAGGCAGTAGCCCAGTCCATCGTCGATAACGGCCTGGAGGATTATTACCGTAGCCGCGATGCGTTGCCCGAGTCGCCGCGCGAAGCCATGCCAACGATCCTCGAGCAGATCGCCCTTTTCGATCATGCGGACTTCCAGAAAAGTTTCGTCAAGGAACTGGGGGAAAACGAGCGTGAAGCCTCCTTGATGCTGGAAGGGATCACTTGTGCCGCCTGCATCTGGCTAAACGAGCAGCACATCGGCAAACTGCCCGGTGTCACCGCCATCAACATCAACTACGCGTCGCGACGGGCTCGCGTACGTTGGGACGATAGCCGCATCAAGCTGTCGGATATCCTGCTGGCGGTAGCCGCGATAGGCTATCGGGCGTTTCCCTACGATGCCGCGAAAAACGAGGAAATTTCGCGCAACGAGAGGCGCGATGCAATGTGGCGCCTGTGGGTCGCCGGTTTCGGCATGATGCAGGTCATGATGTATGCCTATCCGGTGTACATCGCCAACGGCGACATGTCTGCCGACATCGAGTCGCTGATGCGCTGGGCCAGTCTGGTCCTGACTTTGCCTGTGGTTTTTTACTCGTCAGCACCATTTTTTCGCAATGCCTGGCGCGATCTCAGATTGCGCCGTGTCGGTATGGATGTGCCGGTGGCGCTCGGGGTCGGGGTTGCCTTTCTGGCCAGTTGCTGGGCGACGCTGACCCAGGCGGGCGAGGTCTACTTCGATTCCGTGACCATGTTCGTCTTTTTCCTTCTCGGCGGGCGTTATTTGGAAATGAATGCGCGCCAGAAGGCGCTGAGCGTGACCGAGGCGCTGACCAAATTGTTGCCGGCGTTCGCCCAGAAGATGCCGAATTTCCCGGTCGATCGTGAGCCAGTGCAGGTGGTCGTTGCCGATCTGACGGTGGGCGATTATGTCCTGGTCCGCCCGGGGGAGATCATTCCGGCCGATGGCAAGGTGGTCGAAGGGGTGAGTTACGCCAACGAAGCCCTGCTGACCGGTGAAAGTCTGCCGGTTGCCAAACGACCGGACGATATCGTCACCGGCGGTTCGATCAATGCCGAGAGTCCGCTCGTCGTGCGGGTCGAACAAGTCGGCGAGGGGACACGCCTGTCGGCGATCATCGAACTGATGGAGCGGGCGTCGCTGGATAAGCCCAGGATCGTCGAAATTGCCGATCGGATTGCCAGCTATTTTGTCGGGACACTTCTCGTGGTTGCCGTGCTGACGGCCGTCGGCTGGTATCTGGTCGATCCGACGCAGGCTTTGTGGATTACTGTTTCCGTGCTGGTGGTGACCTGCCCGTGCGCCCTTTCCCTGGCGACGCCGATTGCGCTCACCGTTGCCTCCGGGGCGCTGGCCCGGGACGGTCTACTGGTGACACGTGGGCATGCGATTGAAACCCTGGCCCGGGCGACGCATTTCGTATTTGACAAGACGGGTACGCTGACAACCGGGAAAATGCACCTTCTCGATGTTGTGCCATTCGCCGGCTTGGGGCGGGAAGATTGTCTTGAACTGGCGGCTGCCTTGGAGCAGGCCTCGGAACATCCACTGGCGTTGGCCTTGCGGCATGCGGTGCCGTCAGCAAAATACCAGGCGAGTGATTCGATCAGCGAGCCGGGACAAGGGGTTGAAGCGGTTGTCGATGGATGCCGTTTTCGTATCGGCCGTCCCGATTACGCGTTGGCGCTCGGTGGTTTAGCATTGCCCGACGGGGCTGCGGCATGGCTGGATAGTGGTGATACCGCCATCCTGCTGGCGGACGCGGAGCGTTGTCTGGCTTTGTTTCTCATTGGCGACGAGGTGCGTCCCGAAGCCCGACGATTGATCGACGATTTGCGTAAGGCCGGCCGCCAAGTCACTCTGTTGACCGGTGATGCGCCATCCGTTGCCAATCGCGTTGCCGAGACGTTGGGGATCAAGGATGTCAGGGCCGGGGCTACGCCCGCGGGCAAGCACCAGTGCGTCAGCTCTTTGCAGGCGAATGGTGCAGTCGTTGCGATGGTGGGGGATGGGGTTAACGATGCGCCGGTTTTGGCTCAGGCGCAGGTTTCGATCGCGATGGGGGGCGGTGCGCAGTTGGCCCGGACACAATCGGACCTGATCTTGCTCTCGGAAAATCTTGCGCACCTGAATCGGGGTTTTAAGCGCGCCGGTTTCAGCTTGCTCGTTATTCGGCAGAATCTTTGGTGGTCGTTTTTCTACAATATTGTCGCCTTGCCAGCGGCGATCGCTGGCTATGTGACGCCGTGGCTGGCTGGAATCGGCATGTCGCTGAGTTCGCTGCTGGTGGTCCTGAATTCGTTGCGCATTCAGCGTAAGGAGTGTGAGTGATGGAAAGCGTCTATTTGCTGGTTCCGGTTTCGGTAGTCCTGGTCTTCGGAATTGCCGGTGCATTCTGGTGGTCGGTCAGAAGTGGCCAGTTTGACGATCTGGAAGGGCCCGGTTTCAAGGTTCTTATGGAAGACGATGAAGCACCCAAGGGGAAACTTGCGGAACAGGAGGAAAAAAAAGAAAAGATTTGACCTGTATCAATGTGACAGGGTGATGAAGCGGGCAAGATGGTGTCCATGCAAGGCGTATGGTCTTGCGTTGATTCTCTGTTGGGGTTGGGGTGCGTTGCGACGCACCCTTTTTTTTGGAAAAAAATTCCTTGCCCCGATGGCGATATTGATGAATTTTTTATTGCGCAAGCAGGCTTTTTGCGTGTCGCAAATTTGCTGTTTTGTGCCTGTCTTGGCGGCAGATTGCTTTGTGCCGGCAGGGTCTTGCCCGCTTCGGCGGTAGATGATCGCTAGATTGATCTAGGTCAAAACGCCCCTCCGCAACTAGAATACCATCCGCTTTCAAGTGCCCCCTTGGGTTCAGGGAAGGTGGGCATTCCGTTTTTTATTAACGAGAGGTGGGTTCATGTCTGGAACACAAACCACATACAATGATAAGGTCGTACGGCAATTCGCCTTCATGACCGTCATCTGGGGCATCGTCGGCATGCTGGTCGGTGTCATTATTGCAGCACAACTTGTCTGGCCGGAGTTGAATATCGGCCCGTGGTTGCACTTCGGGCGCCTGCGTCCGTTGCATACCAACGCGGTGATCTTTGCGTTTGGTGGTTCTGCGCTTTTTGCAACGTCTTATTGGTGCGTTCAGCGTACCAGCCATGCCCGCCTCTGGGGTGGCCCCTTGGTTCCCTTCACCTTCTGGGGCTGGCAACTGATCATCGTCTTGGCTGCGCTTTCCTTCCCGCTGGGTATTACCACCGGCAAGGAATATGCCGAGCTTGAGTGGCCGATCGACATCCTGATCACCTTGGTCTGGGTTGCTTACGCGCTGGTGTTCTTTGGAACGATCGCCGTTCGCAAGGCCTCGCATATTTACGTGGCTAACTGGTTCTACGGCGCCTTCATCATCGCCATCGCGCTGCTGCATATTTTCAACAGCATGGAAATGCCGGTCACACTGACCAAGTCCTACTCCATGTATGCAGGGGTTCAAGATGCGATGGTCCAGTGGTGGTACGGCCACAACGCGGTCGGCTTCTTCCTGACCGCCGGCTTCCTCGGCATGATGTACTACTTCGTGCCGAAGCAGGCTGGTCGTCCGGTGTATTCCTACCGTCTGTCGGTGGTGCACTTCTGGGCGCTGATCTTCACCTACATGTGGGCGGGTCCGCACCACCTGCACTACACCGCGCTGCCTGATTGGACCCAGTCCGTCGGTATGCTGTTCTCGCTGATCCTGCTGGCGCCGTCGTGGGGTGGCATGATCAACGGCATCATGACGCTGTCGGGTGCCTGGCATAAGCTGCGCGATGATCCGATCCTGAAGTTCCTGATTACCTCGCTCTCCTTCTACGGTATGTCTACCTTCGAAGGCCCGATGATGTCGATCAAGACCGTCAATGCGCTCTCCCACTACACCGACTGGACCGTTGGTCACGTTCACTCAGGTGCGCTCGGCTGGGTGGCCATGGTTTCGATCGGTGCGATGTATTACCTGCTGCCGCGCCTGTTTGGCAAGAAGGAGATGTACAGCACGTCGCTGGTTACGGCTCACTTCTGGATTGCCACCATTGGTACCGTTCTCTATATCGCCTCGATGTGGATCGCCGGTGTGATGCAGGGCCTGATGTGGCGTGCGGTCAACGCCGACGGCACGCTGGCTTACAGCTTCGTCGAGTCGGTCAAGGGTTCTTACCCGTTCTGGGCGATCCGTTGGCTGGGGGGCGTTCTGTTCCTGTTGGGCATGCTGATCATGGCTTACAACATGTTCAAGACCATGGCCGGTGGCAAGATTCAGGATGTGCCGGTGATCGCTCCGGCTGGTCATCACGCCTGATTTGGGAGAGATAACAATGTTGAAACACGAACAAATTGAAAAGAGCGTTGCCCTGCTGATCGTTCTGACCCTTTTGGTGGTCAGCGTCGGTGGTCTGCTGGAAATCGTTCCGCTCTTCTTCCAGAAGTCCACGACGACGCCGGTGGAAGGCACCAAGCCTTATGACGCTGTTCGTCTTGCCGGTCGCGATGTTTATATCCGGGAAGGTTGCTATCTTTGCCATTCGCAGATGATTCGTCCCTTCCGCGCCGAAACTGAACGCTATGGCCACTACTCGGTGGCGGGTGAGTATGTTTATGACCATCCGTTCCAGTGGGGTTCCAAGCGTACCGGTCCGGACCTGCATCGTGTCGGCGGTCGTTATTCGGATGAATGGCAACGCGCCCACCTGATGAATCCGCGTGACGTCGTGCCGGAATCCAACATGCCCGCCTTCGCTTTCCTGGCCAATACCAAGGCCAAGACCACGGTTGGTGCCGATATCGAGAAGAAGATGCAGGTCATGCAGATGTTCGCGAACATGCGTAACCTGCCGACCTATTCCGATGCCGATATCAAGGGTGCCAAGGCCGCGATTGGTGACATGACCGAAATGGACGTTCTGATTGCTTACCTGCAGGGTATGGGTACGGCACTGAGCTCGATGAAGTAATGGCCATGGACATCAACGATCTGCGTTCCATCATTACGGTTGCCGGCTTGCTCTGCTTTCTGGCGATCGTTGGGTGGGCTTACGGAAAGGGCAGTCGAAAGGGGTTCGACGAGGCTGCCAAGCTGCCGTTCGCAGAGGATGATGATGACGGTGCGGCGGAAAACGCGTCGCACCGGCGCTGAAATAAAGGAAAGCAAATGAGCGATTTCGTTAGCCAATTTTGGAACCTGTACGTCATTGTGATCGTGCTGGTCAGTGTTGTGGGATGCTGGGTCTTCCTGCTCCTGCAAAGTAAAGCAACCTTTACCCCGGGTGTGCCTACCGGCCACGTCTGGGATGAAACCCTGGAGGAGTACAACAACCCGATGCCGAAGTGGTGGAGTTGGCTCTTCGTCATCACCGTGATCTTCGCGCTGGTTTACCTGGCTCTGTATCCTGGGCTTGGCAATTTCAAGGGCATGCTCGGCTGGACTTCTGCTGGCCAGCATACGGTTGAAGTGGCCAAGATGGACGCCGCTGTCAAGCCGCTTTACGACAAGTATCTGGCGATGGACGTCAAGGCGGTTGCTGGCGACAAGCAAGCCATGGAAATGGGCAAGCGCCTCTACCTTACCTACTGCATGCAATGCCATGGTGCTGATGCACGCGGTGCGAAGGGCTTCCCCAACCTGACTGACAGCGATTGGCAATGGGGTGGTGAGTCCACACAGATTGTTGAGACCATCTCTGCTGGCCGTATGGGGGTGATGCCTCCGCACGCCCAGTTGGGTGGTGAAACCATCAAGGATCTCGCCAACTACGTTCGTTCGCTGTCCGGCTTGCCGCATGACGCGGTCCGCGCCGGCAAGGGCCAGACTGCTTTCAACGAAGCGGGCTGTGTCGGTTGCCACGGTGTTGACGCTCACGGCATGCAGGCCTTGGGTGCGCCGAACCTGACCGACAAGATCTGGTTGTATGGCTCTTCCGAAGCGACCATCATCGAAACCATCACCAATGGTCGTACCAACAAGATGCCGGCCTGGAAGGACTTCCTCGGCGACGCCAAGGTCCATCTGCTGGCTGCTTACGTGACCAGCCTCAGCGCCAAGTAATCGGCGACTGTCAGGGGGAGGCCGGATGGCCTCCCCTTTTTCGTCTGGCTCAAGGCATACTTATCAAAATGGTGTTGTGCGGAGCAGCATCATTCTGATAAAGAGGCTTCAATGAACTCCAAAGAAGAGAACAAGCCCGAAAACGGGGCGAATTTGGCGAAGGCATCCTTTTACGAGAAACACCGGAAAATTTACATCCGGGAAGTGAAGGGGTGGTGGGCAACATGGCGCTGGGTTTTTGTCTGGCTGACGCAAATCCTCTTCTACGGGACGCCGTGGTTGATGTGGAACGATCGCCAGGCGATCCTGTTCCATCTAGTGGAGCGCAAGTTCTACCTGTTTGGATTGGTGTTGTGGCCGCAGGATGTCTTCTATCTGGCGGTGCTGCTAATCGTTTCTGCCTACGCCCTGTTCCTGTTCACCGCAATCGCCGGGCGCTTGTTCTGTGGCTATGCATGTCCGCAGACGGTATATACCGAAATCTTCATGTGGATCGAAAACCGCATCGAAGGCGACCGTTCATCGCGGATGAAGCTCGATCAGGGACCGATGACGCCCAACAAGTTGGGGCGCAAGGTCTTGAAGCATGCGTTGTGGCTGGTGCTCTCCCTGTGGACCGGGTTTACTCTGGTGGCTTATTTCACGCCGATGCGCGAGTTGCTGGCGGCCTTCCCCTTTGATCTCTCCGGTTGGGAGTTGTTCTGGACGCTTTTCTACGCCGGCTTCTGTTACATGCAGGCGGGTTTCCTGCGGGAGCAGGTGTGCAAGTACATGTGCCCGTACGCTCGTTTCCAGGGCGTGATGTTCGACCCCGATACGCTGGTGATCACTTACGATCCCGAGCGTGGCGAGCCCCGCGGGGCGAGAAAGAAAGGGGGCGACAACGAGAAGCTGGGGGACTGTGTCGATTGCAATCTGTGTGTCGTCGTTTGTCCGACCGGGATCGACATCCGCAAGGGAATTCAATACGAGTGCATCGGCTGCGGTGCCTGTATTGACGCCTGCGATCCCGTGATGGACAAGATCGGCAAGCCCCGTGGGCTGATCCGCTATACAACCGAGAACGCGCTGGCCAAGCATTTTGGGGCATCCGAGGTGATGGGGCATATTTTGCGCCCCCGCATCATCCTTTACTCGGCCATCCTGCTGCTGATCTGTTTGGCGGCGGCGTGGTCACTCGCCAACCGGGTGCCGCTGATGGTCGACGTCATCCGTGACCGCTCGGTTCTTTCCCGGGAAGCGGACGATGGCTCGATCGAGAATGTTTACAACCTGAAGTTCATGAATACCACTGAGGCTTCGCAGCGCTACCGAGTTACGGTTGACGGCCTTGCCGGCGTGAAACTTGCCGAAGATGAGCTGGTGGTTGAGGTTGAAAGCGCCAAGAACCACGAATCCACCGTGGTCGTACGCGTCCCGCCGGAGTCCGGTCAGAAGGGGGCGAACACGATCTATTTCAACATCAAGGCCGAAAGCGACGACAAGATTGCCGTGCGTGAAAAAGCCTCTTTCCTGATGCCCTGACATGAGCGCAAGCATGACACTGAAAAATGATGGCAAACCTTGGTACAAGGAGCCTTGGCCGTGGTTGTTGATGCTTGGCCCCGGCCTTGTGATCATTGCCGCGATCGTCACCATCTGGTTGGCGGTGGTCAGCAACGATGGTCTGGTGACCGACGACTATTACAAGCAGGGCTTGGCGGTTAACCAGCGCTTGCAGCGTGACCACGAGGCAAGCAAGCTGGGCTTGCACGCCGACCTGATGCGCTCCGGACAGAATTTGCGCCTGCTGGTGACAACCCGGGAGGGGCTTGCCATGCCCGAGGTCCTGACTCTGCGTCTGGCGCACCCGACACTGAACGTAAAGGATCAACTGATCGAAATGAAATCCGAAGGGGCGGGTTTCTTTGGAGGAGTGCTGGCCAGTGAAGTGGCCGGACGCTGGTATGTCACACTTGAAGATCCTGCGGGGCAATGGCGTCTTCATGGGGAGTGGCATGCCAGTCTTGACGAGCCGCTACGCTTGAATGCAAAGGCGGATTGATTGTTTTTGTGATTGGGAGGTGATTTATGGCTTGGAATCTGTTGTTTACGAGTGATATCGGCTTGATGAGTCTGGTCGTCATCGTGGGCGTCGTCGTGATCGGTGCCTACATGGGCAAGGTCTACTCGAGCAAGATGAACGAAGAGTTGAACGCCAAAGGCAAGTAAGCGCCTCGGTGCCATCCGGAAAATCCCCGTCGCCGATTCGGCCGCGGGGATTTTTCTTGCGTTGGTGGTCGCTTGCGGGAGTCAGGGCGTGAGCGAGAATTCGTGAAAGCCGTAGTTGCCGTGATTGCGTTCTCTTAGGTAGGTTTCGAGGCAACTGCGGACGCTGCGGAAGGAGATTTCATTCCAGGGGATTTCCGACGCTTCGAATAGTCTTACCTCAAGACTTTCTTCGCCGGCAGAAAATGCGCCATCGGACATCTTGCCGCGATAAAACAGATGAACCTGATTGATGTGGGCGATATTGACCATCGCGAACGCGGCGTCGATCGTTACCCTGGCGCCGGCTTCTTCCCAGGTTTCGCGGATTGCTGCTTCGCAAGTGCTTTCACCGTTCTCCATGAAGCCGGCAGGCAGCGTCCAGTAGCCGAGGCGCGGTTCAATTGCCCGTTTGCAAAGCAGGATTCGGTTCTCCCATTCGGCAATGCAGCCGACGATCAGACGGGGATTCTCGTAATGGATGTGACCGCACGCGGGGCAGACCAGGCGAGGGAGGTTGTCGCCGTCGGGTATCCGGCGGATGGCTTGAGTGCCGCATGCGATGCAGAAGGACATGGTGTGAAGGAGCTGACTCGATCCCACGAGTCTATCACTGTGAAAATTGCTGACCCTGTGTACATCACGGATATGCTTATACTTCCTTTGCGCTTCGCGAAGGCCTGTGGCTACAATAGCGGCAACCAATAAACGGGTCAGCCGTAAGGTCGTGAGCGGCGCTAAAAGGGGTTCTACATGTTTTTGATCGTCGGCTATGTCATCATCCTGGCTGCTTCGCTCGGTACTTACTCCGTGCACGGCAGCCTGCTGGCGCTGTGGGTTCCCCTTGAATATCTGGCCATCATTGGTTTGACCATCGGCGGTTTCGTTGCCGGCAACAACATCAAGGTGATCAAGGCGACCGTTGCCGCCGTGCCCGGGGTCCTGAAAGGTTCTCCTTACAACAAGGCCTACTACGTGGACGCATTGGCCTTGCTCTTCGAAATTCTTTCGAAAGTTCGCAAGGAGGGGCTGATGTCGATCGAAGGGGATGTCGAAAACCCCGAGTCCAGCCCGATCTTCGGCAAGTATCCGAATATCGTTGCCGATCACCATGTTCTCGAATTCATGACCGATTACCTGCGCATGATGGTGGGCGGCAATCTCAATACCGTCGAGATCGAAAGCTTGATGGATGTCGAGCTCGAAACCCATCACCATGAAGCGGTCGAACCTGCCCACGTGGTTTCCAAGGTGGCGGACGCGACGCCGGCTTTCGGTATCGTTGTCGCGGTGATGGGGGTGGTAAACGTCATGGGGTCGGTGGGCGAGCCGCCTGCGGTCCTGGGCAAGATGATTGGCGGTGCGCTGGTCGGTACCTTCCTCGGTATTCTGGTTTCCTACGGCTTTGTCGCGCCGGTGGCGGGTTTGCTCGACCAGCGCGCGCAGGAGTCGGGGACGATTTTCAAGACCATCAAGATGGTTCTGCTGGCTTCCATGTCGGGCTATGCGCCGCAGGTCGCCATCGAGTTCGGACGCAAGACGCTTGGCGCCCACGATCGCCCCAGTTTCAGCGAACTCGAGGAAGAGCTGAAGGCTCGCAAGGGCAAATAAGGCCGAGCCTTGCAGAATGGAACACGATGAGTGACGACTCCACCCGCCCGATAATCATCAAGCGCAAGAAGGTTGTCGCTGGTGGCGCCCACGGCGGTGCCTGGAAGATCGCCTACGCCGACTTCGTCACTGCGATGATGGCTTTCTTTCTGCTCATGTGGCTTTTGGGTTCCACGGCCAAGGGGGATTTGCAGGGCATTGCCGATTATTTCCAGAATCCGATGAAAGTCGCAATGTCAGGGGGCGATGGTTCCGGCGATGCAACCAGCATCCTCAAGGGCGGCGGCCAGGACCTGACCCGGCAGTCAGGGCAGGTGAAAAAAGGGGATATCGAGGCCAAGCGGACAAGTTTTTCCAAGGAGGCCAAGCTCGAGTTCCAGCGCAAGGAGCGCGAGCGTCTGGAGCAGCTGAAGACCGAAATCGAGAAAATGATCGAACGCAGCCCGCAATTGGCGCAGTTCAAGAAGCAGTTGCTGCTCGACATAACTTCCGAAGGGCTGCGCATCCAGATCGTCGACGAGCAGAATCGGCCGATGTTCGATTCCGGTGGCGATGTGGTCAAGCCCTATACTCGCGATCTGCTGCGGCAGATTGGCCAGGCACTCAACGGTGTTTCCAACCGCATCAGCCTGGCTGGCCATACTGACGCCGCACCTTTCGTCGGCGGCGTCCAGGGCTTTTCCAACTGGGAACTATCGGCGAATCGGGCCAATGCCTCCCGACGAGAGCTGGTCGCAGGTGGGATGGAAGCGCACAAGGTATTGCGCGTGGTCGGTCTCGGATCGACCCTGTTGTTCGACAAGAATGACCCGCTGAATCCGGTCAACCGCCGGATCAGCATCGTGGTGCTCAACCAGCAGACGGAAAAAGCCATACTCAACGAAGAGTCCGGCGACGAAGTCGAGATTGATGGCGATTCGCCCGGCGCGCTTGAGTTGCCCGGGACAGACAAGCTCCGGGCGCAGTAGTTGCCGGAAACAGGCGTATTGGTCGCTGATGCTTGGGGAGTGGCGTCAGCGGCGGCTAATGTGTGATTGAAACTAGAGGAAAAAATGGCCAAAACCATTCTTGCAGTTGATGATTCTGCATCCATCCGCCAGATGGTCTCGTTTACATTGAAGAGTGCCGGATACGAGGTGGTCGAGGCGGTGGACGGTCAGGATGGTCTGGACAAGGCCAAGTCGCGCAGCATCAATCTGGTGCTGACCGATCAGAACATGCCGCGCATGGATGGCTTGAACCTGATCCGCAACCTTCGGGCGATGCCGCAATATGCCACCACGCCAATCCTGATGCTGACGACCGAATCTTCAGACGCGATGAAGTCCCAAGGTCGCGCTGCCGGCGCAACCGGCTGGCTGGTCAAACCCTTCGATCCCCAGAAGTTGATCGAAGTCGTGCGCAAAGTCATCGGCTGAGTCTCCCGTGTCCGCCTGAAATCTTCTCGCGCGGGGCGATTGTCGCAGCCGGCGCCGCCATCCGCGCGTTTGAGGAGGAAGCATGTCTATCGACATGAGTCAGTTTTACCAGGTGTTTTTCGAAGAGTCCGAAGAACATCTGGCTGCAATGGAGTCTCTGTTGCTGGCACTGGATGTTGCGCATCCGGACGCCGAGCAACTGAACGCGATTTTCCGGGCAGCTCACTCGATCAAGGGCAGCGCCGGTACCTTCGGTTTTTCCGACCTCGCGGAAACCACGCATATTCTGGAAAACCTCCTGGATCGCATCCGCAAAGGGGATCTGGCCTTGCGTCCCGAGATGGTCGATGCCTGCCTGCAAGCTGGCGATGTCTTGCACAGCATGCTGGATACCCATCAGGGGCGGGGCAGTGTCGATCAGGCCGCCGTGGATGCGCTATGCCAGCGTTTGCGTCAGCTTTCCGATGGCAACAGGGCGGTGCCGGCCACCGTCGCCGCGATACCTGAGCCGGCGCCGCTGGCAACGGATACTGCAGCGCCCGTGGCAACCCGGACCTGTTACGAAATCGGCTTCGTGCCGACTGCTCAGGCGGTCAGCGGCGTAGGCTTGGGCAATCTTCTCGACGAGTTGCGCAAGCTCGGCGAACTGGAGATCGTCCAGCGTCCACTACCGGAAGGCAGTATCGGCCAATGGTTGTTGCGGCTGACGACGGCGGCGGTACGGGACAGTTTTGCCGATCAGGTCGACTTCGTCGCGGAAAGTGGTGCGTGGTATGTCGGGGAAGCCGAGCCCGCAGCCGCCGATGACGCCGATTTCGGCATCTTTGCCGATGCACCCGGCGCGCCGCCGGTCGAGGCCTATGGCTTCTTCGAGCCCTTGCCGGTCCAGAAGCCGGCGGAAGAGGACCCCGGCTACGGGTTCTTCGAGCCCTTGCCGGCACCTGTCGAGGCACCCCCAGTCGCCGAGGGCGGCGAAGGTTTCGGATTCTTTGCGCCACTTCCAGCGCCGCCGGTTGTTGCCGAGATACCCGCCAGCGAGGCGGCGGTCGAGACGAAGTCCTTGCCGGCGGTCGCGAACGGAGAGGCGCGCCAGAAGGCGCCACCGGCCAACGCGGCGAACGATTCCTCGATCCGCGTCAGCGTCGAGAAGGTCGACCAGTTGATCAATCTGGTCGGCGAGCTGGTGATCACCCAGGCCATGCTGCTGCAGACCTCGTCGCAGATGCTCGACGCCGCGCCGGAGCGCTTGGTGACCGGGCTGGCTCAACTGGAACGCAACACCCGGGATCTGCAGGAAGCGGTGATGTCGATCCGGATGCTGCCGATCTCCTTCGTTTTCTCCCGCTTCCCGCGGGTGATCCGCGATCTGTCGGCGAAGCTCGGCAAGCAGGTCGAGCTGAAGACGATGGGTGAAACGACCGAACTCGACAAGGGCTTGATTGAGCGCATCGCCGATCCGCTGACTCACCTGATCCGCAACAGTCTGGACCACGGCATCGAATCGCCGGAGCGGCGGATTGCGGCGGGCAAGAGCCCGGTCGGGACGATCACCCTGAAGGCTTACCATCAGGGCGGCAACATCGTCATCGAAGTCGGCGACGATGGCGCCGGCCTGCCGCGCGACAAGATTCTCGCCAAGGCACGCGAACGCGGCCTGCCAGTTTCCGATCAGATGAGCGACCAGGAAGTCTTCAACCTGATCTTCGAAGCCGGCTTTTCGACCGCCGAGCAGGTCACCGACGTTTCCGGCCGCGGCGTCGGCATGGATGTCGTCCGCCGCAATATCCAGTCGATGGGCGGGCGGGTCGAAATCGACTCGATGGCCGGCATCGGCACCCGGATGACGGTACGTCTGCCGCTGACGCTGGCGATCCTCGACGGCATGTCGGTTGCCGTCGGCGACCAGATCTACATCCTGCCTCTGTCCTACGTGCTCGAATCGCTGCAGCCGACGCCCGGTGAAATCCGTACCCTGTCGAATCAGGCGCGGGTGGTGCAGGTACGCGGCGAATATCTGCCGGTTCTCGTCCTGCACGAAATGTTCAAGCTGCAGTCGGTGTGGAACGACTTCACCCAGGGCATCATGGTGGTGCTCGATGCCGACGGAATCCGCGTTGCCCTGTTCGTCGATGCCCTGCTCGGGCAGCACCAGGTGGTGATCAAGAGTCTCGAAGCGAATTACCGGAAAGTGCCGGGCATCTCCGGCGCGACCATCATGGGCGATGGTCATGTTGCATTGATCCTGGATGTCTCGGCCATTGCGACAATGGCCAGGAATCATCTGCACAAGGCCGACGCAGGGCCGTTGAGGAGCGAATGATGGAAATCACCAAGCAGCAGGCAGGCGCGCTGGCGGAGGATGACTCGGTGGCCAGCGAGTTCCTGACCTTTACCCTGGGTTGCGAGGAGTACGCGATCGACATCCTGAAGGTTCAGGAAATCCGCAGCTACGAGACGCCGACCCTGATCGCCAATGCGCCACCCTTCATCAAGGGGGTGGTCAATCTGCGCGGGACCATCGTTCCCATTGTCGATCTGCGCATCAAGTTCAATCTCGGCAAGATCGAATACACCCCATTTACTGTCGTCGTCATCCTCAATATCGCCCGTCGGGTGATCGGTGTCGTCGTCGACAGCGTCTCCGACGTGCTGTCCTTGACGTCGTCGCAGATCCGGCCGGCGCCGGATTTCTCCGGCTCGTTCGACACCCGTTACATCCTTGGTCTGGCCAGTGTCGAGCAGCGGATGCTGATCGTTACCGACATCGAACGGCTGATGAGCAGCGCGGATATGGAACTGGTCGAAGCCGCAGTTGAATGAACCGCAAATAAGGGAGCAGGGGGGACGCTATGTTGAACATGCGCAATTTCAGGATTGGCAGCCGCTTGATCGCGACAACGGTTGGAGCCTTGTCGCTGATGATCGCTTTCGTCGTCGTCGCCCTGATCAGCCTGGGGATGATCGGCGAGAAGGTGCAGACGATCGCGGTCGATAATGCGCAGGGCATGGAGCTTGCCAGCGCCATGCGCCGCGATGTGGACAGCCTCGGCCTGCATGCGCGCAATGCCCTGTTGTTCGAAGAGCTGCTCCGCCAGCGCGAAGCGGCGCAAGGCGTAACCGATAGCCTCGCCCAATTGCAACTGCTCGAAAAGCAGCTCGGCGCCAATCTGCCGCCGGCTGCCCGCGATGTGATGGAACGTTTGCCGGCCTTGCGCGAAGATGCGGCAGTTTCGCTCAAGCAGTTGTTTGCGCTGCTCGCCGAGGGGAATCGGCCGGTGCTGGAAAGTCATTTCGAAAATCACCTGGGGCCGCGTCTCCGGGCCTGGCAGGAAGCCATTGACACCCTGAATCTGGCGCAAAAGGCGGAAACCTCGAGTGCGCTCGAAGAAATCGCGACCATCCGCTCGACGGTGCAGAACCTGCTGTTCGGCTTGATCGTCCTGGCGGTGGTGGTGATGATTCCTTCTGGTATCTGGGTGACTCGGGGCATCACCAACCCGCTGTCGGCAGCCGTCGACGTGGCGGAGTCGGTAGCCGCCGGCAACTTCGACAACCGCATCGAACCGGGCGGTGACGACGAACCGGCGCACCTGTTGCGGACCCTGGCGCGGATGCAGGCCGACCTCAAGGAGCGCAGCGCCAGCGAGCGGCGGATCGCCGCAGAGGCACTGCGCATCAAGGTGGCACTCGATGTCGGTTCCAACTGCGTCATGTTGCTCGGTCCCGACGGGCGGATCATCTATGGCAACGACGCCTTGTTCGGCATGATGCGCGAGGCGGAGGCCGACATCCAGCAACAGTTGCCCGAGTTTCGTGCGGCGGCGATCCGCAGTGCGGATTTCTCCGTTCGCGAGCTGAACCCGGCGCTCGCCGGCGAGCAGCTCGGCGCGCTCGTCGAACCGCAGCGCAGCGTGATCCGGATCGCTAACCGGACCTTCGCCCTAGTGGTGACGCCGGTGATTGGCGGGGAGGGCGCTCGTCTCGGCACGGTGATCGAATGGCAGGACCGGACCGGGGAAGTGGCGATCGAGCAGGAGGTCAGTGGCATCATCGACGCGGCGGCAGCCGGTGATTTCTCGCGGCGCATCTCCAGCAGCAACAAGCACGGTTTCTTCCTGAAGCTGGCCGAAGGCGTCAATAGCCTGCTCGATGCCAACGGCCAGGCGCTGGAGGAAGTCGGCTGCATGCTCGCCCGCCTGGCCAAGGGCGATCTCACCGAAAAGATCGAGACGCCTTACCAGGGGCTGCTCGGCAAGGTGCGCGACGACGCCAACAGCACCGTCGATCGTCTCTGCGAAATCGTTCTCTCGATCAAGGAAGCCACCGACTCGATCAACACCGCGGCCCGCGAGATCGCCCAGGGCAACCAGGATCTCTCCGGTCGCACCGAACAGCAGGCGTCCAGTCTGGAAGAGACGGCGTCGAGCATGGAAGAGCTGACCGGCACCGTGCATCAAAATGCCGACAATGCGCGGCGCGCCAACGACCTGGCGGGCGAAGCGCAGCGCGTCGCCGAACAGGGGGGCAACGTCGTCGATCAGGTTGTGGTGACGATGAGCGCCATCCAGAAGGCGAGTGCACGGATCGCCGACATCATCGGGGTGATCGACGGGATCGCCTTCCAGACCAATATTCTTGCCCTCAATGCCGCGGTCGAGGCAGCGCGGGCGGGCGAGCAGGGCCGGGGCTTTGCGGTGGTGGCGACCGAGGTGCGCAGCCTGGCGCAGCGTAGTGCAGCCGCTGCGAAAGAGATCAAGGCATTGATCGCCGATTCGGTTAGCAAGGTCAACGCCGGCAACCGGCTGGTCGATCAGGCCGGCGCGACGATGACCGAGATAGTTTCCAGCATTCAGGGCGTGGCGCGGCTCATGGCGGAAATCTCCGAAGCCAGCCGTGAGCAGAGCTCAGGCATCGAGCAGGTGGGACGCGCGATCAATCAGATGGACGAAGTAACCCAACAAAATGCCGCATTGGTCGAGGAAGCCGCCGCCGCCGCGGAAAGCCTGCGCGGTCAGGCGCAGCGACTGGCGCTTGCGGTGGCAGCCTTCCACCTGGGCGCCGAGGTGGTTCCGGCACTCGGGTTGGCACCAGCAAACACGGTGGCAGCGCGTCAGTCAGGGCTGCGCTTGCCGGGCGAAAAAAAACAACGCGCGGCGGCGCTGACCGCCGATTTTCCCAAAAAAATGCTCGCCGCTAATGTCTCCGTGCCCTCCGGCCAGGCTGACGACTGGGCCGAGTTCTAATCATTTCCCAGGAAAGGCAGATTCATGCGCAACAACCAACCTGTCACTGCGAACGAGGTGCTCCTGGGCGCCGATACGCTGATCGTCTCCCGGACCGATCCGAAGGGACTGA
Organism: Azonexus caeni; assembly: GCF_048146105.1. Lineage (NCBI taxonomy): Bacteria > Pseudomonadati > Pseudomonadota > Betaproteobacteria > Rhodocyclales > Azonexaceae > Azonexus > Azonexus caeni. The sequence continues at coordinate 205,519 of NZ_JBKJAD010000003.1, forward strand.
TCACCTACGTCAATAAGGCATTCATCGATATCAGCGGTTTTGCCGAGTCGGAACTGCTCGGCCAGCCGCATAACATCGTTCGCCATCCCGATATGCCGGTCGAGGCTTTTGCCGATCTCTGGCACGATCTGCAGGCCGGCCGGCCGTGGACCGGCATGGTCAAGAATCGCTGCAAGAACGGCGATTTCTATTGGGTCCAGGCGACCGTCACGCCATTGTGGGAGAACGATCTGCTGGTCGGTTACCTGTCGGTACGACGGCGGCCGACGCGCGAACAGGTGACCGCGGCAGAAAGCGCCTATCGCCTGTTCCGCGAACGGCGCGCCGGCGGCCTGCGGATTCGCCATGGTGCCGTGGTCAATGGCGGTCCTGGCTGGTTTGCTGGCTGGTCGTTGCGGCAGAAGCTGTTTGCCGGCTTTGCCACCTTGCTGCTGGCGACCGCCCTGGTTGCCGGGATCGGTGCCTGGGGCGCCGGGCGCAATTACGACAGCGCGGTGCGCATCAACGACGATGGCGTCCTGCCGATCCAGTCGCTGGCAGTGATTGGCCGCCTGATGGCGGAAAACCGCAGCCAGATCATGCTGAGCCTGCAGCACAACCCGCAAGGGGGCTACGCCAGCCTGCACGATCACGACATCCAGTTCCACCTGCGGCAGATCGATGCCAACATCGCCGAAATCAGCCGGCAGTGGGAAATTTATCAGCAGCATGTCGAGGCCGGCGCCCAACAGGAAATGGCTGCCGAGTTCCAGCAGGCGCGCGAGCGTTTCGTGCAGGAAGGCCTTCTGCCGGCGAAGGCCGCCTTGCTCGAGGGGCGTTTTGACGATGCCAACCTGATTCTGCTCAACAAGATCAATCCTGCCTATACCAAGGCCGCCGCCAAGGCGGATGCATTGTTCCTGGCTCGCGAGGAAGGCGCCCGGGCGCTGGTCGCCCACAGTCAGGCGCTGTACGCGACGACGCTGGCCTGGAGCATTGGCCTGACCGTCCTGGCGCTAGCCCTTGGCTTGTGGATCGCGGTGGCGATCACCCGCTCGATCACCCGGCCGATCGGCGAAGTCATCGCCGCCTTCCGCGAACTGGCGAACGGCAATTACACCAGCAACGTCGATGTTTCCCGCGACGACGAAATGGGCAAGGTGCTGCAGGGGCTGATGTCGATGCAGATCCAGCAGGGCTTCAGCGTCGCCGAGGCGCAGCAGTTGGCCAACGACAACCTGCGCATCCGCATTGCCCTCGATTGCGTCAATGCCAACCTGCGCATCGCCGACGATGACGGCACGGTGATCTACGCCAACAAGGGCCTGCAGCGCACGCTGCGGCGGATCGAGCCGGCGCTGCGCGAGCGGCAGCCCAACTTCTCGGTCGACCGTTTCATCGGCAGCAGCATCGGCGATTTCTATGCCGATCCGCAGGCGGCACTGCGCGGTCTGCGCGAACTGCAGAGCACGCGCAATACCGAAATGGAAATCGGCGGGCGGATTTTCAACGTCGTCACCAATCCCATCGTCAATGAGCGGGGCGAGCGTCTGGGTACCGTTGGTGAATGGCTGGACCGCACCGCCGAGATCAACGCCCAGCGACTGGTCGCCGACTTGATCGAGCACGCCGCCGCCGGCAATCTGGAAGCCAGGCTCGACGCCGACGCCCTGGAAGGCTTCTACCGCGAGCTGGGGCGTGGCATCAACCGCTTGCTGGAAACCACCGGTTCGGCGGTCGGCGAGATCGCCGGGCTGTTGTCGCGGATCGCCGCCGGCGACCTGATGCACACGGTCGAAGCCGATTATCAGGGTACCTTCGGCCAGTTGAAGAATGACGCCAACCAGACCGTCATGCGCTTGCGCGAACTGGTTGGTGGCATCCAGTATTCCGCGGAAACGATCAATGTCGCGTCGAAGGAGATTGCCTCCGGCAATCAGGATCTTTCGGTGCGGACCGAAGAGCAGGCGAGCAGTCTCGAGGAAACCGCCTCGAGCATGGAAGAGTTGACCGCCACGGTCAAGCAGAACGCCAGCAACGCCCGTCAGGCCAATGAACTGGCCGGCAACGCCCAGCGCATCGCCGAGCAGGGTGGTGAAGTGGTCGGCAAGGTGGTCGAGACCATGGGCTCGATCAATCAGGCCAGCGCGCGGATCGCCGACATCATCGGGGTAATCGACGGCATTGCCTTCCAGACCAACATCCTTGCCCTCAACGCCGCCGTCGAAGCAGCGCGGGCCGGCGAACAGGGGCGGGGCTTCGCTGTCGTCGCCACCGAAGTGCGCAGCCTCGCCCAGCGCAGTGCTGCCGCCGCCAAGGAAATCAAGAGTCTGATTTCCGATTCGGTCGAACGGGTCGAAGCGGGCAGCAAGCTGGTCGACCAGGCCGGGGCGACGATGACCGAGATCATGAGCAGCATCAAGCGCGTGGCGCGGATCGTCACCGACATTGCCGAAGCCAGCCGCGAGCAGAGCGCCGGGATCGAGCAGGTCAGCCTGGCGATCAGCCAGATGGACGAGGTGACGCAGCAGAATGCCGCCCTCGTCGAACAGGCGGCCGCCGCCGCCGAGAGCCTGGAAGAGCAGGCGGAATCGATGGCGCGTGGGGTTGCCGTGTTCAAGCTGGCCGAGGGGGCGGTGCCGGTATCCAAGCCCTTGGCCCTGGCTTCGCCGACACGCAAGCCGGGGGGGCGGTCGAAAAATCCGTCGCCGGCGCTCAGTCTGGACGACGAATGGGAAGAGTTCTGACATGACCATAGAGCCAAAGCGTCCGCTGCCGTCCTTGGGTAGCTTGCGTAACGACCTCAACCGGGTTCTGCCCAAAGACACCGGGGTGCGCGAATTCCAGTTTTCCGACGCCGATTTCGAGCGCGTGCGCAAACTGATCTACCAGCATGCGGGGATTTCCCTGTCGCCAGTCAAGAAGGACATGGTCTATTCGCGGCTGGCACGCCGTTTGCGGGCGCTCAACAAGCATTCCTTCACCGAGTACCTGGACAGCCTGGAGCGCCATGGCGGCGACGAATGGGAGCGTTTCGTCAACTCGCTGACCACCAACCTGACCTCCTTCTTCCGCGAGCCGCACCACTTCCCCATCCTCGCCGAACATCTGCGTCAGATCGGCAACCGGCGACCGGTGCGGATCTGGTGTTCAGCAGCGTCGACCGGCGAGGAGCCCTATTCGATCGCGATGACAGTCGCCGAAACCTGCGGCGCCGATGCCTCGCATGTCAGCATCATTGCTTCCGATCTCGATACCAACGTGCTGGCGACGGCCCAGAAAGGCGTCTACGCGATGGACCGGCTGGAAAAGATGTCGCCGGAGCGTCTGCGCCGCTTTTTCCTGCGCGGCACCGGCGGCCAGGAGGGCTTTGCCGCCGTGCGCCCGGAGTTGAAGCGGATGATCGAATTCCGGCGCATCAACCTGCTCGACGCCAGCTATCCGGTGAAGGGGCCGCTCGACATCCTGTTCTGCCGCAACGTCATGATTTATTTCGATAAGCCGACGCAGTACCAGATCCTTTCCCGCTTCGCACCGTTGATGCAGCCCGATGGCCTGCTGTTTGCCGGGCATTCCGAGAGCTTCCTGCACGCCGCCGATCTTTTCCGTTCGCAAGGCAAGACGGTTTATGTCCTTGCCGGGGCTCGCCAGGGACGCGCGTGAATCACGCCTATAACGAAAACCTGGCGGCCAATCGCTATTTCGACCGGCATTTTTCCAGCGAAGCCGCCAAGATACTGCCGGGCGAGTACTTCGTCTCGGATCAGGGAATGCTGCTCGTCACCGTGCTGGGGTCCTGCGTCGCCGCCTGCATTCGCGATATTGATGCCGGTATTGGCGGCATGAACCATTTCATGCTGCCCGACGACGGAGGGCGCTCCGAAACGGTCGGCACTTCGGCGCGTTATGGCTCGTATGCCATGGAAGTCCTGATCAACCACCTGCTGAAGATGGGCGCGCGCAAAAGTCGGCTGGAGGCCAAGGTCTTCGGCGGAGGGGCGGTGATGTCCAGCCTTTCGAGCAGCAATGTCGGGGTGCGCAACGCGGAATTTGTGCTCAATTACCTGAAGACCGAAAAAATTCCCGTCGTCGCCAAGGACTTGCTGGATTCCTACCCGCGCAAGGTATATTACTTTTCACAGACAGGGCGCGTGTTGGTGAAGAAGTTGCATCGCGTCCACAACGAAACCCTGTTCAGTCGTGAGCGGGATTACAAGGAGAGACTGTCTGGCGCAAGCATGGGCGGCGATGTGGAGCTTTTTATCTGATGTTTGATCAGTACGATGGTGGCGGCAAATGAAAAAGACGCGTGTCCTGATCGTGGACGACTCGGCGTTGATGCGCTCGCTGCTGACCACCATGATCAACGGTTTTGCCGATCTCGAGGTGGTCGGCGCGGCGCCCGATGCGTCGAGCGCGCGCGAGTTGATCAAGACTCTGGCGCCCGATGTGTTGACCCTCGATGTTCACATGCCGGGCATGGATGGCCTGGCATTCCTCGAACGCCTGATGCGCTTGCGGCCGATGCCGGTGGTGATGGTTTCCTCTTATACCGGCGAGACATCGGAAACGACGCTGCGTGCGCTGGAACTGGGCGCCGTCGATTTCATCGGCAAGCCGCGCTCGGACTTTCCCAATTCGATGGAGGCTTATGCGGAAGAACTGGCAGAAAAGATCCGGACAGCGAAAAGCGCGCGTCTGCGCGGCGCTCCTGCGCCCGCCGCCAGCGCCGGCATTGCCAGGAGCTCTCGTGCGATGACGGCGGCCAAGGCTACGAACGGCGCTTCCCCGTATTCGAGCAGCAACGGAAAGATCATCTTTCTCGGTGCGTCAACGGGCGGGACCGAAGCAATCAAGGAGTTCCTCCTCGGCATTCCGGAAAACTGTCCGCCGATCCTGATCGTGCAACACATGCCGGAGTCTTTCACCACTTCCTTTGCCCGCCGTCTGGACGGTCTTTGCGCGCCGCGCGTGATCGAGGCGCAAGGCAACGAAAGGGTCGAGGCGGGCACAGTGTATATTGCGCCGGGGCATTCCCATCTGCGTATCCGGCGTAGCGGCGGCAATCTGCTGACCGAGCTGTCGGGGGCCGAGCCGGTTAACCGGCATCGCCCGTCGGTGGATGTGCTGTTCGATTCCGCCGCCGAAGTGGTTGGCCGGCAGGCGGTGGGGGTCATCCTCACCGGCATGGGCAAGGATGGTGCTCTGGGCATGCTGCGCATGCGTCAGGCCGGGGCCAGGACCTTCGGCCAGGACGAGGTGAGTTGCGTTGTCTACGGCATGCCGCGGGAGGCTTTCCTGATTGGTGCAGTGGAAGAGCAGTGGCCGCTGGAAGAGATGGCGCGCAAGGTGATGGCTGCGGTGCGGTGAGATCCATAAAGGGCTTGCTAGAATCGCCGGAAGTATTAAACTTGTGTTGTTTTTGATATTTTTAGGAATCATGATGCAGGCAACTATCAGGCAGGATGCGGGGATGGCAACGATTGCGCTGGCCGGTCGTTTTGATTTCAACACCCACCGGGATTTCCGCGCCGCGTATGAGCCCTTGGTCAGCGACGATGCGGTGCGGGCGGTGACCGTGGATTTTTCGGGTGTCGATTATCTGGACAGTTCCGCTCTCGGCATGCTGCTGATGCTGCGCGACAAGATGGGCGGTTGCGGCAAGGATGTCGTGTTGTCCGGGGTGCAGGGAAGCGTCAGGCAGGTTCTGGAAATTGCCAACTTCAGCAAACTGTTTCGCATTGTTTGATTCATCGGTCATGTGGTCCGTCCGGGGCGGTCTTCGCCACTGCGGGCGTCGAGGTTGGCTGAACGGCCAGTTGCATGGTAGTTTTGCCCGATACGGAACCTGGGCACCGTCCCGGGCGAGGGGAAAAGAATGTCGGAACTACTGAAAAATATTGATGCGCGAACCAAGCTGGCGGGAACCAACAAGCTTGAAATCCTGTTGTTCTTCCTCGGGGTCGACCAGCGGACCGGGCGTCGCGAAACATATGGCATCAACGTTTTCAAGGTGCGTGAGGTGATGCGTACGCCCGCCATCACGGCTGCACCGGACATGCCGCCTTCGGTGGAGGGGATGGTGAGCCTGCGCGGCGCGCTGGTGCCGGTGATCGATCTGGCCAAGTACACCGGGATTTCCGCCGATACGCCGCGCGAAATCATGATCGTCACCGAGTACAACGGGCACACCCAGGGTTTTCTGGTCGAGGGGGTCGACACCATCCTTCGTCTCGACTGGAGCAAGATGCGCGTGCCGCCGGAAATGCTGACGGCGCAGACCGGCGGTCTGGTCACCGCGGTGACCGAACTCGAGGACAACCGCCTGGTGATGATGATGGACGTCGAAAAGGTGCTGGCGGAAACCACCAGCATCGACAACGAAATCATGTTCCGTAGCGTTGTTCCGGTCGACCGTCCGGATGCGACGGTTTTCTACTGCGACGATTCCAGTGTCGCCCGCAAGCAGATCGAGCGCACCCTGGAAGCGATGGGCGTGCGCGGACTGGGGGCGCTCAATGGCCGGCAGATGTGGGATGAAATGGAGAAGGTGGCAGGCTACGCCAAGTCGGTCGGCAAGCCGGCGTCGTCGCTGATCAGCCTGGTGCTGACCGACATCGAAATGCCGGAAATGGACGGCTACATCCTGACCAAGAAGATCAAGTCCGATCCGCGTTTCGCCAATATCCCGGTCATCATGCACTCCTCCTTGTCCGGGATGTCCAATCAGAAGCTCGGCCAATCGGTCGGGGTCGATGAATATGTGCCCAAGTTCGAACCGCAGCGCCTGTCGGAAACCCTAGCCCGCCGTCTGAAGGGCGAGAGCGAAGGCGAAGCCGGGGCGATTGCCACGCGTTGAGCCGCCGGGAGACGATAATGAATCTGGTCGAAAACAAGAACTTGCTCGATAGCGTCGACGCGCGTACGCGCCTGGCGGGCTCGAACAAGATGGAAATCCTGCTGTTTTCCCTGGGGACCCGGGAAATCTTCGGCATCAACGTGTTCAAGGTCAGGGAAGTCGGGCGCACGCCGCACATCACCAAGACCCCGAACATGCCGCGTGGCGTCGAAGGGCTGATTTCCCTGCGCGGCAACGTCATTCCCGTGCTCTCGCTGGCGCCTTTCCTGCAGTTGGAAGGCGTCCCGCCAGGGCTGGGCAAGACCATGATGGTTGCCGAATATTCCAAACGGACCCTCGGTTTCCTGGTCCATGAAGTCGATCGCATCATCCGCGTCGACTGGGACCGGGTGAAGGCGCCGGAAAGTGTGCTGAGCGCCAACCACGGTCTGATCACCGCGGTCATCGAACTCGAAGGTGGCGGTCTGGTGTCGATCCTCGATGTCGAGCAGATCCTGGCCAATGCCTTCGGCGAGGCCCTGGTTGTCGATATCCTGCCGGCGCAGGTCGATCCGGATACCAGCGTGTTTTTCGTCGACGATTCGATCGTCGCCCGGCGGAAAATCTCGGAAGTGCTGGACAAGCTCGGCGTCCGGCACAAGCACGCGACCAACGGCATGGAAGCCTGGACCCGCCTGCAGGCCATCGCTGCCCACGCGCAGCAGATCGGCAGCGTCCTGCGCGACGAGATTCGCCTCATCCTGGTCGATGCCGAGATGCCGGAGATGGATGGCTACGTGCTGACCAAGAACATCAAGGCCGATCCGCGTTTCGAAGGCGTGCCGGTAGTGATGCACTCGTCGCTGTCGTCGGAGGCCAATCGGGCGATGGGCAAGGCGGTCGGAGTCGATGCCTATGTGGCGAAGTTTGACGCAGAGGCGCTGGCGGACACGCTGCGCCCGTTGATCGAGCGATAACGGAATGAATACTGGAGTTTTGCATGGCTGCTGATCCCAAAACGCGATTTCTGGTGGTGGACGATTTTTCGACCATGCGCCGCATTGTTCGCAACCTGCTGAAGGAGTTGGGCTTTACCAACGTCGATGAAGCGGAAGACGGGGCCATCGCCTTGCAGAAGCTGCAAGGCGGCGGTTTCGAGTTCGTCGTCACTGACTGGAACATGCCGAACATGGATGGCCTGACGCTGTTGCAGACGATCCGGGCGACGCCGCACCTGAAACACTTGCCGGTGCTGATGATCACTGCCGAGGCCAAGAAGGAAAACATCATCGCGGCGGCGCAGGCGGGGGCCAGCGGCTATATCGTCAAGCCGTTCACGGCGGGCACCCTGTCCGAGAAGTTGACCAAGATTTTCGAAAAACTCGGCCAGGGTTAAGGGGAATAGCATGTCAGCCAGTAACGATTCCGCCGACCTCGAAGCGCTGTTCGATTCGATCGCAGCGGATTACGCCACCGCGCCAGCGGCGCCAGTGCCGCCGCCCGCCACACCAAAGGTCGCAGTGGACGGCGATAACGACGAGCTGCAGGCGCTGTTCGACAGCGTTGCGGCGCAGAGTTCGGCCAGCCAGCCGGACAAGGCCGCCGACGACTCGGGTGGGCAATGGCCGCAACAGGAAGCCGTGTTCAACCGGATTGGCCAGATGGCGCGCGTGTTGCACGACACGCTGGGGCAGCTCGGTTACGACAAGCTGCTGGAGAAAACCGTTGCCGCAATACCGGACGCCAAGGACCGCTTGGCTTATGTGGCCAACCTGACCGAACAGGCGGCGTGCCGCGTTCTCAACGCGACCGACATTGCTGGTCCGCTGGTCGATGATATGGAAAGCCGCTCGCAGAGCCTTGGTCAGGCCTGGGACAAGGTATTCGCCAACCAGACCAGTCCGGCGGAGTTCCGGCAACTGGCGATCGAGACCCGGGAGTTCCTGAAGCAGCAATTACCGGAAAAAGCACGGGCAACGCATGCCCAGCTGACCGAAATCATGATGGCTCAGGACTTCCAGGATCTGACCGGGCAGGTGATCAAGAAGATCGTCACTCTGGCGCAGGAACTCGAGAGCGGCCTGATGGGGCTGCTTATCGAGGTCTTGCCCGATGCCCGCAAGACCGACGAAGTGACCAGCTTGATGAACGGTCCTGTGGTCAATGCCGAGGGGCGCTCCGACGTCGTCGTCAATCAGGAGCAGGTGGACGATCTGCTCGACAGTCTAGGGTTCTGAGGAGGAACTGAGATGAGCGACTTTTCTGGCATGGAAGATCTGCTGCAGGATTTTCTGCAGGAAGCCCACGATCTGCTCTCCGATGTCGATAACAAGCTGGTCGATCTGGAAAAGACGCCCGACGACAAAGGCCTGTTGAACGATATCTTCCGTGGTTTCCACACGGTCAAGGGCGGTGCCGGTTTCCTTAATGCAACCGAGCTGGTGACCTTGTGTCACCTCACTGAAAATCTGTTCGACCGTTTGCGTAATGGCGAGCTGGAACTGACCGCCGAACTGATGGACGTGATCATGGACGCCACGCGCGGTGTGCGCGAAATGTTCGGCGAACTTGGACAAGGGGTGCAGCCGCAGCCTGCCGATGGGCGGGTGATTGCCGCCCTGCAGGGGGCGCTCAATGGCGAGATGCCAGCAGCCGAGCCGGTTGTCCAGCCGGTGGCCGCCAAGCCGTCGGTCGCGGCGGCCGCAGCCCCGGCCGCAGCCGGCGAGCCCGACTGGGCGGCGTTGCAGGCGGCGGTAACCGGCGAGACTGCCCAGGTGGCGCAGGCCGCTGAAGGCGAACTGATCACGCGTGCCGAGTCGGCCCCGGTTGGTGCCAAATCGGCCAAGGCGGCGGCGCCGTCGCCGTTCGGGCGGCGGGCTAGCGATCGTCCGTCGGCTGCGGGCGCGAGCTCGCGACGGGCGGAAGAGCGCGGCCGGGAGAACACGATCCGGGTCGATACCTCGCGTCTCGATCAGGTACTCAACCTGTCCGGCGAAATCGGCCTCACCAAGAACCGCCTGACCAGCCTGCGCGCCGACATCCTGGCCGGCAAGAACGATTCCGAGACCCTGCATGCGCTCGATCAGGCGGTCAGCCAGCTCGATCTGCTGGTTTCCGATCTGCAGAACTCGGTGATGAAGACCCGGATGCAGCCGATCGGCCGCTTGTTCCAGAAGTATCCGCGGATTGCCCGCGACCTGGCCCGGCAGCTCGGCAAGGATGTCGAACTGGTGCTGGCCGGCGAGGAAACCGAAGTCGACAAGACGATGATCGAGGATCTGGCCGATCCCCTGATCCACCTGATCCGCAATGCGGTCGACCACGGCGTCGAAATGCCCGAAGAGCGCTCGGCCGCCGGCAAGCCGGCGAAGAGCCTGGTTCGCCTGGAAGCGCGCCAGGAGGGCGATCACATTGTCCTGATCATCGCCGACGACGGTCGTGGCATGAGCGCCGAGCGCATTCGTGCCAAGGCGGTGGACAAGGGTTTGATTTCGGAAGAAGAGGCCAATACCCTCGACGAGCGGCAGAGCCTGAACCTGATCTTCCTGCCGGGCTTCTCGACCAAGACGCAGATTTCCGACGTCTCCGGACGCGGCGTCGGCATGGACGTCGTCAAGACCAACATCCAGAAGCTCAACGGTTCGGTCGAGATTCGCTCGGAACCGGGCAAGGGCTCGGTCTTCCTGATCTCCCTGCCGCTGACCCTGGCCATCCTGCCGGTCCTGCTGGTGCTGCTCGGCGATCAGCCGTTCGCCCTGCCGCTGTCGCTGGTTCGGGAAATCCTGCCGATCGATCAACAGCGCATCCAGGAAGTCGGCGGCAAGGAAACCCTGGTGGTACGCGGCGAAGTGCTGCCGGTGATTTCGCTGGCCAAGCTGCTCGGCTGGGAAATCGTCAGACCACCTGAATACGGGGTCTTCATGCAGACCGCGGAACGTAGCTTCATCCTCGGGGTGGACAGCTTCGCCGGTCGCGACGATGCCGTCATCAAGTCGCTGGAAGATTTCCGGCCGAAGGGGGTGGCGGGCGTGACCACGCTGTCGAACGGACAGATCGTGCTCATCCTCGACATGAAGGAGTTGCTTGCCGATTACGGCCAGCACGCTGAAATGGGAACGGCGATCCGCAATTTCGAATTCTCCTGAACGACGATTTCCTTGCCGGTCAACGAGTTAGGGAGGAGGCTGAGGCCTCCTCCCTTTTTTCGGGTTTTGCTATTTGTCATTGGCTTGCGCCGTTTACCTCGAAACTGATTAAAAAAGACGCGCTACCTATTTAATTTCTTTGGTTTTTTTCTATAATAGCCATACCCTGTACAGATAATGGTCATGGCTGAAGACAGCGATCTCGAGAAAACTGAAGAGCCAACCGGTAGGCGTATCGAGCAGGCGCGCGAAAAAGGGCAGATTCCCCATTCGCGCGAGCTCGGTACTTTCACCGTGCTCATCGTTGCCGCCATGACGCTTTGGATGATGGGTGGCTGGTTTCTCGACCGCAGTCTGGCTTTGGGGCGCAAGGCCTTTACCCCGGAAATTCACCACCTTCTCGAGCCGGCGATGATCGTCCCGCGGATGGTCGAATTGTTTGCCGACACCTTCTTCGTTTTCTCGCCGCTATTCGGCCTGCTGCTGGTGGCGGCGATCCTGCCGCCGTTCTTCCTCAATGCCTGGGTGTTCGCGCCGAAGGCCCTGGTTCCCGATCTGCAGCGCATGAATCCGCTGAGCGGTCTGGGTCGGATGTTCTCCTGGAACAGCCTGATGGAGCTCGGCAAGGCGGTACTCAAGGCGACGCTGGTCGGTGGCGTCGCCGTGCTGCTGATTTCGCGGCAGCGCGACGCGATCTTCGGTCTCCTGGCCGAGCCGCTGGAAAGCGGACTGGCGCACGCCGGCGACATGCTGATGTTTTCCTTCCTGATGCTCGTTCTCACGCTGCTCATCGTGGTCGCGGCGGATGTTCCCTTCCAGCTCTGGCAGTACTACCACAAGCTGAAGATGACCAAGGACGAGGTCAAGCAGGAAATGAAGGAAATGATGGGCGACCCGATGGTCAAGGGGCGCATCCGCAGCCTGCAGATGCAGGCTGCGCGGCGTCGGATGATGCAGGCGGTGCCGCAGGCCGACGTGATCGTCACCAACCCGACGCACTACGCCGTCGCCCTCGCCTACAAGGCCGGCATGGCGGCGCCGAAAGTGGTGGCCAAGGGAACCGGCGTGATCGCCTTGAAGATCCGCGAACTGGCCGCCGAGCATGCGGTGCCGACGCTGGAAGCGCCGCCGCTGGCACGCGCCCTGTACAAGCATGGTGATCTCGACAAGGAGATTCCGGGCGGGCTTTACGCCGCGGTCGCCGAAGTTCTCGCCTACATCTACCAACTGGCGCGCTGGCGCGAAACGGGTGGTGCCTATCCGGTGCCGCCGCAGCAGTTGCCGGTGCCGCCCGAACTCGTGCCGGAGGCTGCGTAAATGGCGGCCGGTTCGATGCGTCTGCAAAACCTGCTCGGACGGCTGAACGTCGTCCAGATGGCGGCGCCGATCCTGATCCTCATGGTCCTGTCCATGATGGTCCTGCCGTTGCCGCCGTTCATCCTCGATCTCTTCTTCACCTTCAACATCGCGATCGCCGTGCTGGTCCTGATGGTTGCGGTGAACACCCAGAAAACGCTGGATTTCTCGGTTTTTCCGACCGTCCTGCTGGTGACGACGCTGTTGCGCCTGTCGCTCAACGTCGCCTCCACCCGCGTCGTGCTGCTCGAAGGGCATAACGGTCCGGATGCGGCCGGCAAGGTGATCGAGGCCTTCGGGCATTTTCTGGTCGGCGGCAACTTCGCGGTCGGTATCATCGTTTTCATGATTCTGGTGGTAATCAACTTCATCGTCATCACCAAGGGCGCCGGGCGCGTCGCCGAAGTTTCCGCGCGCTTCACTCTCGATGCGATGCCGGGCAAGCAGATGGCGATCGACGCCGACCTCAACGCCGGCCTGATCGGCGAAGAAGAGGCCCGGCGGCGGCGCAGCGACATCTCCCGCGAATCCGAGTTCTACGGTTCGATGGACGGTGCGTCGAAATTTGTCCGCGGCGACGCCATCGCCGGCATCGTCATCATGCTGCTCAACATCGTCGGCGGCCTGATCGTCGGCATGGCGCAGCACGACATGGCGATCGCCGAAGCGAGCCGGGTTTACACCCTGCTGGCGATCGGCGACGGCCTGGTCGCCCAGATCCCGGGGCTGATCATCTCGATCGCCGCCGGTCTGGTGGTGACCCGGGTTTCCGACGATCGCGACATGGGGCAGCAGTTCGTCATCCAGATTTTCAGCAATCCCAAGGTGCTCGGCATCACTGCCGGCATCATCGCCCTGCTCGGCATGATTCCGGGCATGCCCAACCTGGTTTTCCTGCTCATTGCCGGCAGCCTGGCCTGGTTTACCTGGCGCCTCGCCAACAAACAACAACAGACCGTCAGTACGCCGGTCAAGGTGGCGCCGCCGCCGATTCCGGAAGCCATCGAAGCCAGCTGGAGCGATGTTGCGCCGCTCGACGTGCTCGGTCTGGAGGTCGGTTATCGCCTGATCCCGCTGGTGGACAAGAGTCAGGATGGCGAATTGCTGCGCCGCATCCGCGGCATCCGCAAGAAGTTCGCTCAGGAAGTCGGCTTCCTGGTCTCGCCGGTGCACATCCGCGACAACCTCGAATTGAAGCCGAATGCCTACCGCATCCTTTTGAAGGGCGTCGAGGTCGGCGCCGCCGAAGCCTATGCCGGCCAGTTCCTGGCGATCAATCCGGGGCGCGTTGCCGGCACCCTGAGCGGCACGCCGACCAAGGACCCGGCCTTTGGTCTGCCGGCGGTGTGGATCGACATCATGCAGCGCGACCAGGCACAGGCTTACGGCTACACCGTGGTCGATGCGTCGACCGTCGTCGCCACCCACCTCAACCACCTGATCCTGACCCACGCCGCCGAATTGCTCGGGCGCCAGGAAGTGCAGCAACTGCTCGACCATCTGGCCAAGGAAATGCCCAAGCTGGTCGAGGACCTGGTGCCCAAGGTCCTGCCGCTGGGCAGCCTGCAGAAAATCCTGCAGGGCCTGCTCGACGAAGGCGTGCACATCCGCGACATGCGCACAATCATCGAGACCGTCGCCGATCACGCACTGCGCACGCAAAGTGCCGACGACCTCATCGTCCAGGTGCGCATCGCCCTCGGCCGTGCGATCGTCCAGCAGCTGTTCCCGGGCAACGGCGAAATGCAGGTCATGTCGCTTGATCCGACGCTCGAGCGCCTGCTGGCGCAGGCGGTTGCCGGCGGATCGGAAAATACCAGTTTCGAGCCGGGTCTCGCCGACACCCTGGTGCGCGAAACCGCCGCCGCCGCGGGGCGTCAGGAAGGGCTGGGACTGCCGGCCGTCCTCCTGGTGCCGTCCAGCCTGCGCCTGCTGCTCTCCAGATTCCTGCGCCGTACCGTACCGCAACTGAAGGTGCTGTCGCACAACGAAGTTCCTGAGAATCGAATCATCAAGGTGACCTCGATCATCGGAGGTAGAACATGAACGTCAGAAAATTCATTGCCGCCAATGCGCGGGACGCCTTGAGAAAAGTCAAGGAAACCCTTGGCAACGACGCCATCATCCTGTCCAACCGCGGTGTGCCGGGCGGGGTCGAGATCATGGCGGTGGCCGCGCGCGACATGGCGATGATCGTGCCGACGCCGGCTGGCGATATCACGCCACCACCGGTCGAGCGGCCCGCTGCGCCGAGTGTCGATGACGATTACCGGGTCATGCTCAGTTCTGCCCGCGCCCGGATCAGCGGGACGATGCCACCGGTTCAGCCGCAGTCGCCGCCGGCACCTCGGCCGCAGGCGGCAGCGCCGCAGCAACGGCAGGCGGCACAGGTGAATGCCGGCATTCCGCGTACCGGCGCCCTACGTCAGGCGGACGTGCCGCCGCGCCCAACCACGCCGCCGCAACGCCCCCAGCCGCAAGTCGCACCAGCGCAGACGCAGGCCGCGCCAGCCAGGCGCCCGGAGGCTGAAGTGGTGCCGCAGGCGGTGATGGACGAAATCCGCTCGCTGCGCAAGATCGTCGAGCAGCACCTGGCCGGCTTCGCCTGGGGCGAGACCGCCCGTTCCGAGCCGGTGAAGACTGAAGTCCTGCGGCAGATGCTCGACGCCGGGTTTTCGCCGCAGATGGCGCGCGACCTGCTCACCGACCTGCCGCCGGAAATGGATGCCGGGCAGGCGATGGCCTGGGTCAAGGGGGCGGCCGACCGCTCGCTGACCATCGTTGGCAGCGACGGTGACATCGTCGACCGCGGCGGCGTCTATGCGCTGGTCGGGCCGACCGGTGTCGGCAAGACGACGACCACGGCAAAACTTGCCGCGCGTTGCGTGCTGCGCCACGGGCCAAGCAAGGTCGCGCTGGTGACCACTGATGGCTACCGGATCGGCGCCCACGAACAGCTGCGCATCTACGGCCGGATTCTCGGCGTCGCCGTCTATCTGGTGAAGGACGCGCTGGAACTGCGCCAGACCTTGATCGAACTGCAACACAAGCACATGGTGTTGATCGACACCATGGGGATGAGCCAGAAGGACAAGCTGGTTCCCGAGATGAACGACATGCTGGCCGGCTGCGACGTGCAGCGCCTGTTGCTGCTGTCGTCGACCTCGCGCGGCGACACCCTGGACGACGTGATCCGCGCCTACGCCGGCTACAACCTGGCGGGCTGCATCCTGACCAAGATCGACGAGGCAGCCAGCCTGGCGGCACCGCTCGACGTCATCATGCGCCACGGCCTGCCGCTCTACTACGTCTCCAATGGCCAGCGCGTGCCGGAAGACCTCCATCTGCCCAACCGCAGCTACCTGCTGCACCGGGCTTTCAAGGACGTGCCGGAAACCTCGCCGCACAAGTACAACGGCGTCGAACCCGGCCTGATCATGGCCAATGCCGGCATGATGGCCGTGGGAGGACGTCGTGGCTGATTTTCGCGTGGACCAGGCGGCCGGCCTGCGCCGTCTGTTCGGCAGCCACGGGCTGCAGGTGGTGACTTTTGTTGCTGGTTGCGAAGGCGTCGGCCGCAGCGTCACCGTTGCCAATCTCGGTGTCGCCCTGGCCCGTCTGGGCAAGGAAGTGCTGATCATCGACGAACATGCGCCGGGTGACGACATCGCCGCGACCTTCGGCATGCAGGGCGCCTACGACCTGCTCAACGTCGTGCAGCGCGAACTGCCGTTGCAGCAGGTCCTGCTGCGACCGATGAGCGGCCTTTCCATCCTGCCGGCGGCAAAGGCGGTACGCAAGCTGGGACGGCTGTCCCTGCACCAGCAGCAGACGCTGGTCGATGCGATGTCCGGCCTCGAACGCTCGGTGGATGTCATCCTGGTCGATGCGACGATCGCCCACCCGGCGGGATTCTCGCCTTTCGGCCTGGTCTCGCAGGAGACCGTGGTCGTCCTCTCCGGCAACAGCGCGTCGATCACCGAAGCCTACGCACTGATCAAGAAAGTCAGTCACGCCTTCTCGCGGCGCCATTTTCGCATCCTGGTCAACAAGGTGCGCAGCCTCGACGACGCCCGCTCGATCTACCAGAACATCGCCCAGGTGGCGACGCAACGCGGCGTGGCGACGCTCGACTATGCTGGTGCCATTCCCTACGACGAGGCGCTGCGCACCGCCAGCCAGCTCTGCCGGCCGGTCCTCTTCCAGGTGCCGGACTCGCCGGCGGCCAACGCCTTCCGCGATCTGGCGGCGGACATGCAGTATTGGCAGCAGGGCGATGCCGGCCAGGGCGGGGTCGAACAATTCCTTCAGCAACTGTTACACTTGAGCCAACGCATAACACCGAACGTCTTACGAGCCTGATGTACACCGCCGCGGGGCAGCCAGACCGGAACGAGTTGGTTCAGCGCTTCGTGCCGCTGGTGAAGCGTGTCGCCTATCACCTGCTGGCGCGCTTGCCGGCCAACGTGCAGTTCGAGGATCTGGTGCAGAACGGCATGATCGGCCTGCTCGATGCGATCGACCGTTTCCAGGAAGGATTCGGCGCCCAGTTCGAGACCTACGCCACCCAGCGCGTGCGCGGTGCGATGCTCGATGGCCTGCGTGCCAACGACTGGCTGCCGCGTAACCTGCGGCGCGAACTGCGGCGCATCGAACAGGCGATCAACCAGCTCGAACACCAGCACGGTCGCGCCCCTTCCGAGCAGGAACTGGCCGACGCGCTGGGCATGGGGTTGAGCGAATACCAGAAACTGCTGCAGGATGCGCGCGGCCATCAACTCGTCTATTACGAGGATTTCGGCGACGAAGAGGATGCCGACTTTCTCGAGCGCCATTTCGTCGATAGTGATGGCGATCCGGCCGGTATCCTGGAAGACAAGGACATCCGGGAGAATTTGGTGAAGGCGATCGCCCGCCTGCCCGAACGCGAGAAGCTGATGATGGCCCTCTACTACGAACAGGATCTCAACCTGCGCGAGATCGGCGAAGTCATGGGCGTCACCGAGTCCCGCGTCTGCCAGTTGCATAGCCAGGCGATCGCCCGCTTGCGCGGGCAACTGGTCGGCGAGGTCAAGCAGGCCGTCGGGCGCCGGCGCAAGGAGAAGTCGCTTGGATAAGCTCAGCCTGGCCGGGCTGGCGATTGGCTTGCTGGCCATCGTTGGAGGACAACTGCTCGAGGGCGGCCATGTCGGTTCGCTGGTGCAGCCGACGGCGCTGTTGATCGTCTTTGGTGGCACGCTGGGCGCGGTGTTGCTGCAGAATCCGTTTCCCGTTTTCAGGCGCGGCGTGCAGATGGCGCGCTGGGTCTGGTTTCCGCCGACCTTCGACCAGAAGCGGAGTATCGAGCAGATTCTTCAATGGAGCCAGCTTTCGCGGCGCGAAGGCCTGTTGGCGCTGGAGAATCATCTGCCCGGCGTCAAGGACGAGTTCACCCGCAAGGGGTTGCAGCTCCTGGTTGATGGCGCCGACCCCGAGCGAATCCGTGACTTGCTGGAAGTCGATATCGACAGTTACGAGCAGGAATGGCGGCAGGCAGCCAAGGTCTGGGAATCGGCCGGCGGCTACTCGCCGACGATCGGCATCCTCGGTGCCGTGATGGGCTTGATCCACGTCATGGAAAATCTCTCCGACCCGACCAAGCTCGGTTCCGGAATCGCCGTCGCCTTCGTTGCAACCATCTACGGTGTCGGCCTAGCCAACCTGATTTATCTGCCGATCGCCGGCAAGCTCAAGTACTACATCGCTCGTCAGGTTTCGGTACGCGAAATGCTGATCGATGGCCTGGTCGGCATCGCCGTCGGCGACAATCCGCGCATCATCGAAAGCCGCCTGAAGGGCTATCTGCACTGATGGCGCGGCGGCGACAACGCGAGGAAGAGCCGGAGAACCACGAACGCTGGCTGGTTTCCTACGCCGATTTCATCACCCTGCTGTTCGCCTTCTTCGTCGTCATGTACGCCATTTCCTCGGTCAATGAAGGCAAGTACCGGGTGCTGTCCGATTCGCTGGTCAACGCCTTCAAGAACACCACCGGTTCGCCCGGCGGACAGCCGATGGTGGTGATTCAGGGGGCGCCGGTGATGCCGCCGAAACCGGTGACCAAGCCTGACCGGGTCGCGGCGGCGAAGGTCGAGGCGGCCCGGGTGGCGCAGCGGGAGACGATGCGCGATGTCGCGGGGGAAATCATGCGTGCCTTGCAACCACTGGTCGCGCAAGGCAAGGTAAGGCTGCTCGAGACCAGCCGCGGCGTCACCATAGAAATCAACGACAGCATCCTCTTCGCTCTTGGTCAGGCCAACCTGCAACCGGCGTCGATCAGCGCCTTGCAGGCGGTGGCGGCAGTGCTGGCGGATTCGGATTTTCCGATCACCATCGAAGGCCATACCGACAACGTGCCGATCGCGACGCCGCAGTTTCCCTCCAACTGGGAGTTGTCGGCGATGCGGGCAACTACCGTGCTGCGCCTGTTCAACGATGCCGGGGTTGGCGCCGAGCGGCTGACGGCGATCGGTTACGGCGACACCCGGCCGGTCGAAACGAACACGACCGTGGAAGGGCGGGCGAGAAACCGCCGTGTGAGCATCCTGATCGATTCGGAACGTCCGGAGCGCCCAACCGAGTTATCGGCGCAACCGCTGCAATAAATGCGAGTATGGGTGGGGCGGAAACGGCGTCAGGCCGAGTCGACGATACGGCAGCCGGTGCTGCCGGTGCTTTGCCCGTCGCTGCCATAGAGCGGTTTGTCGCGCAGCCGCTGGGAGAGAATCTCGATGGCTTCGCTGGTCTTGCTCAGGTGCATGGCGATCAATTCGCCGTTCAGATTGTGTAGCCGCTTGGCCTCGGTGGCCAGGGCGAGAACTTCGGTCCATAAAGCATTGCTCGCCGCTTCCTCGGGATGGCGGCTCAGCCATTGCTGCATCGCGGCACGTCCGGTGGCGCTGCCAGGGACGGAGGTCAAGGCGTTGCGCCGATTTTCGACGGTGTCGAGTTGCTGGGTCAGTGCCAGTTTCGACTGGCCGATAGCGTCCAGCGCTTCCGGACGGATATCTTTGAGGGCCGTGGCTTCCTCATGTAAACAGGTGATGAACCGGTCAAGCAGTTCCTTTTCCTGCAGCAGGAGTTCGCGCAGCGTGGACATCAGGCCTTGCGCTGGCTGTTGACCAGATCGCGGGCGGTTTCGAGCAGACCGTCGGCGATGGCTTCGGGATTGATCTCGAAACGTCCCTGAGCGATGGCCTGCTTGATTTCCTGAATCTTCGCGGCATTGACCGGCGGCGCCTGCGGCGAATCCAGGGGCGCGGTCGAGGCGGCGCTGAGGCTGACTGCTTCGTTGCTGCGGCTGGCGTTGCCGGTTTTTGCCGGCGAGCCCCCCGTGCGCACGGAAGCGGCGCTGAAGGTCGAGGTGTCGATTTTCATGATGAAACCCGGTGTGCTTTTGATCTTGTTCGTGATTACGGTTGCTCTGGCCTGAACTTTAGCCTAATTCGACAAAAGAATGGAGCCATCTTCCTGTACGACGCCACCGAGCGTCTTGCCGGAACTCATCCGGACTCGCACCACTTCGCCAGCGGCGGCATTGTTGAGGGCCTTGCCTTCGGCCTTGGCTTCGAAGCCCTTGCCTCGCGCAATGACCCTCACCGCCTGTCCCTGGCGGACCATCAACGGCGAGCGCAACTGGTTGGCGCGTAGCGGATGGCCGGCGCCGATCGAGTTGCGCAGGGTCTTGCCCAGCGCCTGCTCGGGCCTGAGCAGGGTGCCAGGCGGCAGGGCGGCGAGATCGCCGCGGTTGAACGCCAGGTCATCGCTCTGGATGCTTCTGCCGGCGAGTAGCGCCTTGCGCGTGACGACATAGTCGGCGATCACCGAAATCTGTACCGGGACCAGGATGCTCCATTCGACCGGCGCCAGGCAGCGCACGCCGACGTGGATGCGTCCGAGGTTGCGCGGGGTGGCCGGCGGGCTGGTTTCCAGCGCGCTGCAGGCGGGTAGCTGGCTGCTGTCGATTGGTCCGGCGACCACCTGAACTTCGCCGGGTTGGCCGGTAGCCAGTTTGCGGGCAAGGTCTTCCGCCGCTTTCAGGATCGCTTGCGGTTCGCTGGCAGCGAGCGGTGGTGTCACCAGCAGCAACAGGGTCAGGAGCAGGAATGCAGGCATTGCGTCATTGTGCCCCAGCCGGGTGTCCGGGTGAAGCTGTTGTCTGGCACGTTATCTGCTTTTGTTTGCTGCAAATCTTCGGAGATAAGGCAGATGGCCAATCTTGAAAGTCACCTTGGGGTCTATAGCAAAGCGCTCGATCTGCGGGCGCAGCGCCAGCAGGTGCTCGCCTCGAACATCGCCAACGCTGATACGCCGAACTACAAGGCGCGCGACTTCGATTTCAGCCAGGCGATGGCGCAGGCCATGGCCGGCCGGCCGTCGGATGGCGCGTTGCCGCTGGCGCGGACTTCCGCCGGGCATCTCGGTGCTGGCAATGGCGCCGGCAGCGTGCGCCTGCAGTACCGTGGCGAGGCGCAATCGGCGGTCGATGGCAATACCGTCGATATGGACGTCGAGCGCGCGCAGATCGCCGACAACGCGATCCAGTACCAGATACTGACCCAGTTGATCAGCGACAAGTTCAGCGGCCTGCGTACCGCGATGAGCGGCACTCAAGGCTAAACAGGAGAATACGGATGAGCCTGTTCAACATCTTCCAGGTTTCTTCGAGCGCCATGACGGCGCAGTCGATGCGCCTCAACACGGTGGCTTCAAATCTCGCCAACGCCGACAGCATCGTCACCTCGGACGGCAAGGCCTATCGCTCCAAGCAGGTGGTTTTCGAAGCGACGCCGATGGGTGGCGACGCCTCGGTATCCACCGGCGTCCGCGTCCGCCAGGTGGTGGAAAGCGCGGCCCCGGCGCGCATGGTCTACGACCCGAAGAATCCGGCGGCGGACGCCAAGGGCTATGTGTCCTATTCGAATGTCAATGTCGTCGAGGAAATGACCAACATGATTTCGGCTTCCCGTTCCTACCAGGCCAACGTGGAAGTGATGAATACCGCCAAGAGTCTGATGATGCGGACTTTGCAGATCGGCCAGGGGCAATAACCGGAGTTTGACATGAGCACTGAAAGCGTAACCTCTTCCACGACGCATCCCCTGTACCAGGAAAAGACGACGACCAAGACGACTTCGGCCGCCGATGACATGCAGACCCAATTCCTGACGCTGCTGACGACGCAGCTAAAGAATCAGGACCCGCTGAATCCGACCGATGCCAATCAGATGACGGCGCAGCTATCGCAGATCAGTACGGTCAGCGGCATCGAGAAGCTGAACACGACGATGGAAAAGCTGCTGAGCAGCTATAGCGCCGTCCAGAACATGCAGGCGGCAGCAATGATCGGCAAAACGGTATTTATTGCCGGCAACGAAATGGAACTTGGCAGCGAAGGGGC
The DNA here is from genome assembly GCF_048146105.1 of Azonexus caeni. Taxonomy (NCBI): domain Bacteria; kingdom Pseudomonadati; phylum Pseudomonadota; class Betaproteobacteria; order Rhodocyclales; family Azonexaceae; genus Azonexus; species Azonexus caeni. The sequence goes on from NZ_JBKJAD010000003.1 coordinate 227,276, forward strand.
GATTGCCGGCTTCAACCTCGAAAGTGCCGCCGAAAGCGTTACCGTGAAGATCCGTGACAGCGACGGAAATCTGGTGACGACCCAGGACATCGGCGCCATGTCGGCCGGCATCGGCAGCTTCTACTGGGACGGCACGAAGGCGGACGGGACCAAGGCGGCCGAGGGGACCTACAACTTCACTTTCGAAGCGACCAAGGGAACGACCAAGGTCAAGGGCGAATCCCTGGAAGCTGGCACGATTAGTGCTGTAACCATGCTGTCCTCCGGTGCTGCGCTGGTGCTCAACGGCAACAAGAGCGTCAGCTACACAGACATCCGGCAAATACTGAACTGAGTGGAGAAAGATCATGGCATTTCAACAAGGACTTAGCGGGCTGAACTCGTCGGCGCGGGCGCTTGACGTGATCTCCAGCAACGTGGCCAACGCCGCGACGGCGGGGTTCAAGGCAAGCAGCACCGTGTTCGCGGATGCATTCGCATCGGCCATGGGCGGTGGTTCCACCTCCGCGCAGGTCGGCATGGGCAGCGTCAATCAGGCGGTCCGGCAAAGCTTCACGCAAGGCGCGGTCACTGCAACCGGCAATTCGCTGGACATGGCGATCGGCGGCAACGGCTTCTTCGTCATCCAGCGCGGCAACGACACGGTCGCCTACACGCGTAACGGGCAGTTCGACCTCGACAAGAACGGTTACGTCGTGACGGCGCTCGGCGAGCGTTTGATGGGCTACCAGAGCGTCGGTTCCGACGGCATGGTGTCCTATATCGGTTCGACGACCCCGCGCCCGCTCTACGTGCCACCGCAGGGGATCGCCGCCAAGGCGACCGGTAACACCGGCGCCGCGGTGACGGTGCGCGCCAACCTCGACTCGCAGCTCGAAGTGCCGGCGACTTCGCCATTCGATGTCAATGATCCGGATTCCTACAGTTTCGCAACTTCGGTTGCGGTCTACGACAGCCTTGGCAACCAGCATTCCCTGAACATGTATTTCGTGCGCGAGGCGCCGACGACGTCGAATACCTGGGGGGTTTACACCACCTTCGACAACAGCGCGCCGACCACGCAGAGCGACATCGTCTTCGACTCGACGACGGGCGCCTGGGAGTCGGGTGGGGAAGGGACGATCAGCATTCCCTCGGCCACACTGGGTACCGGTGCTGCCGATTTGACCTTCGATTACGACCTGTCGCAATTCACGCAGCGGCGTGCCGATTCCGCGGTTTATGAAACGACCCAGGACGGTTCGCCGCCGGGAGAAGTGGCCAGCGTTTCGATCTCGGCCGACGGCATCATGCAGGCGAGCTACACCAATGGTCAGACGCGCGAACTCGGTCGTGTCATCCTTGCCACCTTCCGTAATCCGAACGGTCTTTCCTCGCTGGGCGACAACCTCTGGGGCGAGACGATCGATTCCGGCAGTCCGGCAGTCGCCGCGCCGGGTGAGGGGCTGAACGGCACGATCAGCTCGGGACGGATCGAGGAATCGAACGTCGATATGAGCCAGGAGCTGGTGCAGATGATCATCCAGCAACGGAATTACCAGGCCAACGCGCAGTCGATCAAGACCCAGGATCAGTTGCTGCAGACGCTGATCAGCATGCGCTGATCGAGGGTATTGAGGCTGCACTGACGGAATTGCCATGGACCGCCTGATCTATACCGCGATGACCGGCGCCAAGCATGTCTTCATGCAGCAGGCCGGCACCGCGAACAACCTGGCGAACGCCAGCACGATCGGCTTCAAGGCGCAGGAGCACCGCTTCCGCGCCGTCGAGGTCCAGGGCAATACCATGCCGACTCGCGCCTTCGTCGTCGATGCCTCGGTGGCCGACGTCTTCGACGCCGGTCCGCTGATGTTCACCGGGCGCAGCCTCGATGTCGCGGTGCAGGGCAGCGGCTGGCTGGCGGTCCGCTTGCCGGACGGCAGCGAAGCTTATACCCGGGCCGGCAGCCTCGACGTCAACGTCAATGGTGAACTGCAGACCAAGTCCGGTCATACCGTGATGGGCGACGGCGGTCCGATCGCCATTCCGCCCGACAACAACATCGAGATCGCGCCCGACGGCACGGTTTCGATCATTTCCACCTTCGGCACGCCGAACAACGTCAACCCGGTCGGTCGTCTGAAGCTGGTCAATCCGGGCGACGGCGAACTGGTGCGTGGCGACGACGGCCTGTTCCGTCTGCGCAGCGGCCAGCCGGCGCCAGCCGACGAGAACGTCCGGGTCGCTTCCGGAACGCTGGAAGGCAGCAACGTCAACGTGACCGACGCGATGGTCAACCTGATCAGCCTTTCCCGGCAATTCGAACTGCAGATCAAGATGATGCAGACCGCAGACCAGAACGCACAGCGCGCCGACCAGTTGCTGTCGCTCAGCGCTTGATAGGAAAACCAGATGATTCGCTCCCTGTGGATAGCCCGGACCGGTCTCGATGCTCAGCAGACCCAGCTCGACGTGATCGCCAACAACCTGGCCAACGTCAGTACCAACGGCTTCAAGCGCGCCCGCGCGGTATTCGAGGACCTGCTCTATCAGAACATCCGCCAGCCGGGGGCGCAGAGTTCGCAGCAGACGCAGATCCCCACCGGTCTGCAGCTCGGTACCGGAGCCCGGACGGTGTCCACGGCGCGTATCTTCACCCAGGGCAACCTGCAGAAAACCGAAAACACGCTCGATGTCTCGATCAACGGCGCCGGTTTCTTCCAGATCCAGTTGCCCGACGGCACCACCGGTTACACCCGCGACGGTTCCTTCCAGAAGGATAACCAGGGACAGATCGTCACCTCCGAGGGCTATCCGCTGCAACCGAACATCACCATCCCGGCTGACGCCACCTCGCTGACGATCAGCAACGACGGGATCGTCAGCATCACCCAGTCGGGCAGTTCGGCGACCACCGAACTCGGCACGATACAAGTGGCCACCTTCGTCAATCCGGGCGGCCTGCAGAGCATCGGCCAGAACCTCTTCCTGGAAACCGCCGCCAGCGGCGCGCCAACCCCGAACACGCCGGGCAGCAATGGCGCTGGCGTCGTCAGCCAGGGCTATGTCGAAACCTCGAACGTCAACGTGGCGGAAGAACTGGTGACGATGATCCAGACCCAGCGGGCCTACGAACTCAATTCCAAGGTGATTTCCACTTCCGATGCCATGCTGGGACGCCTGACGCAGTTGTGAGGTGCAATCATGAAAGTCCTTGTTTCCCTTGCCTGTCTCCTGCTCGCCGCCTGTTCCAGCGTGCCGCCGACCAACGTGCACCAGCCGATGACGGTGCGTCCGGAAGTGCGGCAACTGGCGCCGGCGGCCAACGGCGCCATTTATCAGGCCGCTGCTGCCCGACCGCTGTTCGAGGACCGGCGGGCGCGCTTCGTCGGCGACACGATCACCGTCCGCATCACCGAGAACACCTCGGCGTCGAAGAAGGCCAGCAACAAGCTTGACCGCAGCAACAGCCAGAAGGCGGCCATCACCGCCTTCGCCGGCATGCCGGTCAGCGGTCTGAGCGGCCTCGACATGGCCGCCACCAGCTCGACCAACTTCAACGGCAAGGGCGAGGCGGCAAACAATGCCGTGTTCACCGGCAATCTGACGGTCACCGTGATCGACGTACTGCCCAACGGCAACCTGCTGGTATCGGGCGAAAAGCAGATTGCGATCGGTGCCGAGCAGGAATTCATCCGCATCTCCGGCGTCGTCAATCCCTCTTTCGTCGATTTTTCCAACACCGTCGATTCGGCGAAGATCGCCGACGCGCGGATCGAGTACAAGTCGTCCGGGCAGGTCGCCGATGGCCAGGTCATGGGCTGGCTGGCACGCTTCTTTCTTAGTGTCTTGCCGTTCTAGTCCGTCCGCCGGGGAAAACCGCTCATGAAACTGCTCTCTGTCGCTACCAGGAATCTGCGCCTGGCGCTGCTTGCCTGTTGCCTCGGCCCGCTCTTCGCCTTGCCGGCGCAGGCCGAGCGGGTCAAGGATCTGGCGGCCTTGCAGGGCGTGCGCAACAACCAGTTGATCGGCTACGGGCTGGTGGTCGGCCTCGACGGAACCGGCGACCAGACGACGCAGACACCATTCACGACGCAGGCCATCGGCAACATGCTGTCGCAGATGGGGGTCAATCTGACCGCCGATCAGACCAGCAAGCTGCAACTGAAGAACGTCGCCGCGGTGATGGTTACCGCCAATCTCGCACCTTTTGCCAAGCCCGGGCAGACGATCGATGTCACGGTGTCGTCGATGGGCAACGCCAAGAGCCTGCGCGGCGGCACCTTGCTGCTGACACCGCTCAAGGGCGCCGACGGGCAAATTTACGGGATGGCCCAGGGCAGCGTCATGGTCGGCGGTGTCGGCGCCGGTGCCGGCGGCGCCAGCGTTACGGTCAACCATCTGTCGGCGGGCCGGATTCCTGGCGGGGCGACGGTCGAACGCGCCGTGGCGACGGCGCTCGGCCAGGGTGGTTTCGTTTATTACGAACTGGCGGAAAGCGATTTCGGCACAGCGATGAGCATGGTCGAAGCGATCAACAAGGCGATGGGCGCCGGGACGGCGCAGGCCATCGATGGTCGCCGCATTGCCCTGCGTGCCCCGGAAAGCGCCGATGCGCGGGTGGCTTTTCTCGGCCGCGTGGAAAATCTCGAAGTGCGCGCGGCAACGGCGCAGGCCAAGGTCGTCGTCAATCCGCGTACCGGTTCGGTGGTCATGAATCAGCGAGTCGCCCTGCTGCCTTGCGCGGTGGCGCACGGCAACCTGTCGGTGGTGGTCGATGGCGCCGGCGGCGGCAGTCCGGATATTCAGGTCAATCAGGATGCCGGCAGCCTGGTCAGCGTCAAGGCCGGCACCAGCCTGGCCGACGTGGTCAAGGCGCTCAACGCCTTGGGGGCAAACCCGATGGATCTGCTGGCCATCCTCCAGGCGATGAAGGCGGCCGGCGCGCTACGTGCCGAACTGGAAGTGATCTGAGTCGCCGCCATGTCGATCAAGGTTCAGAACACGCCCAATCGCGCGGTTTTCGATGTGGGAGCGACGCAGGACCTGCGCGAGCAGTTGCGCAAGGACCCGCAGGCCGGCCTGAAGGCGGCGGCGCAGCAATTCGAGACCCTGTTCCTGCAGATGGTCCTCAAGAGCATGCGCGATACCGTACCCAGCGACGGCTTGCTGCAAAGTGACCAGACACGTTTCTACAACAGCCTGCTCGATCAGCAGATGGCCCAGAACATGGCGTCGTCCGGTAATGGTGTCGGCTTCGCGCGGCTGATCGAACAGCAACTGGGCCGCCAGTACGCGCCGACCGACGGCGCGGCAGCCGGCGACGATCTGTCGGCAATCCTTGCCGGCAAGGACTTGCCGGCGGCGACGAATCTGCAGTATCTCGAAGTGCCGAGCCGCCTGCCGACCTCGGCGGCCTATCCGGCGCCAGCTGCCAGCAGCGCGGCCGCGTCCGGCAGCAAGGCGACGGCAGCGACGACGCCCAAGGAATTTGTCAGTCAGGTCTGGCCGCATGCGGTCGAGGCTTCCCGCGCCACCGGCATCCCGCCGCAGTTCCTGGTGGCCCAGTCGGCGCTCGAGAGCGGCTGGGGCAAGAACGAGATCCGCAAGGCGGACGGGACTTCCTCGTACAACCTCTTCGGCATCAAGGCCGGGGCCGGCTGGACCGGCGATAGCGTGGCGGTGACGACGACCGAGTACGTTGACGGCAAGCCGCAACAGGTCGTCGAGAATTTCCGGGCTTATTCGTCCTACGCCGAGGCCTTCCGCGATTACGCCGGCCTGCTGCGCAATTCTTCGCGTTACGGTGGTGTCATTGGCACCCAGGATGGCACGGAGTTTGCGAGAAGGTTGCAGGCGGCAGGCTATGCCACCGATCCCAAATACGCCGAGAAGCTGGCCAGCATCATCAACGGTCCGACGCTCCGGCAAGCACTGATCGGTTGATACCCGCCTTAACTTTCTGGTCGGGAGGCCGTAGACCTTCCTAGAGGTGAAAGATGGCAACAGGACTTTTCAGTATCGGCGTCAGCGGCATCAAGGTGTCGCAAATGGGTCTGCTGGCGACCGAGCACAATATCGTCAACGCGAACACCGCCGGCTATTCGCGCCAGATGACGGTGCAGTCGACGAGCGGCGCGGTGTACACCGGGCAGGGCGCTATCGGCCAGGGCGTCGAGATCAACACGGTCAAGCGGATGTACGACAATTACCTGTCCGGTCATGTCAATTCCGCGCAGTCCAGTGTCGGCGAACTCGAAGCACTGCACACCCAGCTATCGCAGATCGACAACCTGTTTGCAGATTCCAGCGCTGGTCTGTCGCCGGCCTTGCAGAGCTTCTTTACCGGTGTGCAGTCGGTGGCTTCCGATCCGTCGTCGGCGCCGGCCCGGCAGTCGATGGTCAGTTCCGCCCAGACCCTGGTTTCCCGTTTCGACCAGCTGAACACCAGTCTTTCGGATATGTCCGAGCAGATCAACAGCCGGATCGAGAATACGGTTTCGACGATCAACAGCTATGCCAAGGAAATCGCTTCCTTAAACCAGCGCATCGTCGCGGCGCAGGGCGCCTACGGACAGCCGGCCAACGATTTGCTGGACCAGCGCGACCAGGTGATCAACGAACTGAACAAGCTGATCAAGGTCACCCCCACCGACAATGGCGATGGTTCGGTCAACCTCTTTTTCGGCAACGGTCAGCAACTGGTGGTCGGCACCAGCGCGATGACCTTGACCGCACAGCCTTCACAGGCGGATGCGTCGCGGACCGTGGTCGGTCTGCAGGGCAAGAACGTCTCGCTGGAGCTGCCCGAGTCGTCGATCGTCGGCGGTGAACTCGGCGGCCTGCTGGAATTCCGCAGTGGTTCGCTCGACAAGACGAAGGCGGAACTGGGCATGATCGCCACTTCGCTGGCGCTGACTTTCAATGCCCAGCACGCGCTGGGCCAGGACATGCTGGGTAACATCGCCGCCGACGGTGGCAGCCTGCAAAGCGACTTCTTCACGCTGGGCACGCCGAGTGTGCTGGCCAATGCCAAGAATACCGGCAGTGGCGCTATCGCCGTCAGTTTCCTGGCGCCCCAGGCGAATGCCAGCACGGCCAACGACGGCGGTTTTTACACCAATCTCAAACTGTCTGATTACCAGGTGAAATTCGGCGCCGCCGGCGCCTATACGATCACCCGCCTGAGCGACAACGAGGTTGTCGCCACCGGCAGTGGCAGCGGTACGGTTGCCCTGCCCGACGAAGGACTCAGCTTCGACATCAACGCGGTTGGCGCCGAAGGCGATCGTTTCGTCGTCAAGCCTTACAGCAACAGCATCGACAGTCTCGCCGTCAACAGCAAGATCGTTGCCGATCCCAAGCTGATCGCGGCGGCGGCACCGGTGCGGGTCAGCCAGGCGCAGGCCAACACCGGCAACATGCTGATCGGCCAGGGCAGCGTCGGCGTCGGCTACTCGGCCGCTTCCCTGCCGCAGACGCTGACGGCATCGGCCAGTTCGCTGGACGGTGCGACCGGTAGCTGGACCGCAACTTATGCGGACGGTACGGCAGTCACCGGCAGCGGCAGCATTCCCTTGAGCAACGCGGGGAAGGCGCTCGACAACATCGAGTTTTCCGGGATGTCGTTTTCCGTCAGCGGTACGCCGGCGGTCGGCGACCAGTTCACCATCGCGCGCAACACCAATGGTGTGCAGGACGGCCGCAACGTGCTGCAGCTCGCCAACCTGCAGACGACGAAGACGATGTCCGGCGGCACCGCCAGCTATCAGTCGACCTATTCCAAACTCGTCGCCGACAACGGGATCCAGACCAGCGAGGCGAAAATCCGCATGGATGCGCAAACCGCCGTTCTCGACCAGGCAACGGCGTCGCGCGATTCGCTGTCGGCGGTCAATCTCGACGAGGAAGCGGCCAACCTGATCAAGTACCAGCAGGCTTACCAGGCGGCAGCCAAGATTCTGTCGGTCGGCACCACCCTGTTCGACACCTTGCTGTCGCTCAAATCCTAAGGGAGAGCAAAATGCGCATAAGTACCTCGATGCTCTTCGGCACCGGAACGCAGGGGCTGCAGGATTTGCAGTCCGATTTGTTCAAGCTGCAGAATCAGATGTCGACCGGGCGCCGTATCCTGACCCCGTCCGACGACCCGATCGGCGCCTGGGAGGCACAGCAAGTCAGCCAGTCGCAGTCGATCAACAACCAGTACATCAGCAACCAGGACACGGCGGTCTCGCGACTGTCGTACATGGAAGCCAACCTCACCAATCTCGAGGATGGCCTGGCCCGGATCTACGAACTCGCCGCCACCGGCAAGGGCAAGGGGGACGCGCAACGGGCGGCACTGGTTCCCGAACTCGAGGAGCTGTTGCAGAACGTCCTGACCCTGGCCAACGCCAAGGACGGGACCGGCAATTACATCTACAGCGGCACCATGTCGTCGACCAAGCCGTTCACAGCCTCCGGCAGCGGTATCGCCTATGCCGGCGACCAGGGGCAGCAGCAGCTTCGGGTGTCGTCGTCGAACGTCATGGAGATGGGACACAACGGTTTCGATGTCTTCATGCAGGTCAAGGATGCACAGGGCAACCAGACCGGCAGTTCGATCTTCGAGACGGTCCAGAACCTGATCGACATCTTCGATCCGACCAGCGGCGTTCCTTTCGACGAAACGACGCGGGCGCAGTTGCAGGATCAATTGAGCGTTTCCATCGACCACGTGGCGAACCGCATCGCTTCGGTCGGCACCCGACTCAACACGCTAGACGACCTGAAGGTGGCGAGCAAGGATTTCGACCTGCAGTACGCCACCCGTCTTCAGGACCTGCAGGAAGTTGATTACACCGCGGCCATCTCCCAGTTCTCGCAACTGCAGTTGCAGTTGCAGGCGGCGCAGTTGACCTTCAAGCAATCCAGCCAGATGAGTCTGTTCAGTATCCTGTGAAACCTTCGATCCTCCTCGTCGCGGCCTGTTGCGTCGCCCTCGGCGGCTGCAGCACGGCGGGCACCGGCACCTTCTCGCTGGCCGCCAACACCAACGTCAAGCTCGGCATGGCGCTCGCCGCCGCCGCCGCGGTTTACCTGATCTACGATCCGCTGGCGCCGAACTGGGAAATCGAGGAAGCCAAGCTTGCCGACGACAGCTACCGGCTATCGATGAAGATGAAGCGCTTCCACACCGGCGGCTCGGGCGAGGCCTTGCAGGTCCTCAAGCGACGGGCGCAGCAGTTGCAGGAGAAGAACGGCTTTGCCGCCTACCAGATTGCCAGTTACAGCGAGGGCATCGAATCGCAGACGCCGATCGCCCAGCGCGTCGCCGAGGGAACGATCCGCCTGGTCAAGGGCGAAACCGCCGACTCCTTCGCCTTGAACGGCGCCTACTGAAGCGCCGGCTGGGCGAATTCCAGCATCGCCCGGATCGCGAAGTCGTAGAGTTCCTGAAACGGGACGGCAAGGTAGCGCAGGCTCAGGCCAATCACCACGAAACCGCCGATCAGCGTCAACGGGAAGCCGAGGGCCAGCAGGTTCAGTTGCGGCGCAGCCTTGCTCAGCACGCCGAGGGCGATGTTGGTGATCATCAGCGCGATCAGCACCGGCAGGCAGAGCAGCAGACCGGCGGAAAAGATCTTGCCGCCGAGTTCGGCCAGGTTGCGCCAGCTATTCGGCGACAGCGCTTCCGGCGCCACCGGGATCAACTCGAAACTGCGGGCCAGGGTGGAAACGAACAGCAAATGCCCATCCAGCGCCATGAACAGCAACAGCGACAGCAGCCCGATGAACTCCGAAAGCACCGGCGTCTGGGCGCCTTCCAGCGGATCGTAGAAGGTGGCGAAGCCGAGGCCCATCTGGAAGCCCATGTAGGTGCCGGCCATGTCTACGGCGGCAAAGACGACGCGGGCGGCAAAGCCCATGGCGATGCCGATCAGCATCTGCTGCGCCAGTATCCACAGGCCGTCGAGCGAACCGGGGGCGACCGCCGGCATCGCCGGTAGCACCGGGGCGATGGCGACGGCGATCGCCAGGCCGAGGATCAGGCGCGTCCGGCGCGGAATGCCGGCGGTGCTCCACAGGGGGACGGTGGCGATCAGGCCGAGCGTGCGGGCCAGCGGGTAGGCGTAGAAGACGATCCAGGCATCGATCTGCGCCGTGCTCAGGCTCAGCATGATCAGCCGATCAGCTGCGGGATGCTGCCGAACAGACGCTGGATGTAATCGACCATGTATTGCAGCATCCAGGGGCCGAACAGGATCAGGACCAGGAAGATCGCCACCAGTTTCGGGACGAACTGCAGCGTCGCCTCGTTGATCTGGGTCGCCGCCTGGAAGATGCTGATGATCAGGCCAACCACCAGCGCCGCCAGGAGCAGCGGCGCCGACAGCATCAATGCCGCCTCGATGGCCTGGCGGCCGATTTCCATCACGGTCCCCGGCGTCATGGGTTGAAGCTCTGGACCAGCGAGCCGATGACCAGATGCCAGCCGTCGACGAGGACGAACAGCATCAGCTTGAACGGCAGGGCGACCATGATCGGCGACATCATCATCATCCCCATCGACATCAGGATGCTGGCGACGACCATGTCGATGACCAGGAAGGGGATGAAGAGAATGAAGCCGATCTGGAACGCGGTCTTCAGTTCGCTGATGACGAATGAGGGCACCAGGATGCGGAAGGGCACATCTTCCGGTTTCTCGATCTTGTCGATGCGGGCGATGCCGGCGAACAGCGCGATGTCGGCCTCCCGCGTCTGCTTGAGCATGAAGCTGCGCAGGGGAACGGCGGCGCGTTCGCCGGCCTGCATGATGTCGATGCGGTTCTCGGCGAGCGGTACGTAGGCTTCCTCGTAGATGCGGTCGAGGGTCGGCGCCATGATGAAGAAGGTCAGGAACAGCGACAGCCCGACCAGGACCTGGTTGGGCGGCGCGGTCTGGGTACCCATCGCGTGGCGCAGCAGCGAAAGGACGATGACGATGCGGGTGAAGCTGGTCATCATCAGGACGGCGGCGGGAATGAAGGTCAGCGCCGTCAGCAGGACCAGCGTCTGGATGGTCAGGCTGTAAGTCGTCCCGCCGCCACCGGCCGGCGTGCTGGTGACCGCCGGCAGGCCGGTGGCTTGGGCGAATACCGGGCCGGCGATAGTCAGCGCGAGCAGGGCCAGGGGCAGCTTATTCCGCATGGTCGCGTCGCTCGCGGATGCGTTGCAGCCAGTCGGCGAAAGGCGGCGTGGCAGGCGCTTGGCCATCACCCGAGGCCTTTTCGGCAACGCCTTTGGGCAGGGTGTGCAGGGTCCGGATCTGGCCGGGGACGATGCCGATGACCAGCCACTGCTCCTCGACTTCAACGAGGACGATACGCTCCTTGGGGCCGAGCGCGATGCCGCTGATCACCCTCATGTTGCCCTGGCCGAAACGCTTGCCGCCGGAAACCTTGCGTGCCGCCCAGGTGGCGAGGAACAGGAGGCCGACGATGAAGATCAGCGCCAGCGTCGCCTGCACGTAAGTGCCGCTGGAAATGCCGGGGGCGGCAGTTTCCGCGGCGAGCGCCGGTAGTGGCAGAAAAGCGGAAATCGGGAGAAGGCGCGGCAAGGCGGCAGGCGGCAGGTAAGGAAAGTGCGCTATCTTAAACCCAAAACCCCGGCCGCTGGCTTTCTGACGGTGCAGCTGGGGGCGCCGGCTCAGCGGTTGATCTTGCGCATGCGCTCCGAGGGCGTGATGATGTCGGTCAGCCGGATGCCGAACTTGTCATTGACCACCACCACTTCGCCCTGGGCAATCAAGGTGCCATTGACCAGGACATCCATCGGTTCGCCGGCCATCGCGTCGAGTTCGACGACCGAGCCATGGGCGAGCTGCAGCAGGTTCTTGATGGTGATCTTGGTGCGGCCGAGTTCGACGGTGATCTGGACCGGGATATCCAGGATCATGTCGAGTTCGTTCATGACGCCGCCGGTTGCCGGTGGCGCGGCGAAGGAAGGAAAGATATCGGCCGGTTGCGCCGCTGGCTGGGCGGCCGCCCCGTTGGCATCGATGGTGGCCTGCTCGGCCATGGCGGCGGCCCAGTCGTCGTCGCTGATCTGATCGTCGGCCATGCCGGGGTCCTGCATTTCTTCAGACATTCTTGTCTCCCTTGGCGGGGTCGCCGCTCAATTCGGGGGGTGAGGCTATGAATTTTTCGACCTTCAGCGCGTATTGCCCGTTCTGCTGGCCGTAACTGCATTCCATCAACGGCACGTTGTCCACCAGCGCTTCGATGCTGGTCGGGATGGTGATGGGAATGACGTCGCCCGGTTTCAGTCGCAGGATCTCGCGCAGCGAAACCTTGCCCGAACCGAGCTGGGCGACGATTTCCACTTCGGCGCCCTGCAGTTGCTTGCGCAGGGTGCTGATCCAGCGTTTGTCGGTCGATAGCTGGTCGCTCTGCATCGTGCTGTAGAGCAGGTCGCGGATCGGTTCGAGCATCGAATACGGGAAGCAGATGTGCATGTCGGCGGTGGCGCCGCCGAATTCCAGCGTGAACGAGGTCGAAACGACGATTTCCGATGGCGTCGCGATATTGGCGAACTGCGAGTTCATCTCCGAGCGGATGTACTCGAACTGGATGGTGTGCACCGGCTTCCAGGCCTTCGAATATTCGGCGAAGACGACGCCCAGCAGGCCCTGGATGATGCGTTGCTCGGTGGCGGTGAAATCACGCCCCTCGACGCGGGTATGGAAGCGGCCGTCGCCGCCGAACATGTTGTCGACGACCAGGAAGACCAGATTGGGGTCGAAGACGAACAGCGCCGTGCCGCGCAGCGGCTTGGCCGCGACCAGGTTCAGGTTGGTCGGGACGACCAGGTTGCGGATGAACTCGCTGTATTTCTGCACGCGGATCGGACCGACCGAGATTTCCGCGTTGCGGTGCATGTAGTTGAAGAGGCCGATGCGCAGGTAACGGGCGAAACGCTCGTTGACCAGTTCCAGCGTCGGCATCCGGCCGCGGACGATGCGCTCCTGGGTGCCCAGGTTGTAGGCGCGAATCCCGGATTCGTCCCCGCCGCCTTCTTCCGGATCGTCGGTTTCCCCAGTGACGCCCTTGAGCAGGGCGTCAACTTCGTCCTGGGAGAGAAAGTCGCCAGCCATGGCTCCTTACTGGATGATGAACGAGGTGAACAGCACCGAGATTACCGGGCCTTCGGCGTGAACGACTTCGCCCTTCTTGTTCTTGGTCGGCGGCTCGATCGCCGAATTGATTTCGTTCATGATCTCGCCAGCCAGCTTTTCCTTGCCTTCCTTGGGTAGCAGTTCGGAAGCCTTCTTGCTCGACAGCAGCAGGGTCACGTTGTTGCGGATGCGCGGCATCAGTTGCGTCAGTTGCGCCTGCGCTTCCGGATTGTCGAGTTCCAGCGAGAGGACGACTTGCAGGTACTGGTCGCCGGTTTCCGGGACCAGGTTGACCGTGAAGGCGTCAAGGTTGACGAAGACCGGCGGCGCGCCGTGATCCTTCTTCTTGGCCGCCTTCTTCGCCGGCTTCTCGGTTTCTTCCGCCACTTCCTCGTCGCCCGCCTCGGCGTCGGCATCCTTCTTCAGCAGAAGCGCCGCGGCGCCGCCGGCGATGACCAGCAGCAAGACGACCGCCACGATGATGATGATCAGTTTCTTGCTTTTCTTCGGTGGGGCTTCGCTGCCCTCTTCGGCTGGCTTCGCATCCTTCGCCATGATTCTCCCTCTCCTTTTACCCTCGGGTCATCTTCTTTAGGCGAACAGGTCAACCAGACCACGTCCGCTCTGGATCAAGCGACCGGAGGATTGTGCCTCCAGCGGCGATTCAGCGGGAAGTATAGCGCCTTCGCCAGGGGAACGGGGCGAGGGTGTGGATTGGGCAAAAGCCTCGCGCGGCGTTTGCTGCGACTGCGAGCCGACGTTGGCCTGGCCAAGCTGGATGCCCGAGTTCGCCAGCTGTTCGCGCAGACGCGGCAAGGCGTCTTCCAGTACCTGGCGGACTTCCGACGAGGCGCTGGAGAACTGTACGGAGACCTGGTCGCCGTTCATGTCGATCTTGACCCGGATCGGCCCGAGCTGGGCCGGGTTGATATCGATCTGCGCCGACGAGTTCTTTTCTCCCTGGGCCAGGACCACGACACGTTCGCCAAGCTGTTCGCCCCAGCGCGGATCGCGCAGATGGGTGGCTAGCTGGAGGGTGGTTTCGGGATGCTGCGCTGCGCTCGCTTCGCCACTCACGGCAAGTCCAGCCGGGGGCGCGGTATTTGCCGGCGCTGCCGGCATGGCGGCAAGTTTTGCCGAGTCACTCGGGACGCTGGAGCCGTCCGTGTTCTCCGGTTTGACGTCGGTCGTTACCGCGATCGCAGCGCTTTGTGCTTGGCTTGCGGCGACTGGCGATGCGCTGGCGGCGCCACGGATCGCTTGCCCGGTTTGGGGCACGGCGAAGGCTTCATCGCCAGCATCGCTTGCCGCGGCAAGCGGGGAAGGAGGTGTGCCGCGACTTTCCTGAACGGTGTTGCGGATCGCTGCTCGGCGCCCGGACAGGGATTCGGTGGTGGCAGCCGTCACGATGGCCGGTGCCGCCGTCGCGCTGCTCAACGGGACGCTCGGGAGCGGTGCCGACGATGTCTGGACCTGGTTCTGCGTGGTTTTGGCGAGAACGGGTGTCGGGTCTTCCGGCGCGGTATCGACGTCCGGCGTCGGCTGCGAACTGACAGCAGGCTGGGCGCTGGGGAGCGGGCGCGGCGCAGGGCGCTGCGCGCTTGCAAACTCGAACGCAGGCGTCGGCGCGCTCGGCGTCTCTGGCATGCGCTCGATCCCGGTGGCAATGCCTCTCGCCTGGTTGTTGACGGGCAAGGGAGTGTCGTTGCTGGTCGTCGCCGGCTGGGTCGGACTTGCCGCGCGGGTGGCCGATGCCAGCGGGTCGGCCGATGCGTTTGCCGGGGCGTTTGCCGGGGCTGTGGCGAGATTTCGCCGGTCGCTGGTGAAAGCCTGGTCAATGGCCTTGCGCTGGGTCGGCGCTGGCTTTTCCGCCATGTTTTGCTGCGTTTGCTGCGCGGGCGAGGTGGCCGGTGGCGCGGCGGGCGTGACGGTGGCAGGTTTCCGTGCAGTGCCTCGGGCGTTGTTGTCGTTGCTCACGCTCGAGGTTGTGGCGCTCGTTGCGGCGGGTATCTCGGTAGTCAGTGTCTGCTCGCCGGTGCTGGCCTGACGGTTTGCCTGGCTGTCGCCTTGTGCCGCGGTCGGGGCGGCAGTGCGGGTGCTTGCCAGGGCGAGTTGGTCGGTGAAGCGCCCGCTATCGACGATCGGCGTTGCCGGGGCGGCAGGGGTGCGGGGAGCGTTGCTCGAAGGCGCGATGCGCGTTGTGCTTTCGGCCGCGCCGTCGGTCGGCGCAGCGTTTCTCGGCGTGATCGCGTCGAGGGCGGAGGCGGCGGCAGCCAGGGCGTCTTGCGGGTCGCTCCGCCTTGCACCGCTGCTCTCTGTCGGCGCGGGTTGGTCGTTTGCCGCGGGCGCTTTTGCATCGACGGGGCGGGACGGGCGAGGCTCCGTGCTGCCGGCCGCCGGAATGATGGTGGCGAGTAGGGCGGGGTCGGCAAGCGAAGTGTCGGCGAGTAGTGGCGTCGACTCGTCGTCGATCATCAGCGGCGAGGACTTGCCGTCCGTGGCTTCGCTTGGGCCCAGGGGGCTGCTCAGGTGGCCTTGCAACAGCCCGGCAAAGCCGCCGGCCAGTGATTCCCCACCGGCGCCCTGGGAATTGCCGGTGTTTTTGCCGTGGCGGCCGTGGATGGTCGAGTGCAGTAAGGCTTCGATGCCCATGATGATTCCTGGTTTATGCTTGCACCAGGGTTTCAGCAATTAACGTGCCGGGTCGCGGGCTTGTCCCGCTCAACCGCGTTCTCCGCCGCCGATTGCGCCCGCCCGCTATTCCGGCGTGCCGTCTTTCGACCGGGTGGCGAATTTCCGGGTGGTGAATTCGTCCAGCAGCTTTTGTTCCCTCTTGTCTTCCTTGCGCCGCTCGCGTTCGTCGTGGCGGTCGGAGAGTGTACCGATCGCCTTCAGACGTGTGTTCTTTTCCTGCCAGTCCTGCTGGCCGCGGGCCGTGTTGTTTTCCGACTGGCTGACGATTTTTCGCTGTTGCAGGATCGCCTCGTCAATGCGGGCCAGGAAGTCCTGGTAGTTGGCCAGCACTTGTCGGGTGATCCCTTGCGAGATGGCCTGGCGCAGCCGCTCCGCGTATTCGGCACGGTAGTTCTCGAGCATCTGCAGGCGACTGCGGGCGTTCTGCTCGGCGGCGATGAGCTGGCCAAGGCGGCGGGTGGCTTCGTCAGTCTTTTCCTGCATCAGTTCGAGCAGGGGCTGCAGGGAGAAGGTGGAACTCATGGCTTACATGAAAAGCTGGGCGAGGTGGGCGACCCCGGTCGGGAAATCGGATTTCTCGTCGATCCGCTGTTGCAGGAAGGCTTCCATGTTCGGATAGTTGGCCACGGCCTGGTCGAGCACCGGGTCGGAGCCGGGAACGTAGGCGCCGACCGCGATCAGGTCGCGCGAGCGCTGGTAGCGCGAGAACAGGACCTTGAAGCGGCGGATGTTGTCGAGCTGGTGGTTGTCGATCAGGTTGACCATGGCGCGGCTGATCGACTGTTCGATGTCGATCGCCGGGTAGTGGCCGGCATCGGCCAGGCTGCGGGTGAGCACGATGTGGCCGTCGAGGATGGCGCGCGCCGAGTCGGCGATCGGGTCCTGCTGGTCGTCGCCTTCGGCAAGTACGGTGTAGAAGGCGGTGATCGAACCGCCGCCTTCCGGCCCGTTGCCGGCGCGCTCGACCAGTTGCGGCAGGCGGGCGAAAACCGACGGCGGATAGCCGCGGGTCGCCGGCGGTTCG
Source organism: Azonexus caeni (assembly GCF_048146105.1). Lineage (NCBI taxonomy): Bacteria > Pseudomonadati > Pseudomonadota > Betaproteobacteria > Rhodocyclales > Azonexaceae > Azonexus > Azonexus caeni. The sequence continues at coordinate 244,117 of NZ_JBKJAD010000003.1, forward strand.
CCGATGGCCAGGGCGATTTCCCGTTGCGCCATGGCGTAGCGGGTGAGCGAGTCCATGATCAGCAGGACCTGGCGGCCCTGATCGCGGAAGTATTCGGCGATCGTCGTTGCGTAGGCGGCGCCCTGCAGGCGCATCAGCGGTCCGGTATCGGCCGGGGCGGCAACGACGACGGAACGGCGCCGGCCTTCCTCGCCGAGAATCTGCTCGATGAACTCCTTGACTTCGCGACCGCGCTCGCCGATCAGGCCGACGACGATCACTTCGGCTTCGGTGTAACGCGCCATCATGCCGAGCAGCACCGACTTGCCGACGCCGGAACCGGCGAATAGGCCCATGCGCTGGCCGCGGCCGACGGTGAGCAGAGCGTTGATGGCGCGGATGCCGACGTCTAGCGGGTGTTCGATCGCCGCCCGGCTCATCGGGTTGATCGGCCGGCTCTGCAGCGGCCGGGCGTGCGCGGCGTGCAGCGGTCCCTGGCCGTCGAGCGGGCGGCCGACGCCGTCGACGACGCGGCCGAGCAGTTCGTCGCCGACCGGTACCTGCTTGGCGCGGTCGATGGCGCGCCGTTTCAGGTGGCCGGGCTGGTCGATCTGCGGGGCCGGGCTGGGGGCGTCGAAGGGAACGACGCGGGCGCCGGGGGCGAGGCCGAAGACTTCGTCGGACGGCATCAGGTAGAGTTTTTCGCCGGCAAAGCCGACGACTTCCGCTTCAACGGGGGCGCCTATAGTCGGATAGATGCGGCAGGTGCTGCCGAGCGGCAGTTTGAGCCCGGAGGCCTCCATGACCAGGCCGTTGATCCGGGTCAGGCGGCCGCTTGGCCAGAGTGGCTGCGCATTGCCGGCGGCGAGCCGGCAGCCGTCGAGGAATTTCTGCCAGCGTCCGCCGTGGTCGATCGGGGTTTCGTTCAACGCAGCAGCCATTTGTCGGGATCGACGCCGATCGCTTCGAGCACCCGCTTCCAGCGCGTCGCCAGGCTGGCATCGACTTCGCTGTGGCCGGCCTTGAGCAGGCAGCCGCCGGGGGCGATGCCGCTGTCCGGCACCAGCTTCAGATTGCTCTGCGCGACCAGCTCGTCGAGCGCGTCGCGCAGGTGGTCAAGGTCGTCCGGGTTGGCGTGCAGGGCGATGCTGCCGTGATGCAGCGGCAACGCCTGCAGCGCTTCGCGGATCACCGGCAGCAGCAGCTCGCGCTGGGTTTTCAGGCTGCTGCCGACGACCTGCGCGGCTACTTCCAGCGCCAGGTCGAGCAATTGCTCGGCGACTTCCTGGTCGAGGCGGTTCAGCGCCTCGCGCAGGGCGCCGGTCATCGCCGCCAGGCGGGCGACCTCCTGCTCGCGCGCGGCGAGCGTTGCCGCCTGGGCGGCTTGCAGGCCTTCTTCGTAACCGGCGCGGTAGCCCTCGTCATGGGCCTGTTCGTGCATCTGCTCGATTTCGTCGGCGGTCGGCAGGGCGAAGGCGGCAGCGCTGACGCTTTCGACTTCCGCTTCCGGCAGCGTTGCGCCCGGCGCCGCTTCCGCTTCGCGCGCGGGCGCCGCCGGCGGCGCGGCCGGAGCGTCGAAGGCGTTGGCCTGCCAGCGCTGGTACGCCGCCAACTGTTCCTTGGGAATGACGCCGGCCATGCCTTAGATCATCTGCTCGCCGCCGGCGCCGCCGAGGACGATCTGTCCTTCGTCGGCCAGTCGGCGGACCACCTTGAGGATTTCCTTCTGTTCCGCCTCGACTTCGGAGAGGCGGACCGGACCCTTCGATTCGAGATCCTCGCGCAGCATTTCGGCGGCGCGCTGCGACATGTTCTTGAAGATCTTTTCGCGCAGTTCCGGCGAGGCGCCCTTCAGCGCCAGCACCAGCGAGTCGGACTGGACTTCGCGCAGGATCATCTGGATCGAGCGGTCGTCGATGTCCATCAGGTTTTCGAAGACGAACATCTCGTCGAGGATCTTCTGCGCCAGGTCGGGGTCGTACTCGCGGATCGCGTCAACCACCGAGGTTTCGTTGGCGGTGCCGATGAAGTTGAGGATTTCGGCGACGGTGCGCACGCCGCCCATCGCCGTCCGTTTGATGCTGGCCGAGCCGGAGAGGATGCGCAGCATCGCCTCGTTCAACTCGCGCAGCGCCGAAGGCTGGATACCTTCCAGGGTGGCGATGCGCAGCACCACGTCGTTGCGCAGGCGCTCGGTGAAGTGGTTGAGGATTTCGCTGGCGTGGTCGTGTTCGAGGTGGACGAGGATGGTGGCGATGATCTGCGGGTGCTCGTTCTTGATCAGGTCGGCGACGGTCTGTGCGTCCATCCACTTCAGGCCTTCGATGCCCGAGGTTTCGCCGCCCTGCAGGATGCGCGAGATCAGGTTGGAGGCCTTGTCGTCGCCGAGCGCCTTGGTCAGCACCGAGCGGATGTAGTTATCGGTGTCTACATGGACGGCCGAATGTTCCTCGATGTCCTTGTGAAAGTTGTCGAGCACGGCCTCGACCGTGGTCCGCGGCACAGACTTGAGGGCGGCCATCGCATGGCCGAGCTTTTGCACCTCGCGCGGGCCGAGGTGCTTGAGCACTTCGGCGGCGTGGTCCTCGCCCAGCGCGATGAGCAGGGTCGCGCTCTTTTCCAGTCCGTCGTCAGCTGGCATTGGCGCCCATCCATTCCTTGATGATGTTGGCTACCGCCTTGGCGTCGTTCTGCGCCAGGTCGCGGGCCTTCTGTACCTTGATCGCGTAGTGGTCGATTTCCACGTTTTCCTCTTCCTCGCCTGTCTCGCCAGCGGCGCCCAGGTGGCCGGCCGCGCCAGCGGTGGCGGCGGCTTCGGCAGCCTTCGGCGGGGGCGGGAACATGGTCTGGAGCGCCGGCTGGATGATCTTGAAGTAGAGGAAGGCGATGATGCCGACGATCAACAGGTATTGCAGCATTTCCTTGCCGACGCCCAGCATTTCCGGATCCTTCCAGACCGGCAGGCTGATTTCTTCCTTCTCGACGGCGGTAAACGGCGCGTTGGCGACCGAGATCGAATCACCGCGTTCCTGGCTGAAGCCCATCGCTTCCCGGACCAGTTCGTTGATCTGTTTCATCTCGGCGTCGGCGAGCGGTTTGGTGATCTCCTTGCCGGTCTTGGCGTCGACATCCTTGCGATGGTTGACGACGACGGCCGCGGTCAGGCGGCGCACCGCGCCCATGCCCTGCTTGGTGTGACGGATGGTGCGGTCGAGTTCGAAATTGACGGTCGAGTTCTTGGCCGTGCTGATCGGCTGGCCGGCGGCGTTGATCGGCGCCGTGATGCCGGCGGCGTCGATGTTGCCCGGGATATTGCCGGGACGCTGGCCGGCGGCGGCAGTGTTGCCAGTGGCCGGGGCGGTCAGCGGCGCGGTGGCGGGGACCGGCGGCTGGTTGGTCAGCGCGCCGGGCACGCCGCCGGTGGCTTCGTTGACGCTGGCGGTCTCGTTGTTCTGCCGGCTGCGGATCGCGGTCGTCTCCGGTGTCGCGTTCGGGCGGTAGGTTTCGGCGGTCTGTTCGCTTTGCGAGAAGTCGATGTCGGCCGCTACCTGGACCTTGAAGTTGTCGGGGCCGAGCACCGGCTTCAGGATGTCCTCGATGCGGGCGACGATGCCGTTCTCGACTTCGCGGACATACTTCAATTGGGTGGCGTCGAGTCCGGCTTCGGTCAGCTTGTTCTTCAGCGTCGACAGCAGGCTGCCGTTCTGGTCGAGGATGCTGACGTTGCCCGGCTGCAGTTGCGGCACGCTCGACGAGACGAGATGCGTGATGCCGGCGACCTGGGCGCTGTCGAGGGTGCGGCCAGGATAGAGGCTGAGCATCACCGAGGCGGTCGGCTTCTGCTCTTCGCGGACGAAAACCGAGGGTTTGGGGATCGCCAGGTGCACGCGCGCCGCCTGCACTGAGCCGATCGACATGATGGTGCGCGCCAGTTCGCCTTCCAGCCCGCGCTGGTAATTGACCTGCTCGGCAAACTGGCTGATCCCGAACTTCTGGTTTTCCATCAGCTCGAAGCCGATCATGCCGCCGCGCGGCAGGCCTTGCGAGGCGAGCTTCAGGCGCACTTCGTGCACGCGCTCGGCCGGCACCATGATGGCGCCAGTGCTCGACATGCGGTGCGGGATGTTCTGCTGTTCCAGCGTGGCGACGATGTTGCCGCCGTCGCGCTCGTCGAGGTTGGAGAAAAGAACCTTGTAGTCCGGCTGACGGCTCCACAGGATGGAGCCGACGATCAGCGCGACGATCGCCGCGATGGCGACGGCCAGCCCGATCTTCTGCCGCTCGCTGAGGCGGTTGAAGGCCTCGCGCAGGCGCTGCACCTGGTTTTCAGGGGGTGCATTTCCTGCGGTGGTATCGGTGGTTGCTGCCATCAAGTGCCGGGTCGATCAAAGAGAAACAGAAGAAGAATCAATCGGGAAGCCAAATTTTCCTAGAAATATTCTACTATTACCGGCGCCGAATGCACCCGATCATTTTAATGACAAACCCTCCAAGCCAGGCCGCCGAACCCGTTGCGGCCGATAAAGCCGCCGAATTGCAGCGGGCATTCGCCATGTTCAACCAGGTCTCGGCGGAGCTGACCCAGGCCTATGAAGCCCTGCAGTCGCGGGTGACTTCGCTGACCGAGGAATTGGCCGTCGCCAATGGCGAATTACGTCGCCAGTACCGGGAAAAGGAGGCTTTGTCGGAGCGCCTGTCCTCTTTGCTCGACGCTTTGCCGGCGGGGGTCGTCCTGCTTGACCAGGGCGCCCGGGTCACCGCGGTCAATCCCGCCGCCATCGCCATGTTCGGCGAGGCGGTGGTGGGGCAGCACTGGGGCGACGTGGTCAGCCAGTCGCTGGCGCCGACGCTGACCGTCGGTGAATGGCTGCTCGGCGAGGCGCGCGTGTCGATCGCCGAAAGTACGCTGCCTTCCGGCGACGGCAAGTTGCTGCTGATCCACGACATCACCTCGGCGCAGCGGATGAAGGAAGAACTGGAACGCAGCCAGCGCCTGGCGGCAATGGGCGAAATGGCGGCATCGCTGGCGCACCAGTTGCGCACGCCGCTGGCGGCGGCACTGCTGCACGCTTCCAACCTGGGCCAGCCGGGGATCAGCGACGAGGCGCGCAGCCGTTTTTCGGAGAAGGCGACCGGCCAGTTGCGACGACTTGAACGGCTGATCCAGGATGTCCTGCTTTTCGCGCGCGGCGAGAGCATCGGTCACGACATCATCCCGGCTGGCGAACTGCTGGCGGACGCGGCGCAGACCATGGACGCCCTGATGCGCGAACATGGCATCGAATTTGTATTGGTCGACGAATGTGGCGATGCGAGAATCGTCGGCAGCCGCAAGGCGCTGTTCGGCGCCCTGGTCAACCTGCTGGAAAATGCACTGCAGGCGACGCCGGCGGGCGGCAAAATTTGCCTGACCGGCAATTTTTGCAAGGACTGGCTGAGCTTGTCGGTGCGCGATGCCGGGCCGGGTATTGCGCCGGAGAAGCGGGGGCGGATCTTCGAGCCGTTTTATACGACCAAGGGCCAAGGCACCGGTCTTGGCCTGGCCATCGCCCTCGGTGTCGCGCGCGCGCATGGCGGGACGATAGAGATCGCGCCGGCGAGCGGCGAGGGTGCCGAGTTCGTGATGACCTTGCCGGTGGCGGCAGACTGAAATGAAAGTGAAGCAATGAGCGAACATAACCTGCCGGTTCTCGTCGTCGAGGACGATCCCAGCCTGCGCGAGGCGATCGGCGACACGCTGGAACTTGCCGGCCGCAGCTATCGCGCCGTCGATGGCGGCGAGGCGGCCTTGCGCGCGCTCGACGAACAGGCCTTCTCGATCGTCGTCAGCGACGTGCGCATGATGCCGATGGACGGTATCACCCTGCTCAAGGAAATCCGCGCCCACCTGCCGCACCTGCCGGTGCTCCTGATGACTGCCTACGCGGAAGTGGACAAGGCGGTCGATGCGATGCGCTCCGGTGCCTGCGATTTCCTGCTCAAGCCCTTCGAGCCGCAGGCGCTGCTCGCGCATATCAACAAGTACGAGCTGGCGGCCGCCCGCGGTGATGCCGGGGTGATCGCCGAAGACCCGGCCAGTCGCGACCTGTTTGCCATCGCCGGGCGCGTCGCCCAGACCGATGCGACGGTTTTGCTTACCGGAGAATCCGGGGTTGGCAAGGAAGTGGTCGCTCGCTTCATTCATCGGAACTCGGCCCGGCGCGACGGGCCTTTCGTCGCCATCAACTGTGCGGCGATCCCCGACAGTCTGCTCGAGGCGACCTTGTTCGGCTACGAGAAAGGCGCCTTCACCGGGGCGCAGCAGGCCCAGGCCGGCAAGTTCGAGCAGGCGCAGGACGGTACCCTGCTACTTGACGAAGTCACGGAAATGCCGCTGGGGCTGCAGGCCAAGCTGCTGCGGGTGCTGCAGGAAAGGGAAGTCGAGCGGGTCGGCGGCAAGAAGCCGGTGGCGCTCAACATCCGCATCGTCGCCACGTCCAACCGCGACATGGCGGAAGCGGTGGCTCGCGGGGTCTTTCGCGAAGACCTCTACTACCGGCTCAACGTCTTCCCGGTGGCGATTCCGGCCTTGCGCCAGCGGCCGCTCGATATCGTGCCGATCGCCCGCCATTTCATCGCCGAGCATGGCAGTCGTTTCGGACGCACCGGCATGCGCCTGTCGCCGGCGGCGGAGCGGGCGCTCACTGTGCACGCCTGGCCGGGCAACGTCCGGGAGCTGGAAAACGTCATCCAGCGCGCGCTGATCCTGGCGCCGGGGCAGGAAATCGCGGCGGAACATTTGAACTTGCCGGCTAACGCGGTGGTGCCGGCGGCGACGACGGCGGTTGGCGCCGGGCAGCCGGTCGCCGCGAAAAACGGCGATAATAGAAACATCAAGGATCTCGAACGCGAGCACATCCTGCAGACGCTGGCCGAAGTCGGCGGTTCGCGCAAGCTGGCGATCGAGCGTCTGGGGATTTCCGAGCGGACCTTGCGCTACAAGTTGCAGCAGTATCGCGAGGAAGGTCACTATCAGGACTGATATTGGCCTGCTTCTTGCTCTGAATTGCCTGCGAAAAGGAGTGACAGATGGACACCAAGGGTATCGAACAGATGTTGAGCACGTTGCGGGCAACCGCCGCGCAGGCCTCTGGCCTGCCCGCTGCCGGGAATTCCGGCACGACGGCCGGCGTGACCGATTTTGCCGAGGTGCTGAAAAACTCCATCGACAAGGTCAACGAGGCCCAGAAATCGGCCAACCAGATGGCGGAAAAACTTGCCGCCGGTGACAGCAACCAGAATCTGCACGAAGTGATGATCGCCCTGCAGAGCGCCAGTGTCTCGTTCCAGGAGATGGTTCAGGTCCGCAACAAGCTCGTCACGGCCTATCAGGACGTGATGAACATGCAGGTCTGAGCGCTGGCCGATCAGACGTAGCCGTTGAGTCGGGCTTTGTTCTCGCGTTCCTGCCGGGTGATGTAGCGCTCGATCAGGCTTAGTCGGGTGCCCGGCAGGTTGAAGAACTCGCACCCCAGTCTTAGCTGCGGCTGACCGTCGTGCATTTCCAGCTGGGCCAGTTCGCGCACCCGGAGATTGACCGAGAGCACGCTTTCGCCGGGAATGTCCAGGCGGCAATCGGCAAACAGTTCGCCCAGGGAAAATTTTTCCGCCATCTCTATCGGTGCGATCAGACAGACGCCGCCGCCGCTGATGTCGTGCAGCGGGAACTCGAAAACCTCGCTACGGCCATCGCCGTGCTGGCGAATCAGGCGGCAGCGCAGGGGATTGAGTAGCGGTGTCTGGATACGGAAGAATTCGCGGCGCTGCAGGCGCAGCATTTTTTCCGGCAGGGGGCTGATCAGCGCTTCGCGGTCTTCCCAGGTATTTGGCTGCAGACGCTGCAGATGGAACTGAATCTTGATCCGTTCCAGATTGGCGCACAGGGTAGCGATGTCGGCGTGCATCGCTTGCTGCAGGACTTCCGCTTGGCGTGGGGCATCGATCACGATGCTGCGTCGACTTTCGTCGACGGCCAGTATCGTGCTCAGGAAAAATTTTTCACCGCGATCAAAGTAAACACTGACGAATCCCCCCTGTCTGGTCAGCGCGTGCAGATTGCGCAGGATTTCCAGCGGGTTGCTCTGGATGAACTGGCCGAACTGGTCCGGTTGGTCGATTTCGAATAAGGTCGTGGAAGCGGTGTTGCTGACGGTGGGCATGGTGGCGCTTTGCTCGATCGGGTTAGACCTTGGGTGGTTCCGGATGCTCGCCTTGTTCGATCCGGTACAGCCAGGCCAGTAGTTCGGCGACGGCCATGTATAACTGCGGCGGGATGTGTTCGTCAATATCGACCTGGGTCAGCAAGGCGACCAGTTCGGCCGATTCGTGGACGTAAACCCCGTGTTCCCTGGCTTTGGCGATGATCTGCTCGGCGATCAGCCCCTTGCCCTTGGCGACAACGCGGGGCGCGGCTTCGGTCTGGCTGTAGGCCAGTGCAACCGCTTCACGCAGCGGGTTCGGCTTCGCGGTGGGGCTCATGATCGACACGCATCTGGCCAATCGACAGACCGGCGGTTTCAAATTGCCGACGCAACTCGGCGAGGCGTTCCTGCAACTGCGTCGCGCTTGCCGCATCGCCGGCGGCCAGGCGCAGGCTGATCTGCCCCGAGCCTTGCAGCGAGATACTGGCGTCAACCTCACCGAGAACGGGGAGTGTCAGTTTCAGGCGGGTTTGCCAGCGTTTGCCTTCCTCGTCGCCGCCGCCGCGGCTTTCCGGATCTTCGCCGATTTCCCACCACAGGTTTTGCCCCGGCCAGATCTGGCCTTGCCAGGCGTAATTCTGGTTGGCCAGGCCGTCGAGCTGTTGCTGGACGAGCGGTGCGATGTCACGCGGAATGCCTGCCGGGCCAGCCGGCGGGCTTGGTGCTAGGGCTTTCTCCGTGCCTGCGGTGGAGACGATCGGAGTTCGACCGGTGTCCCGGCTGATCTCGGCAGGGCTGGCGGGGCTGCTGCCTGTTTTGACAGGTGCCGCTTCGTCCTGCGGGGGGGTAGCCGGCGATGCCAGGCTCGGCTGACCAGCCTCGGCGCGCTGGGCATTGGCGGGAGGCGGCGATGGCTGGGGAGGAGGTGGTGTGGTTGCGGACGCAGTGGCCGGCATCTGCGTTTCAGCCCCCTGGGGCAGCCAGGCGTTTCGTGGCGGAAACGCTTCGTAGGTCAGATTGCCTTGCCTGATTAGCGGTGGCGGCAAGGGGGCGGGGGTTGCTCGGGTATTTTCGGGCAAGCTCGTTCGCGGGCTAGAGGGCGGGGTCTGGCTGGGGCCGCTTGCTATTGCCGCTGATGTCGGGGTGGTGCTGGCTGGTGGCGCCGCCTGAGCAGCTGCGGTCTGAACAGGTGCGGCCTGAGTAGGTGGGGCTTGATTCGGTGCGGTTGGCGTAGCGCTGTTCGCGGGAACTGAGCCTGACCCCGGATTGGCTGGGGTAGAAGGCGCCGCTGTCGATGTTTGCGGGGGGCTTGCAGCGCTGGATGGCGCTTCGGGTGGCGTTGCCGTCTGGCCGGCAAGCGCCTGAGCTTGCTGAGGGGGTGTTGGGGATGTCTGCGGGCGCTCCGGGGGCAGGGATGGCTGGGCTTGGTTGGCCGGGTTGGCGCTGGCCGTGGGGGGCGTGCTGTCGGCGAGGGGAGGCGCCGTCGGAGTTGGGATGCCGCTGACGGCCGGGGCGCTGCCGCCGGGGGCAGGGGGCGCGGCTCCGTTAGAACCGGGAAGGGTGGGGGCGCTGTTCATCGCAGCCCCGCCGGGGAGGCCTGGCGCCGCCGGGCTTGGTCCGCCTGCGGGCTGAGGGGGCGAAGCGGTCGGCGCGGGACTGCTTCCCTGATTTTGCGGATTGGCCGGTGCGGGGAGCCGGCCTTGCGGCTCTTGGCGCAATTGCTCGGTCGGCAGCCGACCAGAGGCCCAGCGCGCCTGGTGGGCTTCGTAGAACATGCCGCTTTGCGTCAGGGCCTGTCTCAGTACGGGAACCAGTTGTGCGGCATCTTTCGGCATGCTCTGTACCAGCGCCTGGTTGCCGTTGAGCGGCGCGGCCGGTGCCCGCTTGCCGTCCACCGTCAGTTCCTGCAGCAGATCGCCGATCATGCGGCCGGTATTGCTCAGCGAAGTGGCAACCGAAACCGGCTGTCCTTTGGCGGCGGGTTCGCCACGATTGGCGACGAAGGCGAGAGCCAGCTTGCCGTCGGATTCGGTGACTTCGAGTTCCAGGCTGTCGCCGGCTTTGGCCGAAAACGGCAGGGAAAGGGTGATTTCCCGCTGGCCGACCATCGCCCGGTAGGTGCCGTTGGCCTGCATGCCCTGGATTTCGGCCATGATCCGCTGTCCTGGCACGAGGTTGCCGAGAACGTCGGCAATGCGCTGGATCGCCGCGACAGGTTGGGTTTGCTGGGGCTGTTGGGTCGCGTTCTGCGACTCGGTCAATACCGAGCGTAGCGAACTGGCGACATCCGGCGGAATCATGAGCTAGATTGCGGCGGGCGGTTTTTCGTGAAGGCTTCTACCAAAGGCGCGATTTGCGCCTGACGTTCGCGGCATTCGCCGATGGCTTGCTGAAGCTTTTCCTGCAAACTGGCCAATTGAACGGGAGAGATGGCCTTTTCCCGAGCCAGGGCCGGGTTTCTGACGGCTTCGAGCGCCGGCAAGAGAGCCGTCTGCTGGTCGGCGATGGCTTCCCAGTTGCCTTGGCGGAGCAGGTTGAGCAAGGCGTCCAGCGCTGCCGACAGGTCGCTGAAGGCGGTGTTCCCTTGCGGGGTTTTTTCGTTCAGGGCTTGGGTCCTCCAGCCGCAGCCTGCTTTCTCAGGTTGTCGCCCATTTCGCGCCAGGCGCCGCCAATTTCTCCAAGCAGCTTCTGCACCTCGGTGATGGCGCGCTCGTCCTGGTGGATATTGGCATAGATCAGGCGGCTGACCATGTATTCGTAAAGTGCGCTCAGGTTCTTGGCGAGATCGCCGCCATGCTCAAGGTTGAGACTGTCCGCCAAACCATGGGAAATGATGTCGATGGCCTTGATCAGTGCGTCCGAGCGGCCGCGGATATCCTTCTGTTCGAGACAGGCCCTGGCTTTGAGCAAGGCGGCGTCGGCGCCGTCAAACAGCAGGACGATCAGACGGTGCGGATCGGCGCCCAGAATATCGGCATCCTGCCCGATCTGTTTGTAGGCGTTGGGGGAACTGGCAAACATGGGTTACTGGCTCATTGAAGCAGGGTTGCGACAGTATAGCGAGAGTTAGCTGCTCGATGAACTCAGGGCCGCGAATGTTTGCGTCAGATAACTGCTGGTCGTGCTCATCGACGATACCAATGTGTCCAGCGCGGTGAATTGCGCGCGGTAGCGTTTTTCGATCAGTTCAAGGCGCAATTCCATGGCTTCCTTGTCGTCGGCGAACTTTGCCGAGGCGGAGGTCAGACCGTTGACCCGGTTGCTGACGATGCCGTCGCTTCCCTGGAAGTCGGCGAGAACATCGCCAAAGGCGTTGCCGTAGGCGTTCAGTGTCTTGATGACATCGCCGGAATTCTCACTCAGTGCTTCCTGTAGCGCTGTGCTATCCAGCGACAGCTTGCCGTTCGACTGGATGGAAATTCCGAGATCGGACAGCGTCTTGAAGCTGCTGTCGGCGACCCCGGCCGGTTCGGTGGTCCTGGCCTCGTTCAGGCTGGACAGAATGCCGCGCGCCGCGCTGTCTCCCGAAAATGCACCTCCGACCTTGGTCGTCGCATCGTAGGTGGAGTTGCCCTTGATGTCGTCTACGACCGCATTGAATGCATCGACAAAGGACTGAACCGACGAGACGATGCTGTCCTTGTTGGTGGCCACGGTCAGCGTCGTGCTGCCGACCTTGGTGGCGTTGATGGTCAATCCGGTAATCGAACTGGAAAAGCTGTTGGTGCTCGAACTGACATCAATGCCGTCAATTTTCATCAGCGCGTTCTGGGCGTCGGTGCGGGCCAGACCGACGGTGCTCGTATCGAAGCTGCCAAGGGAGGACTGACCGCCGGACGCTGTCATCGTCGAGTCCAGGCTGAAGGCGTTGCTGGCGCCTGTGTCGTCGCCGCTGAGCACCATGCGTTGTGTACCGGAGGCGGTGGTGATGACGGTAGCCGTTACGCCGATCTTGTTTTCATTGATCTGGTTGGCGACTTCTTCGAGGGTGTAGCTTGATTGCCCGGTCAGACTGATCGATTTGGCCTGGCCGGCGATCGTGAAGTTGAGGTCGCCTTGGCCGAAGGTCGTTCCAGCGGCATACTCGTTGGTGAAACTTTTCTGGGCGCTGGCAAGTTGCGTAACCTCGATCCCGTAACTGCCCACTGCAGCGTTGTAGGAGGCGCTGGCCGAAACGATCGAGGTGTCGGCTGCGGTGGCCGAACGGCGTTGCAGGCTGGACTCGAAACTGAGCGTGGTGCTGCTGGTTTCCAGCGTCGACAGTTTCGACTTCAGCGTTCCCCACGCCGAAAGCTTGGTTTCGGTCGTCGTGATCTTGCTTTCCAGCATGTTCAACGGAATTCTTTCCGCGTCCATGATCTTGGTCAGCATGCTTTGCAGGTCAACCCCCGCGCCGATACCGAGTGAGCTATAGCTTGCCATGATGTTTTACTCCGAAAAGATCGGACGGGTCAGGCTTTATCGCGAACGAAGAGGCCTTGCAGCTTGTCCAGTGCCTGGGCCAGCTGGATCGCTTCCTCGGAGGGGATTTGCCGGATCACTTCCTTGGACTGGCTGTCGAGAACCTTGACTACGCGCGTTCCCGAGGCTTCGTCTACCGAGAAGCTGATCTCCGAGTGGATGGTCGAAACGAAGTCGGTGAGTTTCTTCACGGCGTCTTCGAGCGGCGTGTCGCTGAGACTCTGCGGTTTGCGATCCTGTGCTTGCGCAACACTCTGCGTCGTCTGGCTACTGGCATTTGCCGTTTGCGCCGACCGGGTCTGGGCGCTTGTACCCGACGTCTGCGCGGGCGCCTGTCTGACGGCTGCGCCTGCACTGCCCATCGCTCCGGAGATGGGCGGCGCCGCGACGTTGGTACTGATGGATTCGATCGTCATTTCATGCTCCCGAGTTAAAGCACAAAGAGGTGTGGGGCTTTTGCAAGCCACCACACCTCAAAACTACTGACCCGAACTAGTTAGCGGAGCAGGGAAAGTACGTTTTGCGGGAGCGCGTTGGCTTGAGCGATCATCGCCGTACCAGCCTGTTGCAGCACCTGGAAGCGGGACAGACGCGAGGTTTCTTCGGCGAAGTCGGCATCCATGATCCGGCTACGGGCGGCCTGCTGATTTTCGTAGGCGGCGCGCTTGGCCTGGATGGCGAATTCGGCGTTGTTCATCGTCGCGCCGTGATTGGTCCGTTCCGACGAAACCGCAGTCAGTGCCGAGGCTGCCGTTTCCGTACCGGCCACGGCGACGGTCGTGAAGGTGGTGCCACCGAAGGTCTGGATGGCGGCGTTGGCGTCGCTCTGGATGGTGGAAGCCTGGGCGGTCAGCTTGGCGATTTCGGCCGATCCGCCACCCATTTTGTTCAGCTCGATGACGCGGGCCATGATATCGCCGACTACCGACAGCGCGCCGTCAGCGATTTGCGCCGACGAAATGGTGTCGGACTGCTGGCGGATTTCAACGGCGGTCAGGCGGGCGGAGGCATCGATCTTCATGCCGGAGGCCAGACCCGTCGCGTCGTCCTTGGCGGAATTGACGCGCAGACCGGAGGAGAGACGCTCGAGAGCGGAAGCCAGACCACGCGAGTTGTTGGCCAGGTTCTTCTGGGCATTGAGCGAGTAGGTGTTGGTGTTGATTTGCGACATTTTCTTTCTCCTGAAAAATTGATCTTCTGGGTCGGCCCTGTTTCGATTTGGCCTTTAACACCCCGCCGATGCGGAGATCGTTCCGCTGACAGGTTGATTAACGACGTGGCTCGGAACTTCTTTAGTGCATTTTCAAAAAAACTTTCGATGTCGGGAAATCAGTCCGGAAGATGGGCGGCCAGCCAGTCATTCACGCGATTCTCCAGCAGGTAATTCTGACAGACCCAGTCGCGCATGGCGACCCCTTCGCGTTCGCGCGCATCGGCATCGTGGATGCGGGCGCGCAGGGCTTCGACCCAGGCGTCGGCGATGTTGGGAACGCGGCAAGCCGGGCTGTCGCGGTAGGGGTCGATGTCGGTACACACCACCGGGATGCCGAGAATGCCGTATTCGAGCAGGCGCAGGTTGCTCTTGCCGCGGTTGAACTCGGTCTGCGCCAGCGGCGCGACGGCGATGTCGAAATTCAGCGACGCGAGATAGGCCGGGTAGTCCTCGAAAGCGATGGTGTCGTGGAATTCGGCGAGCAGCGGCAGGACTTCGCGCGGGCACATGCCGAAGAAGACCCAGTCGGCTTCGTGGCGGGTGCGTTCGATGATTTCGCGGAGCAGCAGCAGGTCGGCGTGGTGCGTCGAACCGCCGGCCCAGCCGATGCGTGGCCGTTTGCCGGTGCGCTTCTGGCTGCGCAGCGGCAGCCAGATTTCCTGTTCGAGACAGTTGGGCGCGACGCGGATGTCGCGGATGAAGCTGCTGTAGCGGTCGGCCAGGAAATCGGTGGAGACGACCATCCGGTCGCAGCGGTCGAGCGCGTATTGCAGGCGGGCGCGGGCGTTGGCCGGGATGTTCTTGAAGAACGGATTGCTCGGGTCGAGGCCGGTGATCAGGTCGTCCAGCGCGTAGACGGTGAATGGTCGGCCGGGCGCCCGGTGCCAGCGATCGAGCGCGGCGAGCGGACGGTCGAAGATGTAGTTCTGGACGATGGCCGTGTCCGGTGCGAGACGAAGCAGCTCCGGGACGGTCAGGTAGTTCGGGTTCTTGGTGCTCTGCATCCACACGCACTGGCTCGCCAGGCCGAGTTTGCGGGCGGCTTTCAGCGGCGAGGTGATGCGGTAGTCGCCCTGGCCGTTGGGGATCGGGCAGGCAAAGATGCGTGGCCGGTCGCTGGGCAGGAACTGCCATTGCGCCCGGTACTTGGTTTCCGGCAGCAGGCTTGTCGTGGTCAGCGACAGGTTGGGGTTCCACAAGGGGTCGACGGCGACGGCGCGGCCCCAGCGTGCATTGAGTTCGTGCTCCGCCCGTTCGCCGGCGATCGCCGCCTGTGCCTTGTAGGCGGGATCGTAATCGAGTGTCGGACTTTCCGGACCGTTGAAGACGACGACCGAAGCCGGCTGGAAGAGCAGCCGGCGTTGTCTGGCGCGCAGCTTGAGGAAGACGTCGGCATCTGCCTGATGGTCGCCGAAAACTGCCTCGTCCATGCCGCCGGCCTCGAGGTAGTCGGCGCGCCGCCACAGCACGCAGCCGGAAGACAGGGTGCTGGTGTCGCGCGGCGCGCTGGCGTGTTCGAGATAACCCGGCTGGCCGAGCGTGATCTTCTGTTGCTCGGGATAGCCGCGGCTGCCCATCAGGCCCAGCACGCAGCCGGCGGCCCAGATTTCCGCCTTGCCGGGGGTGATCAGCAGCGGGGCAACGGCGACGACGGCGGGCTGCAGAAGTGGCCGGAGCAATTCGTCGAGCCACTGTTCCTGGACGATGGCGGCTTCCTCGCGCAGCAGCACGACGTAGTCGGCGTCGCTCGCCGCCATCGCCTGGTTGCAGCGCGTCGCGTGGTTGCCTGGCGACGACGGGCGGAGGACGCGGATTCGCCCTGGCACGCCGGCGGTGGCGTCGCTGCTCAGCCAGTCGTCGAGTTCGCTGTCGCCGGCCATGGCATCGACGACGAGCAGGATTTCGTAGTCCGGATAATGCGTCAGCTTGAGGATGGTGTTCAGGCAGCGCGCCAGCAGGTCGAGCTGCCCTTGCGAGAGCAGGGCGATGCACACCTTGGGCGGGGGCGACGGCAGCGGATAGCGGATGTTCCAGGCCTGGCCGGTGACCGGCACGATTTCCGCGCCAGGCGCTTGCCGGCCGAGGAAATCGAGCAGGGCGTGCAGGCAGGCCTCGGTGTCGCTGGGGAAGGCCTGCGGGTAGGTGAGCAGGACGTCGGCAACGTGTCCGATGCTTGCCCAGCCGTGCTGTTCGGCAATGGCGAGCAGCTGTCTGAACCAGGGGCTGCCGGCCGGTGGCGCACCGGCTGCGCTGGCGAGATAGGCCGGGCGGCGCACGCAGAGCGGGCCGGCGAGGTCGCTGGCAAGCAGCCGCGACGGGTTGCAGCCCGGTTTGAAACGCGGCGCCTGGCGCTGGCCGGCCGGGTCGGTGCAGTCGTCGTCGACGAAAAAGGCCTGGGTGGCGGGCGAGCGGGCGGCTTCCGTGGCGATCCGCCACAGGTACAGGGAGTCGAGGCGTGCGCCGGGCGGGAGTTCCAGGACCCAGTCGGCGGCGGCCGCCTCCACCAATGCTGCCATGTCGACCGGCTGGCCAGCGGCCACTTCGTGCCAGCCGATGTTGGGTATTTCCTCGATGCCCGCCGGGGCGGGCAGGCTTGTAATCACGTCGAGCCGCCAGTTGCCGGTGTGTTGAGCGGCCAGACTGTCCAGGGTGTCGGCCAGCAAGGAGTCGCCCCCAAGGGGAAGCTGGAGGAGTATCTGGAAGGTGGTCGTCGTGATTTCACTTCTACCGTCCACCGGCAACAGTTGCCGGAGGTCATCCGGTGTCAGCGTGCGCGCGGCGATCCAGCGCTGATAGGCTTCCTCGGGCGGGGGCGTCGGGCTTTCCGTAGGTTGTGTTTCCGGCCGGTTTGGCAGGCTGGCATCGCTTTCCAGTACTGTTTCCGTTTGCCGGTTATCTCCGTCATGCGCAGCGACGGCGGGCATTTCGTTCGCCATGAGGACGGGGAGGTTTGCCCGTCGCAGCATGGCAATCGTACTACGCCTGAAGGTTTCTTCGCACCAGGTACGCTTCAGCGCCTCGGGGTCGCTGAATGATGCCGCGAGCAGTTTTCTTGTGCTGTCCCGCGCGTAAGCCGCGGAATCGAGATGATCTGCATGCTTTTCGACGAAACGGCGTGAAAAGCGCTCCTGCTCCGCATCAAACGAGCCTTCCGAATAGTGGATGAGCGGGATGTCGCAACAGACACCTACCCGGTAGCCGGCGCGGTGGGCCGAAAAACTGAAGTCGATGTCGTAGAGATGAAAACCATCAAAGGTGTCGGCATCGAATCCAACGTTCAGCGCGACATCGCGTCTGGCGATCATGCACAGTCCATCGATGGCCTTGATGTTTGCAGCAACCGGCCATTGCTGCGCACCAAACAGGGTCAGCGTGAGCAACTGCCTGCCCGGTGGGGCGTGGGCGATGGCACCGTGCAGGTAGGGTAGATCAACCATTGCCCAGGCGCCGTCAATGATCCGGTCGGCACCAGCAAAACCCAGGAGGTCGTATTCCTCGAGCCTGGCGACGATCTTGCGAGCAAACTGGCGGTCGAGAATCAGGATGTCATCGTGGGAGAAAATGAAGATGTCGCCCGTTGCCCGCTGCATGCCACGGTTGTAGCCTTCTGCCAGTGAGCGCGCATCATGGATGCCGATGATTTCGTGCGGGAACTCCGCCAGTAATTGGCGATAGCCCTGGCTGGCCTGAGCGAACTTGCCGGCATCGATGCTGCAGATGATGACTGAAATGCGGGGAAGACTGTTCATGATGCGATGAGTGCCTTGGCAAGGCGGGTGGCAAAGTCGGCGACAAAATGGGAAGCGTCGGTCAGCGGTGATCTGCGGAGCCACTCACGCCCGGGCGCAGCAAGCGGTGTGTGAATCAGCTGTTCGGCGATTTTCTGATAATTTTCGCGGTCGACCGCAACCAGATGGCCAAGGCCAGCGAGTTGTAGTAGCGCTGCAGGGCGCCGGGACCAGGAATGAGGTGAGTCCAGCGCAACATAGGGCCTTTCCATCCACAGGCAGGTTGGCAGCGCGTCGTCGCCATCACCGTGCAGTGGAGCGAGGCCGACGTCGACTTCGTTCCAGATTGCACAGAGTGCTTCGGTGTCGTTAGCACGGATGAAATGCAGCCGATCAGCATTGATTTCGCGTCGGGCGAAGATGTCAACGATCCGCTGCTGGGCTGGGCCCGCCAGTTCGCCCAGATTGACGACCAGAAGGGCGTCCGGCAGGCGCTTCAGCAAGGAGGCAAAGCAGTCCCAGCTATCTTCGCTGACTCGGATGGATGGGGTCAGGCAGGCGAATCGCGGGGCTTCGTGGGCAGCGCGGACAATTTCTGTCGCAGGGAGTTCGAGGAACTCACCCAGCCCGTCAAGTGCCAACGGGGGCACGCCACCATTCTCCGTCGGCTGGAGCCATTCCCCGCACATCTGGCGCAGGCCCGTTAGGCCCCAGGGGGGCAGGTCGCTCCACGACAGCTTCAACGGTGCATTCACACGACAGATGGCGGCCAGTCGCTGGCGGGCGCCCGGACCGTCGAAGTCGACGAGGATGTCTGGTGCCGCATCGTTCAGGGATTGAGCCAGGGCATCGTCGTCGAGCATGCTGGCGGGAATGTAACGGTCAGCGAGTAGCGCACTACGTTCAGCCAGTTCGTTGCCAGGGGTGTTCGGGTCGTTGTCGACCAGGATGGTAAGGAAGTCTTTTACGGGAAGACGGCGCAACAGAAGCTCGAGATGTCGTGCGGCCGTGGTGCGCTGAAAATCGCTGAGGACAAAGGCGATTCTTACCGAGCCGTTACCTTTCGGTTTTCTCGCGGGAGTTTGTAGCGATGGCGGGCAGAGGCGGCTATGCAGGCGCTCCAGTGCCTGGCGCAGATGCTGAGCGTCGATTCCGCTCCGGGTTTGCAGCCGGATACCAAGCCCCTGCAGGGCCAGATCCTGTCGGGCGCGGTTGCAGCATGCCACGATGCGCTCCAGGTTACCTTGCTGTGTGAGCACCTCCAGCAGTTTGGCAACGATGGCGGATTGTGCCGGTCCGGGATAGGAGGCTACGCTTTCCAGAAGTTTGGCGGCTTCGGCCAGTTGCCCGCTTTGACGCATTGCTTCGGCCAGGCCGGGATAGGCGGGAAACAGGTCTGCTTGGCGGGCGACGGCTTCGGCCAGGTGTTGCCGGCCCGCTTCGATATGCCCTTTCTCCAGACAGTACTCTCCCAACTGCGCCTGGAGATCGCTGCGTTCCGGCGCCAGCATCAGGGCTTCGTGAATGAACGATGCGCTTTCCGGCATCATTCCCTGCGCCGCGCAGATCAGCGCAAGATAGAAATAGGCTTCGACTTCGTCGGGATTGGTAACAATGCAGCGAGAGAGTGAGTGTAGCGCAGCTTCGAAATTCCCGGCTTGGAAATGGGCAATACCCGACTCGAGTTCCGAACGAGGCGGCAATGCCTCGCCTTCGGCCATGAAGCCAAGCGCTGCAATGCTCTCCCGGAAGTGCCGCCAGGTGTTTTCCGATTCCCGCAGGGTGTCTTTCTGGCGCTGTGTTTGCCCGACATGTACCCGGAAGCGGCACACGGGTTCGGCGACAAAGGCTAGGTCGCCACGCGACAGTAGGTGGGTCGCAGTACAGGCATCACCGAGCCCGATGCAGGCTTTCCCTTCTAGGGACATTATGTTTCGTTCCCGGATGGCGAGGATGTCGCTACGCCGGAACATCATTGCCGAGGGTTCCCCTAGACAGTTTATGCCCGATTCGCCGATTTTGAGGATGATCTCCCGGCCGTCGATGCAGCTGCTGTTTTCGGCAGGGCCTTCAATCGGGTACTGGCTCAGTGAATTCCCGCTAGCATCGATGGGTTGGCGCTTTCCGCTGGCCAGTGTGCAATCGGGCGTACTGAGAAACGCTGCGAGCAGGCGTTCCACAGCTTGCGGGTAGAGTTCATCGTCGTCGCACAGCGGTTTGATCAATTCGCCGCAAGCTAGTCGTATGCCGCGTGTCAGATTTTCGGCTTCACCCAATGGTGGGGTGTTGCGCATATAGGAAATGCGCTTGTCGCGGGCCATGAAGTCACCGACAAGCGTTTCGATTGCCCGGTCTGGGCTATCATCGAGTACGATGATTTCGAGGTCTTGGTAGGTCTGAGCCAAACATGAGGCAAGACAGTTCTCAAGATAGGTGACACGAAAGGCTGGAATTACAATCGAGACCCGAGGAGGGGGTAGTTTTTTTTGGGGTTTTGCGAAGCACAGATAATGTGCCGCATTTACTCGAGCTATCTGCAATGGCAGTCGCTCGCTATCCTCAAGATATATCTCAAGCCCGCAATCGTGTGCCTGCTCTTGCAAATCCAATTGCTGCGCCCGTAGTGCCAACGTCGATACGGCTTCATGGCACAGCAGCAGTTTTCCTTTAGGTTTCAGTATTCTCCGGCATTCGCGCAGAACGCGAAGGGTGTCCGCTTTGGTGAAGTCGGTCGGGAGCAAGGGAATGAATATTTTTGAAATCGAGTTATTTGCATATGGGGTGCGTCCTAGGGGGGCTTTGCCGATTGCCGAGAGGGAAAACGTCGGAATTTCTGCAGTTTCCGTGGGGGCGCACAAGACCAGTGAGTCCGCGTGGGTAATGTCGCTCATGAATTGCTCCGGTTGATTTGGCACTTCGGTTCGCCGGAATACCGCGTGTTGATCAAGGGTAGGAACGAGAGGTGCAGCCATTCAAATAATCATACCGCCATCGACGCCAAGAACCTGCCCTGTAACGTAGCTTGAAAGCCCGGAGGCAAAGAACAACGCAGCTGAGGCAATTTCCACCGGGTTGCCAATTCTTCCCAAGCGGATGTTGGCGAGCCTTTCATTGAATTTGGCTTCTGGCAGATTCCGGGCCATGTCGGTATCAATGAATCCCGGAGCGATCGCATTTACTCTAATGTTCTTTGGGGCAAGTTCCTTGGCCAGAGATTTCGTGATGCCGATTACTGCTGCTTTGCTACCGCTGTAGACCGTTTGCCCTGCGTTGCCATAGCGGCCGATGATTGAAGATATGTTGATGATGCTACCGCCGTTCCCGGTTTTTGCCATCAAACGACTGGCGTATTGGGCACAATAAATCAGGGCAAAGGCGTTGGTGGAAAACACCCGTTCCACTTGCTCAGATGTCACCATGCCGATGAGTGCATCCTCGAGAATTCCTGCATTGGCAACCAAAACATCTAAACGGTGGCCCTCCCGGCTGAAAATCGCTTGGAACATTGCCTTGACATTCTTTTCAGTGCTGATATCGCAAACGTAACTTTCCGCCCGTGCCGGGCCGTGATTTGCTCTGAGAGCGTCACGAATTTCGTGAAGCTTCTCGACTTGGCGTCCAGCGAGGAGCACGGTGGCCCCGCATTCTGCGAACAGCCTAGCGGTTGCGAGCCCAATACCTCTTGTCGCACCGGTAATGAGGCAGGTCTTTCCTTCTAGACTGACGAGATTGTGGATTGGGTTCATTGATCGATTTTCCTGCATCCATTGATTTGGGTTGTTATTTCGTATGGACGATGCGCGACAGCGCGCCGACGACATCGTAACCGTCCCAGACGGGACCGATGTCGAGCGCGCGGCCGACGGGAACGATGCGGTCGATGCCGCGCAGGCCGCGGTCGACGATCGTCTGGGCAAGCTGTTCGCGGTCGACGCCGTAACAGGTCAGGGTCTGGGTTTTCTCGTCGACGATGGCGTCGAGGCAGTCGCTGTCCGGGCTGACGTATTCGAGGAACAGGCCGTGCCGGCCGCGTACGCGTTCGATGTCCGGGGGCAGCGCGGCCAGCCGGATGCGGTAGATGGCGTTGCCATGCCGCGTGCTGGCGACGGCGGCGGGCAGCTCGAGGGCGATCCGGCAGAGGTCGCTCAGCTTGTCCACGGCCTGCACCGCGCTCAGCGGGTACTTGTCCCGGACGACCTCGGCCAGTGCCGGCCAGAAAACCGCCTGGGCGCGCGCGGCGGTTGCCTCGTCGCCAAGCCAGAGCACCAGGTGCGGCGACGAGCAGGCGTTCTGGTCGAGCAGGTAGGCGTCGTTGTAGAAATCGCCGGCCAGCTTTGCCAAGGCTGCTGCGTCGCTTGCCGCGACGCTCGCCGCGTCGAGCAGGCACAGCGAGTAGCGGTCGGCGAAGGCGATCTCGACGCAGCGCGGCGGCATCGGCAGTTGCCGCAGCTGGGCGATGCTGCGGTCGCCGCCCCACAGCACGCGGGCGTCGCAGCAGGCCGAGAGGGCGGCGGTGATGGCGTCGTCGCGCGGGTAGCCGACGACGCGGTTCATCGCCGCGAGGCGGGCATGCACCGGTTCGGCGAACAGCTCGCGCAGTGCGGCGCACAGGATCAAGGTCTGCTCCTTGGGCGCGGCCGGTACCCGCACGATGTTGGCGTTGCCGGCGAGCATGCCGAAGGCGAGGCTGAAGGCGAAGTTGACCGGCACGTTGGCGGGCGCGATGTGCAGCGCCAGTCCGCGGCCGAGACGCCGCTGCGGGCCGGCGGCCGCGGCGGCCAGGCGGGCCAGGTTGGCCGGCCGGCACCAGTAGCCGAAGGCGGCGATGTCGGGGAAGGTCCGGCAGGCGCTGTCGGCGAGCAGGCGGCGCGAAAGGTCGGCGAGGAAGGCCAGCGTCGGCGGCGCGTAGGGCGGCAGCGGACGGCAGTCGATGTCGGCGATGCCGGCACCGGCGTGGTACGTCAGCGGCAGGTCGGCGGGCAGCGGGCGTTTACTCATGGCTCGCCCGGACATCGCTGCAGCCGCGCAGTTCGGCGCTCGGGGCGCGGCCGGTCACGGTGAAGTACTTGCCCCGCCAGCCGCAGGGGCAATCGTCCTCGCCGAGCAGGACGCCGAGATCCTCGGTGAGCAGGGCGTGCCCCGGGTAGCTGAAGGGCAGGAGCGAGAGGGTTTCGATCAGCCCGCTCTGGCCCGCCGGCAGGACCGAGAAGTCGGCCGGGTTGCGGATCAGGACGTCGGAAAACAGCGAGGCGTGGAGGTGGCCGGCCGGGCATTCGAGATAGATCGAGCCGGTCTGCTCGACCATGCCGTAGTAGTTGACGACGCGCTCGATGCCGGTCTGCGCCTTGAGCCCGGCCTTGAACTCGGCGTTGCCGACGGCCTGCTCCTGCAGCTTTTTCCAGCCGCCGCCGTGCAGGAGCAGCGCGTTGTCGAGCGCCAGCCGCCGGCCCAGGGCGCGCAGGCCGAGGTAGAGGTGCTGCCAGACCAGGAAGGTGAAACCGAAGACCAGAATCGGCGCGCCGGCATGGCGGGCGAGGAAGGCTTCGATCGCCGGCAGGTCGGGCTGCAGGTCGTCGTCCAGCGCATAGGTGAGGTCGCGGCCGAACAGCGAGAAGCCGAGGATTGCCGCGCCGCGCGCTGAGAAGCGCTGGCGGTCCCTGAGCACGCCGGGCGCGTCGACGATCAGCATGGGCAGCCGCTGGCGGCCGATCAGCTCGGCCATCAGCCGGGCCAGCACCTTGCTCTGTCCGGCTGCCGTCGCGCGGTCGAGGAAGATCCGGGAAACCGCCTGGCCGCTGGTGCCGGACGAGGTCATCGTCTTGAACACCTGGTCGGGAGCGACGCTGGCCAGTTCGTATTCCTTGAACAGCCGGACCGGCAGGAAGGGAATGTCGGCAAGGCCAGCGGCGGCTGTCGCGTCATCGCCGAAGATGTCGAGCAGGCGCGCGTAGGCCGGGCAGTGGCGGCGATGGTGTTGCGTCAGGCGGGCCAGGGCGCCGGCGAGACGGGGCGTCTTGTCACAAGCGGCCAGCGCGAAGGGCGGAATTTCCAGCCACTGCGCCAGCTCGGCCAGGTAGTCGTCCGCCGTCATGCCAGGGTTTTTCCGGCCAGGCCGGCCAGTTCGGCATAGCGCAGCTTGCCGGCGTCGTTGCGCGGCAGCGCCGTTACGCCGACGACGGCGATGGCCGAAGGCGGCGCGCGCAGGGTCTCGGCAAGCTGGCGCTTGAGGTCGCCGGCGTCGGCGCCGTCGGCTTCGTTCAGGTAGATCACCAGATGATCGTCTTCGCCGCCGCAGGCCGCGTCGTGGCCCCGGGTGCGCAGCATGTCCTCTACGTCCTGCAGGTTGATGCGGTGGCCGAACAGCTTGAGGAAGCGCTTCAGGCGGCCGGTGATGTAGTAATAGCCATCGCTGTCGCGGCGGGCGAGGTCGCCGGTGCGCAGGCAGCCCTGGTTGTCGTCGCCGCGCGCCAGGTCGGCGTAACCCGTCGCGTAGCCGAGGCTGACGTTGTCGCCGCGATAGACCAGTTGCCCGCTGGCTTCGGCGTCGCTCAGTTCGTTCCCCGCCTCGTCTTCCATGCTGAAACTGCCGCCGGGAATGGCGCGGCCGATGCTGCCCGCCTTCTCGATGCTCATTTCCGGTTCGAGGTAGGACATGCGCGCCGTCGCCTCGGCCTGGCCGTACATCGTGTAGTAGCGCAGGCCCCGCTGGCGGGCTTCGACCGCCATTTCGAGGGCGATTTCCGGCGCCATGCGACCGCCGGCCTGGGTCAGCGTGCGCAGGCCGGGCAGCGTCATGCGCCAGAAACGCAGCTTGCGCAGCATTTCATAGTGATAGGGAACGCCGCCGAACGAGGTCGGCGCGACTTCCCGGAAGAAGTCCCAGAAGCCGCGGTCGAAGAAGCTCTTGCCGGTGAGGGCGATCGGGCAGCCGTGCAGGACATGGCTGTGGATGATCGACAGGCCGTAGGTGTAGGACAGCGGCAAGGTGGTGATCGGCCGCTCGTCGGGACCGATGGCGAGATATTCGGCGATCGCCGCGGCGTTGGCGGCGAGGTTGCGCCGGGACTGGCGGACGAACATCGGGCTGCCGGTGCTGCCGGAGGTGGCGACCAGCAGGGCGAGGTCCGGGTGGATCGCGTAGTCGGCCGGCGTTGCGCTGCCGAGCAGGACATGGTCGGCATGGGCGGCGGCTTCCCGGGTGCCGGCCAGTTCCGCGGCGCGCTGCCGCTCCAGCCAGTGGAAGGCCGGCCGGTAGGCGGCGATCAGCGCGTTCAACTGGGGGGCGGGCAGGCTGCTGTTGAGCATCAGCGGTACCGCCCCGCAGCGCAGCAGCGCCAGGTAGCCGAGCAGCGCGCCCGGCGTGTTGCCGGCCAGGCAGAAGACCAGTTGCCTGGCGCAGCCGGCCCGTTCGAAGGCGGCCGCCAGTTCGAGCACGCTGGCGTAGCGATGGACGCTCGCGTCGTCGGCCTGGATCAGCGGCCGGTCGGCGAACTCGGTTAGACGGGCGATGAAGTCCATGCCGACGCCAACTGCCTCAGAAGGTCACGCCGTACTTGCCGAGCAGTTCCATTCCCTTGGTGTAGGACGAGAAATCGACGATGTCGTCGGTCTCCATCATGATCCCGAAGGTATCTTCCAGCGCCGCGATCATGCCCATGTGGCCGACCGAATCCCAGGCCGGAACGCATTGGTAGGTGAATTTGTCGCCGAGGGCATCGGCGGCGACGCCGAAGCATTCGATGAAGACCTGCTGGTATTTTTCCTGATTGCTCATCGAGCGAGTGCCTTTCCTTACTTGTTGAAAACCCGGCGGGTTTCGTTTTTTCGCATGGCCCGCGCCGGATTGCCCAGGGCGATCAGGTCGTCGCCGAGGTCATGGTGAACGACCGACCCCATGCCGACGATGCTGCGGTCGCCAATGCGCAGTTGTTCCTTCACCTGCGACCCCATGCCGATATAGGTGGCGGTCCCGACGCGGGTGCCGCCGCCCAGATTGACCATCGTCGAGATCACCGTATGGTCGCCGACGACGACGTCGTGACCGATGATGGCCTGGACATTAACGGCGACATTATTCCCGACTTTAGCATCCGCGGCGACGCTGCAGAAGGCCGTCAGCACAACGCCTTCGCCGACGCTGGCGTAAGGCGAGACGATCGCCGAGGGGTCGACGACCCGGCCCAGGCGGATGCCGCATTGGCTCAGTTTGCCGTACAGGGTCTCGCGGTGCACCGGTTCGCCCTGGGCGATCACCACCTCGATGGCGGCGCTGTCGAAATCTTCCAGCACCGAGGTGAACGGGAAGGACTGGCAGTCGCCGAACCAGGTGCCCGGCGGTGCGAAATCGTCGATGAAGAAGATCTTGTCCCAGGTCTGTTCCTGCCGGTTGGCGCGTCGCGCGATATCGCGGATTTCCTTGCCGAAGGCGCCGGCGCCATAGATGAAGAGATGGGGAAGGCTCATGGTGTTGCGCGCTTTGCCGAGGAATGCCGGGCCAGCGAATCGACGACGATGCCGCTGATCCGTTCGATGTCGGCAATGCCGAGCTCGAAATACAGCGGCAGGCAGAGGATGCGCCGGGAGATGCTTTCGGCGACCGGGAAGGGCTGGTAGGGAAAGAGACGGTCGAGGGTGTTGAGCGCCGGGTAGAAGTAGCGCCGGGCGACGACAGACTCGGCGAGCAGCGCCTGCTCGGCGGCGAGCAGGCTGTCTTCGTCCGGGAAAATGACCGGCAGGTAGCTGTGGTTGCAGGCTTCCGGGTCGATGCGCTGGAAGCGCAGTGCCGGCGCGCTGCCGAGACAGGCCAGGTAGTGCGCGTAATCGCTACGGCGCTTGCGTTCGACGGGGGCGGCGAATTCGAGGTTGACCAGGCCCAGCGCGGCATGGATCTCGGTCATCTTGCCGTTGGTGCCGTCGTCGACGATGTTGCGCGCGTCGTCGTGGCCGAAGAAGCGCAGGCGGCGGATGCGCGCGTCGAGTTCCGGGTCGGCTGTGACGCAGGCGCCGCCCTCGCCGGTGTTGAACAGCTTGGTCGCGTGGAAGCTGAGGGCGGTGACGTCGCCGGCCAGCGCCAGCGGCTGGCCGCCCAGCCTGACGTTGAAGGCGTGGGCGCCGTCGTAGATGACCTTGAGCCGGTGGCGGGCGGCGATTTCGCCGATCTGCCCGGTGGCGCACGGGTTGCTGAAGACATGGACGGGCAGGATGGCGCTGGTGTGGCGGGTGATGCGGGCTTCGATCTGCGCCGGGTCGATGTTCAGCGTTTCCGGATCGATGTCGACGAAGACCGGCCGGCAGCCTTCGTAGACGATGGCGCTGGCGGTGGCGACCCAGGAAAACGGCGTGGTGATGATTTCGCCGCGCAGGCCGAGGGCGCGGATCGCCAGTTGCAGGGCGATGGTCCCGTTGGTGACGGCGGCGAGCCGGGGCAGCGCCAGGTAGTCGCAGAGCCGGGCTTCGAGTTCGCGAACGAGCGGGCCGTTGTGCGTCAGGACGCCGCTTTCCCAGGCGGACTCGAGCTTGCGGGCGAAAGCGTCAAGCGGCGCCAGGGCCGGTTTGGTGACATGGATGGCGGACATGGGTTCTCAGGGCTTCGGTGAGCGTGGCCTGGCGCAGCAGTCCGTCGCACGCCGTGTCGTGGCGGGCGATGCGGCGGATGAAGTGGCGCAGGGCGTTGGCAAAGTGGTTGTCGGCGGCGATCGTGTGTTCTTCGCCGCCTTGTCCGGTTTCGATCCGGACCGGCGGGCTGAATCCCGGTGGCGCGGTGAAGATTCTGGGGGCGGTCAGTCTGGCGTTGGCGGTCCAGATTTCCAGCTCGCAGCGGTAGTGGCTGTCGAACCCGAAGGCGAGCTGGGCGGTGATGCCCCGGGACGATAGCAGCAGGGCGCTGCCGAAGCGGTCGACCTCGCTGTCCGGCGGCGTCTGCAAGTGGCTGCCGAGCAGCGTCAGCGGGTCGCCGAGCAGTTCGCGGGCGATGCGCAGGGTGTAACCGCCGGCATCGAGCAGTGCGCCGCCGCCCAGCGCCGCGCGGTAACGGAAGTTGTCCGGCGGCAGCGGCGGGAAGCCGAAGCTGGCCCGGAGCAGGCGGATTTCGCCCAGTTGGCCGCTGGCGAGCCGGTCCTTGATGAACTGCAGTTGGCGGTGGTGGAGGAACATCCAGTTTTCCTCCAGGACCTTGCCGGCGCGGCGCGCCGCCTCGACCAGGCGGCTGGTCGCGGCAAGGTCGGTGGCCAGCGGCTTCTCGCAGAGGACGTGCTTGCCTGCCGCCAGCGCGTGAACGGCCCAGATTTCGTGCAGGGCCGGCGGTAGCGGCAGATAGACGGCGTCGATGTCGTCGCGGGCGAGCAGGGCGTGGTAGTCGCTGGCCGCCGCGCAAGCGAAATCGGCGGCGAACTGCGCGGCGCGAGCGGGATCGCGGGAGGCGACGGCGACCAATGTTGCCTCCTCGACCTGGGCGATGGCCGGCGCGAACATGCGGCGGGCGATGCTGGCGCAGCCGAGGATGCCGAAGCGGATGCTCATGCCTTGATCACGCGAAGGAAATGGCGGAAATCAGGCTGCGTGCCTGGATGTTCAGGTAATTGTTGAAGCGGATGAACTGCTTGATCTGGTTCAGGGTCATCCAGCGGTAGTTTTCGGAGGTCGCCAGCGGGAATTCGTCGTCGGCCAGAACCAGCAGGTTGCGGTTCTGTTCCTGGAAGAAACGCCCGCCTTCTTCGGACTGCATGGTGTCGACCAGGCGCTGCTCGGGTGCCGCGGACAGCACGTAGTCGAGATAGGGCGGCCGCTGCCCGGGTTCGTTGTCGCGGAAATTGCCGGTCAGGCACTGGACGGTCGGCGCGAACTCGATGATGTCGAAATTGCCCGGCTCCAGTTTGGCCTGGACCAGGAAGTGATAGACGCCGTTGATCGGCTTGATGATGAAGGCGAGCAGGCCTTCCTGGGCGCTCTCGATGAGCGGCTGGCACCAGCTGCGCACTTCCCGGCCGTGCAGCTCGATGCGGGTGCCGATCACCTTGAAGAAGCGGTTGGTTTCGTGGCGGATGCAATCCCGCTCGATCCGCCACTGGCGCAGTTCGGAAAGCGGCTTGCGGGTGATGTGCAGTTCGTAGCGCGAGCGCAGGTGCGTCACCCAGGACAGGATTTCTTCCATGCTGTGCAGGCTGTCGCCGGCGTGGAGGAAAGACCTGAGGAGCGAAATGGCGGGCAGGTTGCTGCTCGAGAAGTGGCGCGCGAAGAGGTCGAAGTAGTACTCGGCGCGATCGTCGAACTCGCCGTAGGAAATCCCGGAAATGACCGTCCGGGTATCCATGTTGATGAGGTTCGGCTGGCGCAGCAGGTGCTTGATCTGGCCCAGCGTCAGCCACCTGAAGCTGGGAGTAAGCGCCAGTTCGCCCTCGGGCTCGATGATGATGTTGCGGTTGCGCTTGGCCAGGAAGCGGGCGCCCTGCTCGGACTGCAACTGATCGAGCAGGATTTCGTCGGGCCGGGCGTCGATGAAGTATTCCAGGTAGCGCGGCGCGTTGCCGCCATGGGCGCGCGAATAATTGCTCTTGGTCGCCTGCAGGGTCGGCGAGATCTGGACCGCGTTGAGATTGCCGGGCTCGACCTTGGCCTGCATCAGGAAATGCAGGACGCCGCCGAATTCACGGGCGATCAGGCCGAGGAAGCCGACTTCCGGTTGGTCGATGATCGGCTGGTCCCAGTTCGGGACCTCGCCCCAGTCGGTGCTCACCTCGATGCCCTGGATCGCGAAGAAGCGGCCGCTGCGGTGGGCGATGCGACCGTTTTCGGTGAACGCCCAGTTTTCCAGCTGGTCCAGGGGGACGCGTTCGAGCGACAGTCCGGCCGAGCGACGTTCTTCTTCCAGCCAGCCGGCGATTTCGCCGTTGGGCGTCAGTTCGCTGTCGACGACGAGCGACGATTTGAGGAAGCGCAGCGGAACATGCTGGCGGCTGGCGAGCGGCGATTTCCTTTCCGGCACGAGGCGGCTCTCCGTCATGGGGTCCACTGTTTCGTCACAACCCGGTTCTTGCCGGTCTGCTTGGCGACATACATCGCCTCGTCGGCACGCTTGATCACGCTGCCTTGGTCGTCGTTGGCGGTCATCTGGGTGACGCCGGCGCTGAAGGTGATCAGGACCTTGTCGTTGTCGTGCAGGAAAAAGCGCTTGGTCAGTTCGCGCTGCAACCGGGCCAGCGCGTTGGCGGCGTCGTCGAGGCGGGTTTCCGGGAGCAGGATGACGAATTCCTCGCCGCCGTAGCGGGCGATCGTGTCCTGCGGGCGCAGGGTTTCGCGGCAGACGGCAGCGAGATGGACCAGCGCCTGGTCGCCGACGTCGTGACCGAGCGAGTCGTTCAGCTTCTTGAAATTGTCGATGTCGAGCAGCGCGACACAGAGCAGGGTATCGTGGCGTCTGGCACGAGCCAGCTCCTTGTCGAACATCTCTTCGAGGCCATGTCGGTTGAGGGCGCCGGTCAGTTGGTCGTGGCGGACCAGGTCGCTGGTCTTGGCGAGTTCGTTTTCCAGTTCGCTGATGCGGGCTTCGGCTTCGCGGACACGCTGCTGGGTTGCCAGCAGTTCGTCACGCGAGCGCTTGGCATTGCCCTGTATGCTGCGGGTTTCCCGCATTACTTCAGCGAGGACGTTTTCCAGCGCCGAAATGTTGTTCGCCGAACTGATCTTGTTGGCGAAGCCTTCAATCTGGTCGTGGTAATCCGAGGTGGCATCGGCAAAGTTGGCCAGATGATCAACGAAACCGGTCAGCATCTGCTTGATCGCCTCGCGGGTTTCAAACAGGCTCGCCTTCAACTGGCTCTGCTTGAACAGCACTTCCTTGAGGCGGCGTTCGGCATCGTCGATGCTGCGCTGCGACAGCGGCTTGTCGATGATCTCGCGGACGACTTCGATCTGTCCGTGCAGCCAGCGGTCGTCGATGACCAGTTCGGTCATGTTTTCCACCAGCAGCCGGAGCAGGCCGAGCAAGCTCTTGCGCAATTCCTGCTGGTCTTCGGCGAGCAGTTCGAGCTTGAAGGCAAAACGTTTGAGGCGGACCAGGAAGTCCTGCGTTTCCTCCGTGTTTCTCGCCTGTCTGATGGCCTGGGCCAGTTGTTTTGCATCGCTGGAAAGCGAGGGGCTCTCGAGCAATTGGGTGGCGATCGCGGTTTCCAGCGTAAATGCGAAAAGCTCCCTGAGCTGATACAGCATTTCCTTGTGTTCGTTGGCACTGGCCGGCGGTTTTGTTTCGGCTGGAGCCGCTGAGACGAGTTCGGAGACTTCCGGCAGACCACCGCCGGCCTCGTGTTCCCGCCCGTTGCCCCACGAACGCAGAAGGTTCTGCAGGCGGGAGAATAGATTGTCCGGGTTGCTGGCGCTGCTGGTCAGGACATGTTCGAGCGATTCGCGTTTGCGGGCGGAGGTGAGTCCCTGGTGCTTGGCTTCCCATTGCCGGAGCAGATCGCTGATCAGTTCGCCCCAGGCCAACTTCTGCGATTCGACCAATCCGGCGACGAAAGTGCTCAGGCATTTCTGATAGGCATCCCAGTCGGCGCGCTTGATCGCCTCGTCAAGCTGTCTCGCCAAACGTAGCTGATCAGGCGAGCTTCTGGGCAGGGCCTCCGTCAGGGAGCGCAATTGCCGCTCGGGAAAAGTCGAATTGGCGGGTTTGGTTCCGGCGATATCGTGATACAGGGTCTGATAATTGTCCGGCGTCGGCGGGATACGCTTTTGCGCCAGTTGCTTGAGCGTGTCGCGGGCAATTTCAAACGGATTGGTCGGCGTGGTCATCAATGAACTCTGTCGATCGGCTATAATCCCGGCCCTGCGTCAGCCCCCGTAGCATGAAGGTCGTGCAGTTGATTTGTAATCATCAGGCGTTGGTTCGATTCCGACCGGGGGCACCAGCACTATTCCTGAATACTGCCGTAGCCTAGTCGATGCGATAGTTCTGCTGCGGCTGCGAGCATGCGTTTCGCCGTATCGCTCTCCCACTCGACGTCGAATTCGCCAATCGTCCCCAAAGAAGTAATGGCGGCAACCATGCGGCCACTGTGATCGTATACCGGCGCGCTGAAGCCGTTGATGCCGGGCGTCAGGCTGCCGCTGGCGCGTGAAAGCCCGCGCTCGCGGATTTCGGTAAGCGTCGTTTCCAGTTGTCGCCGGCAGGTCGTGATGGCGGTCTTGCTGCTGTCAGCCTGTTCGCGGAGTTCCTTGTCGATCATCTTCTTCAGGAAAGGCGAACGACAGAACGCGGCGAAAGCGCGTCCGGTTGCCGAGCGGGTCAGGGAAAGAACCGTCCCGGGGCGCAGGGTGATGGTGATCGGGCTGCCGGCGTCGACGATGCGGACGATGGTGGCGCCATGTGTTCCCCAGACAGCGAGGGCGACGGTTTCATGGATGTCCTCGCAAAGATTGTCGAGGATCGGGCCGGCCAGTCTGACCGGGTCGAGACGACCGAGTCCGGAAAGCCCCAGTTCCAGAGCGTAAGCCCCCAGATCGTAGCGCCCGGTTCCGGCATCCTGTTCGACGATACCGATACGCATGAAGCTGACCAGATAGCGGTGGGCTTTGGCCGCCGCCATGCCAGCCCCCTTCGCAATATCGCGCAGCATCATGGGACGGTTGTTCTTGGCCAGCACGTCAAGCAGTCGGAAACCGACCTCGATGGACTGGATACCCTGGCGTTCGCCGGCGACTTTCGTGATCATTTTGCAGTTTCAGGTTGGTGAAGTGCTTATTTTATGCATCTATGACGCGTCTGGTGCGAGCAATATAATCATGCTCAAATCAAACAGGGAGTTTCAGATGCGTGCTGTGCTTGTGGCGAATCCAAAGGGAGGGGCTGGCAAGACCACCCTGGCGACCAATCTATCAGGGTATTTTGCCAACCAGGGCAAGGTGACCACGCTTTGTGATCTGGACCGGCAGCAGTCGGCTTTGCGCTGGATGGCATTCCGGGATCAGTCCTTGTCGCCGGTTACCGGTTATTTTGGTGGCAACCAGATTACGCTCAGCCTGCCGCGAGACGCCGATTGGGTTGTTGTTGATGCGCCGGCTGGCCTACAGGGGTACAAGTTGAGCGACTACATTCGTGCTGTAGATAAGGTCGTGGTGCCGCTGGTTCCTTCCGTATTCGATATGGCCGCGACGGAAGACTTTCTGAATTCCATCAGGAGTGAAATCCGTGGCACGCGCGCCAAGGTTGGTATCGTTGCCATGCGGGTTGATCCCCGGACGCGCGCAGCAGCAATGCTGGAGGAATTCCTGCGCCATTTTGACATTCCCATCGTCGCTTATCTGCGCAATACCCAAAATTACGTTAACGTCGCCGCTGCCGGGGGAACGGTGTTCGATCCGCCAAAAGCCAGGCATAAAAGGGATGTCGAACAATGGACTCCACTGCTTGATTGGCTGTCAGAGTAAAAGAATTTGCGGAAAGGGGTTGACGAGTGTCCGGTGGCTGGGCATAATTCGGCCTCTCTGACGGACGCGGGGTGGAGCAGTCTGGCAGCTCGTCGGGCTCATAACCCGAAGGTCGCAGGTTCAAATCCTGCCCCCGCAACCAGTAAGTAAGGCGCTTGGTAAATCCAGGTGTTTTGTTTCTGGGGTTTGAAAGAGTTGGTTTTAAAAGTGAGTTGAAAATTATTTTTCAAAACGCTTGACGGAAGTGAGAAGTTGCTTCATAATCTCGCTTCTCTGCTGATGACGAAGTGAAAGCGACGGCGCGGCGGGATTGATCTTTAAAAGTTAGGACAACCGATAGGTGTGGGTGTCTTGGTGCGA
>NZ_JBKJAD010000040.1:0-12022 GCF_048146105.1 Azonexus caeni
GAACAGGACCGTGAAACAGAATCGCGCCGATGATAGTGAGCACCTCGCTCGCGAAAGTAGGTCACCGCCAGGCTCCCATTCCAAAAGACCCCCCCTAGTTCTCTAGGCGGGGCCTTTTGCCGTTTACCCGCCGGGTAAATCAAAGAAAATTTGCCTTGGATGGCTTGAAATACGCTGGCTCATCCCCAACTCCTGAGTACTTTTTGATACCTCGATTGGGAGTTTGACGCATGTCCGAATCAGCAACCGCCAGCCGCGAAACCCTCGGCTTCCAGACGGAAGTCAAGCAACTGCTGCACCTGATGATCCATTCCTTGTACAGCAACAAGGAAATCTTCCTGCGTGAACTGATCTCCAACGCTTCCGACGCCTGCGACAAGTTGCGCTTCGAGGCGCTGAACAATGCTGCGCTCTATGGCGACGACAGCGAACTGAAGATCCGCATCGCCTTCGACAAGGCGGCGCGCACGATCACCATTTCCGACAACGGCATCGGTCTGAGCCGTGAGGAAGCGATCGCCCATCTCGGCACCATCGCCAAGTCGGGCACCAAGGAATTCTTCTCCGCGCTGACCGGCGATCAGGCGAAGGATGCGCATCTGATCGGCCAGTTCGGCGTCGGTTTCTATTCTTCCTTCATCGTTGCCGACAAGGTGACGGTGGTTTCCCGGCGCGCCGGTCTGGATGCCGCTCAGGCGGTTCGCTGGGAATCCGCTGGCGAGGGCGACTACACCGTCGAGATGGTAGAGAAGGCCAGCCGCGGTACCGACGTCATCCTGCACTTGCGCGACGGCGAGGATGATTTCCTGAGTAGCTGGAAGCTGAAGTCGATCATCCGCAAGTACTCCGATCACATCACTTTGCCGATCCTGATGAAGAAGGAAGAGTGGAAGGACGGCGAGCAGGTGATGACCGACGAAGACGAGACGGTCAACCAGGCCAACGCCCTCTGGGCGCGCAGCAAATCCGAGATCAGCGACGAGCAGTACGCCGAGTTCTACAAGCACGTCGCACACGATTTCGAGGAGCCGCTGTGCTGGACCCACGCCAAGGTCGAGGGCAAGCAGGAGTACACGCAGCTGCTCTACATCCCGGCGCGCGCGCCGTTCGATCTCTGGGACCGCAACGCCCGCCACGGCATCAAGCTCTATGTCCGGCGCGTCTTCATCATGGACGACGCCGAGAAGCTGATGCCGCTCTACCTGCGTTTCGTGCGCGGTGTCGTCGATTCCGCCGACCTGCCGCTCAACGTTTCGCGCGAAATCCTGCAGGAATCGAAGGATATCGACAACATCCGCTCCGGCTGCACGCGCAAGGTGCTTTCCCTGCTCGAAGGCATGGCGAGCAGCGATGACGCGGCGGAAAAGGAGAAGTACGCCAAGTTCTGGGAAGCCTTTGGCGCCGTCCTCAAGGAAGGCGTCGGCGAGGACTTCGCGAACAAGGACAAGATCGCCGGCCTGTTGCGTTTCGCCTCGACCCATGGCGACGGCGACAAGCAGGTGGTCTCGCTGGCCGACTACATCGGCCGCATGAAGGAAGGCCAGGAGAAGATCTACTACGTCACCGCCGACAGTTTCAACGCGGCGAAGAACAGCCCGCATCTGGAAATCTTCCGCAAGAAGGGCATCGAAGTCCTGCTCCTGTCCGATCGCGTCGACGAATGGGTGGTCGGTCACCTCACCGAGTTCGAGGGTAAGTCCCTGCAATCGGTGGCGAAGGGCGGGCTCGATCTGGGGCAGCTGGAAGACGAAGCCGAGAAGAAGGAAGCCGAAAAGGCGGCCGACGAGTTCAAGGAACTGCTCGACAAGGTCAAGGGCGCGCTCGGCGAGCGCGTCAAGGAAGTGCGCATCACCCATCGCCTGACCGACTCGCCGTCCTGCCTGGTCGCCGACGAGCACGATCCTTCCGGCAACCTCGCCCGCATGCTGAAGGCGGCCGGTCAGCCGATTCCCGCCGCGAAGCCGATCCTGGAAATCAACCCGCAGCACCCGGCGGTCCTCCGGCTGAAGTACGAGGAAAGCCGTTTCGACGATTGGGCGGCCCTGCTCTTCGAACAGGCCACCCTCGCCGAAGGCGGCCAGCTCGACGATCCGGCCGGTTTCGTCAAACGCATCAACGACCTGATGCTGGTGCTTTCCGCCAAGTGAGCAAACGGGGCTGCGGCCCCGTTTCTTTCATGCAGGCCAAAGATCTCGAACTGCTGGTGCAGTGGACGATGCCCTACGGGAAGTACAAGGGGCGTCTACTTGCCGACCTGCCCGGGCATTACCTCGCCTGGTTCGCCCGCGAAGGTTTCCCCGAGGGGGAACTCGGGCGCCTGCTCGCCCTGATGCATGAGCTTGATCACAATGGGCTCAGCGGCTTGCTCGCACCGCTGCGCCAGAAGGGCGTAAAAGGGTTTTAAAAGCAGAACCGGGGCATGTTTTTGGGCTATAGTCGCAAGCTGTTTTCCTGGCTCGGGCAGGCCCAAGAATGGATTCGACGCAAGAAAGCGCAGTACATGAGCATCGTCTTTCCCTGGCGGAGGTGCTCGAAATGGCCATCGCCGATGGCTTGGTCGAGAGCGAGGCGGCAGAGGCGCTGAAGATCGAGCGCAAGCTGCACGGCAACAAGGTCCATCCGCTGATCGTCATCGCCGACCAGAAGTGGCGCACCCCGTCGGCACCAGCCAAACTCCTGACGCTCGACGTGCTGACCGAATGGCTGGCAGCGCGTTGCGGTCTCGACTACTTCCACATCGATCCGCTGAAGATCGACTTCACCGGCATCGGCGAAGTGATGTCCAGCGCCTACGCCGGGCGTTTCGGCATCCTGCCGGTGCAGGTGACGACGCGCGAGGTGGTGGTGGCCACCGCTGAGCCCTTCCTGCGCGAATGGGAGGGCGAACTGCGCCAGATCCTGCGCAAGGACATCCGCCGGGTGATGGCCAATCCCGAGGACATTGGCCGTTATCTGATCGAATTCTTCAACCTTGCCCGCTCGGTCAAGAAGGCTTCCGCCAAGGGCGAAGTGACCAGCGGGCTGTCGAGCTTCGAGCAACTGGTTGAACTCGGCAAGGGCAACCGCCAGTACGATGCCAACGACCAGCATATCGTCCATATCGTCGACTGGCTGTGGCAGTACGCATTCGACCAGCGGGCCTCCGACATCCACATCGAACCGCGGCGTGATCTCGGCATCGTCCGTTTCCGTATCGACGGCGTGCTGCATCAGGTGTACCAGATACCGATGACGGTGATGAACGCGATGACCAGCCGCATCAAGCTGCTCGGGCGTATGGACGTGATCGAGAAACGGCGGCCGCAGGACGGGCGGATCAAGACCCGGACGCCGGGCGGTCAGGAAGTGGAATTGCGCCTGTCGACCCTGCCGACGGCGTTCGGCGAAAAACTGGTGATGCGCATCTTCGATCCGGAAGTGCTGGTCCGCGATTTCCGCTCGCTCGGTTTTTCGCAGGACGACCAGGCACGCTGGCAGCAGATGACGGCGCTGCCCAATGGCATCGTCCTGGTCACCGGGCCGACCGGTTCTGGCAAGACGACGACGCTCTATACGACTTTGAAGCACCTGGCGACGCCGGAAGTGAACGTGTGCACGATCGAAGACCCGATCGAAATGGTCGAGCCGGCGTTCAACCAGATGCAGGTGCATCCGGCGATCGGGCTCGATTTCGCCGACGGCGTGCGCGCCCTGATGCGGCAGGACCCGGACATCATCATGATCGGCGAAATCCGCGATCTGGCGACCGCCGAAATGGCGATCCAGGCGGCGTTGACCGGCCACCTGGTGCTGTCCACGCTGCACACCAACGATGCGCCGGCGGCGATCACGCGCCTGCTCGATCTCGGTGTGCCGGCCTACCTGATCAATTCGACGCTGCTCGGTGTCATGGCGCAGCGTCTGGTGCGCACCCTCTGTCCGCACTGCAAGAAGAGCCTGCCGATCAGCGAGGAAGAACGCGCCGCCTGGCGCTCGCTGGTGCAGCCCTGGAAGGCCGCCGAGCCGACCCATCTGTTCCACGCCGTCGGTTGCCTGGAATGCCGGATGACCGGCTACAGCGGGCGGGTCGGTGTCTACGAAATCCTGCTCAACTCGCCGGAAGTCCGGCGCCTGATCCGGCCCAATCTGGAAATTCCCAAGTTGCGCGACCAATCCTTCCGCGAAGGCATGCGCCCCCTGCGCATTTCCGGCGCCCTGAAGGTCGCCCAGGGGCTGACCACGATGGAAGAACTGATCAAGCAGGTACCGCCCGCCGAAGATCTCTGAGTCTTGCCGGACCGGGCGACCCGCAAAGAGACGCCCGCGCGTCGGGCGGCGTCATTTCAGCCTTCCGCCCGGGCGGTGACGATGCCTTGCTGGGCGGCCCATAGTCCGACATCCTCGCGGCGGATGGCGGCGGCCATCAGGCCGGGGAACTGGTCAGGTGAGCAGGCGAAGGAGGGGACGCCGAGGGCGGCCAGCTTGGCGGCCAGGCGATGGTCGTAGGCCGGGGCGCCTTCGTCGCTCAGCGCCAGCAGGGTGATCACCTGGACGCCGGACTGGACCAGTTCGCTGGCGCGCTGCAACAGGTTCTGTTCGACGCCGCCTTCGTAGAGGTCGGAAATCAGCACCATGATCGTGTTGCGCGGGTCGCGGACCAGCGACTGGCAATAGCCGACTGCCCGGTTGATGTCGGTGCCGCCGCCGAGTTGCACGCCGAACAGGAGTTCGACCGGGTCGCTCAGTTGTTCGGTGAGGTCGACGACGGCGGTGTCGAAGACCACCATGTGCGTTCTGACCGCCGGCAGCGAGGCCATCACCGCGCCGAAAATGCTCGAATAGACGACCGAGGCGGCCATCGAGCCGCTCTGGTCGATGCACAGGATCACCTCGCGCTGCGTGCGCCGGCTCTTGCGACCGTAGCCGATCAGGGTTTCAGGGATGATGCTGCGATGGCTTTCCTGCCAGTGCCGGAGGTTGGCGCGGATGGTACGGTTCCAGTCGATTTCGGCATGCCGTGGGCGGCGGTTGCGGATCGCCCGGTTGAGGGCGCCGGTGACCGCGCTGCGCAGCGGTTCCTCCAGCTTCTTCATCAACGCGTCGACCACCTTGCTGACCACGGCGCGCGCGGTATCGCGGGTTTTCGCCGGGATCACGCCGCGCAGCGAGATCAGGGTGGCGACCAGGTGCACATCGGGCTGCACGGCTTCGAGCATTTCCGGCTGGAAGAGCATGCTCTTGAGGTCGAGGCGCTCGAAGGCGTCCTTCTGCATGACCTGGACCACGGAGGCCGGGAAGTAGCGGCGGATGTCGCCCAGCCAGCGGGCGACGCGCGGCGACGAGGCGCCGCTGCCGCCGCGCAGGCCGCCCGGTTCATCGGCGTCGTAGAGCGCGCTCAGCGCTTCGTCAATGCGCAGGTCGTCGCCGGCCAGCAAACCGCTGCCGGCGGTTTCGGCCGCTGCGCCGAGGACCAGGCGCCAGCGCCGCTGGCGGGCCGCATCGGGGTGGGTGTTGTCGTTCATGATTCGATTCCCAGCAGCAGGCGCAGCAGTGGCAAGGGTTTTTCGGCGCGCGTCGCATCCCAGTCGGCCAGGATGGTCTTGGGGGCGGCGCCCTGGCGGCCGGCGCGTTCGCCGAGCTGGCGACGTTCCGGCATGCTGAAGGCGGCGAAGGCGCGGCGCAGCAGCGGCAGTTCGCGGGTGAAGCTGTCGTCGCTCAGGCCGGCCAGCCAGTCATCGACCATGGACCACAACTGCGGGTCGTGCAGCAGCACCATGCCGCTCCGGTTGAGGAAGCCGTCGAGCCAGGCGGCGGCCGGTCCCGGCTCGTTGCCGACCGACAGCGCCTGGCTCATGGCCTGCGCCGTCTGTTCCGGGCTGGCGAGCTGTTCGTCGAAACGCAGGCGGCTGGCCAGGCCGCAGATCAGCCCGTGGCAACTGCCGAGCTGGGTCAGGCGGTGCAGGGCCTGCTGCCATTCCTCGAGCAGGTTCTGGCGGCCGAGCAGGCGCAGTGCCTGGTGCGTCGCGACGAGATGTTCGCGCATCGTTTCGGCGGCCGCGTCGTCGAGCGCCGCGCAGGCGCCGGGCAGGCCGATGGCGGCGCGCGGCACGAGGCGGTCGAGCAGGTGTTCGACCATGCCGGCGTCGGTCTGGCGGACGTTGCCGTAGCG
Source organism: Azonexus caeni (assembly GCF_048146105.1). NCBI lineage: Bacteria > Pseudomonadati > Pseudomonadota > Betaproteobacteria > Rhodocyclales > Azonexaceae > Azonexus > Azonexus caeni. The sequence continues at coordinate 6,149 of NZ_JBKJAD010000040.1, forward strand.
CGCGACATTGACCAGCGGCGGCACGGCGGCCATCAGTTGCTGCACGTCGCTGGCGATCGCGGCGAGGTTTTCCAGGGCCTGGGAAACCGGGGCGATGGCTTCTTCGAGGTCGGCGAGCAGGACCTGGTTCACCAGTTCGGAAAGCTCGGGCAGGCTGTCGGCCGCCTGCGCCCGGTCGATCGCCCGGTTGCCGGCGGCCTGGCGCACGCTGTTGCCCCAGCGGCTGGCGTCGATCAGCGCGATGACCAGTTCCGGGGCCCATTGCAGGGTCCAGATTTCGTGGAAGCTGCCTTTGGCGCTGCGCCCGGTCCGGCTCAGGCTGCCCCAGCCGATGTCGAGCAGGTTGAGGCGGTGCAGCAGGTGGCTGCGCGCCAGGTCGTTGGCCTGGCGCAGGTCGAGATCGAGCGTTTTCTGCGTCGCTTCCGCTTTCAGGCGCAGGCTTTTCTGCTGTTGCGCCAGGTCGCGTTGCAGGGGGACGGCCGGTGCCGTTTCCGGCGTGCGGCCGAGGCGGTCGCCGACGATCATCTGCCGGCGGATCAACTGCATCGGCGCGTCGTCGCCCATGCAGACGACGGTGCGCAAGGCTTCGTCGAGTTCGTCGAGGCCGGGTTGCGGGCGCTCGCGCAGGGCGGCCAGGGCTTCGGCCAGGCGGACGGCTTCGATGATGTGGGCCGACGAACAATCGAGACCGTCGTCGCGGAACAGCCGGGCGGCCCGCGCCAGCCAGCCGATGGCGCGGTCGCCGGCGCTCTGCCAGAGGTGTTCGTACCAGCCGGGCGAGGCGACGCCGGCCCCGTAGCCGCTGGAAAAGCTGAGGTTGTGGTAGGACCAGGGCACCCAGGTGGCGGCGACCTTGATCTTGGCCAGCCCCTTGAGCAGCTCGTTGTCGACCTTGGCCGGCGGCATCTCGGCCAGGGCCGGCACGTGCCAGGCGCCGCAGACCACGGCGATACGCTGGAAACCTTCCTTCTGGGCCTGGCGCAGGCATTTGCGCATGTGCGCCTCGCGCAGGGCTTCGCGTTGTTCGGCGAGGGCGGTGCGAACGCGTGCTGGCGCTTCGTTGCGCACGCTGCTCATCGCCTCGCGGATGGCGGCGAACAGTTCGAGGCTGTCGCCGCGTTCCTCGACCATGTGGTTCCACCAGGCTTCGCCATCGCCGTAACCGGCAGCGCGGCCCAGCCAGTCGAGCGGATCGCCGCTCGGCCCGGCATCCTCGGCGTCATCTTCGGGTGCGATTTCAGCGTCGCCGTCCGGCGCGGGCGTTTCCGTCTTCGCCGCCGGTGTTTCACCGCCGGTCTTCGCCTCGTCCGGACGGCTCAACGCAAACTGGTGGGCGGCCGGCAGGTCGATGAAGCGGGCCGGAATCTGGCGTTCCAGCGCGAAACGCAGGGCATTCCATTCCGGCGAGAAAGCGGCGAAGGGGTAGAAGGCCGCCTCGCGGGCATCGTCGGGGTTGTAGACGAGCAGGGCGACCGGCGGCACCAGGCCTTCGTCGAGCAGCAAGGCCAGCATCTCCTCGCCGTCGGGCGGGCCTTCGACGAGCAGGCAATCGGGTTGCAGTTCTTCGAGGGCGCGCAGCAGGCTGCGGGCGCAGCCCGGCCCGTGGTGGCGGATGCCGAACAGGTGGAAGGGGGAAGAGGCTTCGGCCATGGGGCTCAGTTCTGTTCCCGGCAGGCGCGGTAGAGATCCTTCCAGTCGCTGCGTTCCTTCATCACCGTTTCCTGGTATTCGCGCCAGACCACCGCATCCTGCACCGGGTCCTTGACGATGGCGCCGACCAGGCTGGCGGCGATGTCGCCGGCACGCAGCACGCCGTCGCCAAAATGGCCGGCCAGGGCCATGCCGCTGTTGATTACCGAAATCGCTTCGGCGGTGCTCAGGGTGGCGCTGGAAGTCTTGAGCTTGGTCTTGCCGTCTTCGGTCTGGCCGTTGCGCAGTTCGCGGAAAATCTGCACCACCCGGCGCACTTCCTTGAGGGCCGGCGGTTCGCCCGGCAGTTGCAGGGCCCGGCCGAGTTCGGCGACGCGCTTGCTGACGATGCTGACTTCCTCGTCCTCGCTCGCCGGCACCGGCAGGATGACGGTATTGAAGCGCCGTTTCAGGGCGCTCGACAGTTCGTTGATGCCTTTGTCGCGGTTGTTGGCCGTGGCGATCACGTTGAAGCCGCGCACCGCCTGGGTTTCGCTGCCGAGTTCGGGCACCGGCAGCGATTTTTCCGAGAGGATGGTGATCAGGGTGTCCTGGACGTCGGCCGGAATCCGCGTCAGTTCCTCGACGCGGGCGGTCTTGCCCTGTTCCATGGCGCGCATCAGCGGACTGGGGACGAGTGCCGCCTTGGACGGTCCCTTGGCCAGCAGTTCGGCGTAGTTCCAGCCGTAACGCAGTTGTTCCTCGCTGGTACCGGCGGTGCCCTGGATCAGCAGGGTCGAATCGCCGCTCACCGCTGCCGCCAGGTGTTCCGACACCCAGGACTTGGCGGTGCCCGGCACGCCGAAGAGGAGCAGCGCGCGGTCGGTGGCCAGCGTGGCGATGGCGGTTTCCATCAGGCGCCGGTTGCCGATGTACTTGGCGCTGACCTGGAAACCATTGGCCAGCGTGCCGCCCATCAGGTATTCGGCCACCGCCCAGGGCGAAAGCACCCAGTTTTCCGGGCGTTCGCGGTTATCCGCCTTCTTCAGTTCTTCAAGTTCTTCGGCGAATTGTTGTTCGGCGTGCTGGCGCAGGGTTTGGCTCATGATGGTTTCCGCTATCTGAGAATTTGGTGAAGGATTTTGCGTTGTTCGACGATGGTCAGGATTCTCGCCAGGGTCTTGCTGAAATGTTCGGCGGCCGGGCCGGCCGGCCAGTTTTCGCAGGCGGCGGCGAAGCAGCTTGGCGGAATCAGGCAGGCGAACTCGGGCAGGGCCTGGCAGACTTCGTAGATGCCGCTGGTGATGTAGGTGGGTTGGTTCAGCAACTGGCGGACTTCGGCCAGAACACGCTGGCTGAAATCGGCCGAAGGGGGCTCCTGGCCGCGCGAAAAATCTTCGACCAGGCGCGCCAGGACCCAGCCGCGCGTATGACCCGGCGACTTCTCTTTCAGCAAGCTGAGCCAGTATTGTTCGCGCTCGCGGGCGGGCAGGAAGGCAAGCAGTGCGAAGACGTCGATCTCGATTCCCCACGACCCGCCGTGAGTCAAGAACTCGCCGGCCCAGGCGGCTGCCGGCTGGCGCAGCAAGGCCTCGTGCCAAGCGCGCAGGATGGCCTCGCTCCAGTCCGTCGCGCGCACCCACTTGATCAGTTCGGCCGGGCTCAGGCCGGTCTGTTTCTCCCACCAGCCCAGCGGCAGGCCGCGCGCGATCTGGTACAGCCACCAGGCGCGCTCGCCCAGGCTTTCGCTCTTCGGCCGGCTTTCTTCCAGCGCGTCGTTCTTCCAGTCAGCAGCAAAAGCGGCCGGCGCTTCCAGGGTGCGCACGGTGCGAAAGAGCTTGCGCTCCGCGCCAAGGCAGGCTGCCATCCGCTGTGCCATGCGTTGGCTGTAACGACTGTCGGGCAAGGCGGCGAGCAGGCTGGCGGCGCGTTGGCGGACTTCCTTGCTGCGGTCGACCAGCAAATTTTCGAGAAAATCCTCATCCGACGGTCCCAGTCCGTACCCCATCGTTTCCAGCAGGCTGGCCCGCTCGCGCGCTTCGAGTTGCGCGAAACCCTCCTGCAGCAGGCAACGCGCCCGATCGGGATCGCTTTGCCGCAAGCGGGCGAGTAGCTGCTTGCGCTGTTCCTGGCTGCCTTCTTCCCACAGGCTCGGGTCGGCGGCTGCTTCGGCGCTGCCGGCGGCGTAGGACCAGTCCGGGTTGAGGGCGGCCAGCCAGCGGCCGCGCTCGCCGAGGACAGCGAGGAGGGAAGCGCGCAGATCGCGGTTTTTCTGGCCCAGCGTCAGCGACGGCACGAGCAGTTCCGGCGCCAGGCAAGATTCCCGGCTTGCCAGACGGGTAAAGGCTTCGCGGCGCAAGGCGTCGGGGCCGTCGGCGAGAATCTGTTGCAGGGTCGCCACCAGTTGCCGGTCGTCGGCCACTGCCGTTTGTTCCGGCGGGCATGCCGGAAGCGGCGGCGTTGCGGCGGCGGCCGGGGCGTAGCCGGCCGCCGCGCAGACGGCCAGGCTGCCCGCCTGGCGCAGCAGGCCGATTTCCCTGTCGTCGCCCGGCTGGGCGAGGGCCTGGAGAAAAGCGCCGAGTTCGCCCGGCGTTTCCGGCAGGGTCGGCGGGCGGCGTTCGCTGCCGAGCAGGAGTTGGGTGGACAGTTCGTGCAGCAACTTCATGCTTCTTCCATCCCCTTCTGCCAGATCGGCTTGCCCTGCCAGGCGGCGAGCGGATGCAGGACGTCGCCGTGCCATTCGCCGAATACGGTGAGCGGGTTACCGCCGCTGTGCGCCAGTAGCGTCCAGCCGTCCTCGTCGCGCACTTGCAGGCGGAGTTGCCGGTTTTCCGGGCAGCGCAGCGACCAGCCGGCGGCGTCGGGCTGAGGAATGCCGCCGTCGATCAAAATCGGTTGCGGCGATTGCCACGGGTTGGCGGCGACGGCTTCGGCCAGCCCGGACAGCGCACCGTCGAGGGCGACGCTTGGCGGATTGGCGGCGGGCAGCAATTGGGTATCGCCGGTGCTCAGCGCGCGCAGCGGCCGGTTGCCGGGGAAGAAAGCCAGTTCGCCGTGCAGGCGGCTGGCGGTCAGGTAGTTCTGCTCGAAGCGCCGGCCGCCGTGCGCGAAATCGAGCAGCAGGGCGAAGCGTTGCGACTGCTGGCCGAGCAGCCAGACGCGGCGCGACCACAGATTACCTTCCTCGTCGATGGACTGGCCGAGCACCAGCCAGTCGTCGCGCAGGCGTTCGCCGCCGGCTAGCACTTCGTCGCGGTCCAGATTGATGCCGAGGGCGCCGCGCACATCCTGGCGGATCGCGGCGGGCAGGTTGTCGAGGCGGCGGAAGGCATCGATCAGCAGGCGCAGTTGCCCGAGTCCGCCCAGCACCTGCGCCGGCCAGGCTTCGTCCCGGCCGACCCGGCCGGCGATCTGGCGCAGGCGAAAGGCGAGGCCGGGCAGTTGGGCGTCGATCATGCGCCGCGCGAGGTCTTCCCAGATTGCCGTTTGCCCCGGCAATTGCGCCAGGCCCTGGCGCAGCCGGTCGTTGAGCCAGCGCTCCAGTTCTTCCAGCCCGCCGGCCATGCGCTGGCGGCGGTTGTCCTCGCGTCGGGCGGCCGCTTGCGGGTCGGGCGCCGCGTCGCGCTTCTCGGCGATCCTGGCTTCCTGTTTCTCGGCGCGTTGCTGGCGCCCGGCCAGCCATTCGGCAACCCAGGCTGGCGCCGTGGCGGCCGAGAACAGGGAGGCATCCTGCGCCATCAGCAGCAACAGCGCCAAGCCGTGTTTACAGGGAAACTTGCGACTGGGACAGGAACAGCGGAAAGCCGGCCCGGACTTGTCCACCTGCACCTGGTAAGGCTTGCTGCCGCTGCCCTGGCATTCACCCCAGATGGCCTGTTCGTCGTATTCCAGACGCGGCCATTTGGCCGGAACCACCAGCCCCTTGGCCGCCTTGCTCGAAGACTCGTCAGGCGAAAGTTGCAGGATTTCGCCGGCGCTTAGCTGCATCATCGAATTCTCGTTGGTCAGGAGTGGCGAGGATTTTAGGTGTTTGGCATGGGCAGCGGCAAGCGTCATCGACTGGGAGAGGGCGGGTCGGTCGGTTGACGCGGAAAACAGGCTGAAATCTTTGTGCGAAATCGCTAGGGCGTGTTCACATTAGCCAGATGTAAGCGCAGGCAAGTTGCAAGAATGCGTTGAAGCGCGTAGCCAGTTTTTCATAGCGAGTTGCCAGTCGGCGGAATTGCTTGAGGCGGCAGAAAAAAC
>NZ_JBKJAD010000041.1:0-9357 GCF_048146105.1 Azonexus caeni
CTCCTGCTTGGCCTGGAACTTCATTTCATCGCTCTGCGCCTGCAGGTCGATGTCGTCTTTGGCGGCGATCAGTTTGATGCCGGTGTTGCCGTCGCCGGGGCGGATGGCGCCGGCCACCAGGCCGATGGCTTGGCCGGTGTGGATTCTGGCTTTGCCGGCGATGGCGAGGTTGCTGTCTTCGCCGCTCTCGAAGGTGGTGGTTTCGTCGTTGGCGTATTGCAGGTTCTGCCCGGCGATGTGGGCGAAGTTGGCGCGGGCGGCTTGCAGGATCGCCGGGTCGGTCGGGTGCGGGCGTTTGTCGGTGTCGGCCGTGGTGCTCTTGGCCTGGGCGTCGGCGCTGGCCTGGTTTTCGTCTTTGGCGTCGACCATGCCGCTGGCGACGGTGTACAGGGCCTTGATCGGCGCGGCTTGGTCGTCGATGGCGCTTTGTCCGGCGCCGGTGCTGCCGATGGCGCTGGCGAGTTCGACGGTGCGGTGGGTCTTGGCGGCCTGGCTGAGGCTGCGGGCCAGGGTGTCGGCTTGTCTGAGCAGGGCCATGCCGGGGGCGAAGTCGCCGGCCGGGGTGCCGGGGGTGGCGAGCGGCCAGGTGCTCATCAGTACGCCGCGCCCGCCGCGCAGCGCGCCCCAGGCGTCGGTGCGCAGTTCGACGCCGGTGCCGCGGAAGCTGCCGCGGTAGTTGTCGGCCTGGTGGATGAGGTGGCCGAGGTTGAGTTCGCTGCTGTGCTGGGTGCTCTTGAGCTGGATGCGTTGCTGGCGGTCGCTGTCGTCCAGCACCAGTTGATTGAACCCCTGGCCGCCGAATTCCTTGCTCTTGAAGCCGCCGAGCGCGGCCGGGTGGCGGTGGCTGTGGCTGGCGCCGCCGTGCCAGGCGGGGCTGTTGCCGCCGGCGAGGTTGCCCTGGCCGGCCGGGCGGTGGTCGGTGGCGGGGTCGAAGACGCTGGCGTCGCTTTCGCCCGGCCGGCCGCCCGGGGTCGCCGGGACGCCGCCGGCGCCCTTGCCGTTGTAGAGGGCGCCGAGGACGTAGGGGCGGTCCATGTCGCCGTTGAGGAAGTCGATCAGCACTTCCTGGCCGATGCGCGGCAGCCATTGCCAGCCCATGCCGGGACCGGCCTGGCGTTGCAGGACGCGCATCCAGCAGCTGTCGCGGTCGTCCGGCCGTTCGGCTTGTTGCCAGGGGAAGCGGATCTTGATCCGGCCGTAGCGGTCGCACCAGATTTCTTCGACGCCGTTCGGGCTCTGTTCGCCGTTGGGGCCGACGACGGTGGCGGTCATCGGGCCGGGGGCGGTGGGGCGCGGGTTGAGGCGCAGGCCGGTGTCGTCGGTGAGCGCCGGCCGCCAGGGGAGATCGGCGTGCAGGCCGGTGAAGCTGTTGCCGTAGCCGCGTTCGCGGGCGAGTTCGAGGAGTTCGGCGGGCACCCTGGTCGGGGCGGCGATTGGTTCGACGGCGTCACCGCCGGAGAGCGGGTCGTCCTGGCCGAGGTTCTGCGGAAGGCGCAGGCGTTCGGCGAGGCGGGCCATGGCGGCGGCGGTCAGGTTGTTGATGCCGGCGTGGCTGACCTCGCAGACCAGGTAGCGGTGATCGCCAGTACGCGGCAAGTCGCCGATGGCGATCCAGGTGCCGGCGGCGAGGCTGCGCACGGTGCCGCGGCCGAGCCAGGTCAGGTAGCGGGCTTCGTGCGCTTCCATCGTCAGCCGCCCGTAGCGCTCGGCTTCGGCCAGGCTGGCGAAGGCGTAGGGGCCGGCGTCGTCGTAGTTCTCGAGAAGCGGCGCATGCGGCCCGCCGATCGGCTGCGCCGTCGGCACGCTGGCGGCGATGGTGCGCTTGGCCTTGTAGTCGTGCGAGAGCAGCGTGGTTTTGGCGGCGAGCAGGCGGCGGTGTTCGCCGAAGGCAAGGATGGCGTCCTGGGCTTCCTGCGAATCGCTGCGGTGGTAGCGCAGGCCGCTGGCGGAGATTGGGTCCTGCGGCAACAGGCGGCTGTCGGCGAAGATCGTCAGGCGGTGGCCGCCGGGCGCCGCGTCGTCGGCTTCGATGCGCCAGCCCAGGCCTTCCTCGGCGAGCAGGCGGGAGACGAACTGGTAGTCGGATTCGTTGTACTGCACGCAGTAGCTGCGCGGCCGGGTGTCGGCGAGGAAGCCGGCGACCTCGTCGGCCCATTGCCAGGCGGCGACGTCGGCATAGTCGGCGAACACGGTGTCGACGATGTCGACCACGCTGCGTTCCTGGAAGACCCGGTGATGGCGGCCGCGCGAGGTGAGCCAGAGCCAGGGGATGACGATCAGCCGGTAGCGGCCGAAACCGCCGTCGGCGTCGAGCGTCGCCGCCCAGCGCACGTAGCCGTGGCGCTTGAAGGTGCTGCCGTCGGCCAGCCGCACCTCAAGTGCCAGCGCCTTGCCGAGGAAACGCGACTGGCCGAGCCGGGCATCCGGCGCGACGAGGTCGATGACGTACTCGAAGCCGCCCGACAGGCTCTCCCGCCCCCACCAGCATTCGACTTCCAGTTGCGGCATCCCCTCGTCCCGAGACGCCCACGCGCAAAACCCCGTGTCATTGGAGCAATTGCCATGTTGTCTATTTGTTTTTACGCACGGCAACGCTGGCCGCGATTTGCCGCGAAAGTTTGAGAACCTCATCTTGGGTCAATGGCTGAATACCGCGTTTGATAGCGTTCTGCCGATTTTGCTCAACCACAAGTCGCACATCCGGAGCTTTCTCCGGTTCATCGGGGTCGCCACGGGCAACAGCGTGGTAAATGTAGTCTTCTTCGGAGTCCTTGCTTCGAACAACGGCAAGAAACGTTTCCAGGCCAGAACGCCCTGCCATGTGCATTGGACGCTTGGCAGGTAAATGCCATAGACTTCTAGCATCTACAACATTAGCCAAATAAGCTCCCCAATACAGATCTGTCTGAAAATCATTCGTTACAGCATCCGGGCGAATATTATCTCCTTCCTTTGGAGTGCTTTCGGCGGTTTTACTTCTGAGATTGATCGTTATATCCGGATGCTCCTTCAGACGGTAAGTCATTGCGATGGCATGCCCCCCTTGGCCGCCGTCTGGAATAAAAACATAGGGCAAGCAAAGTCCAGGTTCAGCGGGAACGTCGAAGAGGGGCCGTGGGCGAAGAGCGTTGATCAAACTCTTTAATTTGTCTTCGACATGCGTAAATTCAATTTCACTAGCAGTTTCCTGTCCCCATAAAAAAACAGAGTTATTTACCAGAGCGTCAAGACCAACATATTTCCCCTGTATCACCCAAGCTTTTCCAATTAGCTTGCCTGTTGAAACATTCCTCACCTTTTCTTTATACGAATCGCCTATCTTTTCCTGGATTTTAATGAACTTATTTAACGCATCATTTTTTTCACTAGCATTTAACGGATGCGTAATGTCGGCAATTGAAAACTGACTCAAACCAGCCGGTTCTCCATCAGGAAAACGCATATATGGCTGACCATACTGCGCATGATTCCTGAATAGTTCGCTGAATAAATAAGCTGCCTGATCCGACTTCCCTGGTAGTGCTAGCTGCAGTCGTCCAACACATTCTTTTGGCCATTCAGCAGGCACGGTTTCGGCGCAACCCGCGCTACCGCAGATCACAAATATCAGCAGCACTATCCACTTCTTACGCACCACCTTCTCCAGTCGATTCCATCTCTGTAGCTGTCATCATGACGGTTCTGGTTTCATGGGCAGGCATTTCCCCACCCGGCACTCGATTATCGACCAGAATGGCGGTAGGCAACTTAAAGTCCAGATTCTCTTTTTCCGCCCAGTGAATCGGCAGCGCCGTGATAAAACCCTTTATTTGATCTAGGTCCGCCACTCCTTTTGCCATGAACTGCGGCTTTTGCCAAAATAAGCTCTGGCTTGGCATGGGAGAAGAAAGGTCGTTACCATCCCAAGTTGGCAAGACACTCGCGGGAATTGGGTCCCCCGCCCTATTTTTTCTCCCTGACCAATTCCTCGGAACAAAAGAAAATGCCTTTTCATAAGCCTCAGCATTTGCCTTGGCTTGTTTCTGAATCGCCTGCCAACTCGCCGGACTGGCCGGCTTCTCGATGGCTGTTTTCAGGTGGTTGGCTGGTCGCACGTTACCGGCAATACCAAAAATCTTATTCCAGATGCCCATACGTAACTGGCGCGCGAACGTACGCACCGGCTTGACATCTCCTGAGCCCAGATCGCACTGACTGACTTCAGTATCAATGACAAGCACCGCAATTTCCGAATCCCGTTCGCCAAGCAAGCTGCGGTCGTTGATATTTGCGCTCCCAAGCAACGCGAAACGATCATCGACCACCATGAGCTTGCTATGGATGTAAATTTGTTCCGTGACGTAGTTTGGCCCGATTTTTTCCCAGTTCCGCAGGTTGAGTAGTGTTACATACTGTTCGCAGGCTTCGAGCGGAATATCCCGGTAGGCGGTATTGTCTGGATTATTCAGCACTTCCAGATAGGGTTGATTTTTGTCATGCAACTCCTTCGCTTTGAGCGCCCTACGGATGCCATTCAACAGACTATGGCTGCCACTTGTAATGCTTTGCATGGTCCAAAAAACCTGAGCAGCAATCGAATGCGCCATCAAATCCCCCTCGGGATGTACAGGTAAAGTGATGTACACATGGAAATCCGGCTTCTTGGCATCGAAAATCGCGTCCCTGATACGCTTTATCAAGGCTTCGCAAACACCGTTTTTTGGGGGGCCATCAAGCCCCTCAGCAAAACCATCTGCTTGGCGAACGGCGGCCACCGTTATTTTGCCAATACCCTTAGGGCCTTTCTGAATGTACTCACCAACGGGACTAAGATTGGTGCTGCCAGTTTGTTTCTTTCCAAATTCTGATACAAAAAACTGACTCTCAATATAGATGAATTGAGCAGCGTTAGAGATAAGTCGGATCATGGCCTTCTGAATGCTATCGTCGGCTCCCTCTGGCTTTTTAGAGAATGCACTCTCGGAAGCTTTGTATTCTTCAGTACGCAAATCAGCAGGCGCACTGCGCAGAAACTGTATCCGAGCCTTGCCCGGTTGAGCATATTTCGAAGGATGATCAGGTAGTTCCAGCTTGAATGAGCTACCGATATTCCAGCGCACGACAAAATTGCGGACCATATCTGAAACAATTGGCCCTTCCAGCCGGCATTGGACATCCTGCCAAGGCATGCGGGGTTGCATGTTTTCATCGAGTGTTGTCAGGTCAGGCGTATTGGTATCCAAGCTCGGACTATTTAATATTGCTATATTTTCCTGATAAGGCACTTGCCAACCACCGGCCGCTGCCTTGTCTGAATGGATTTGTGCGGGACTTCGATCATCGCTCTTTGGCATAACGGGCATACCAAGACCGGAACTCATTGCCTGCCAAACACTCGGCCGGGTGCGGTCGGCAATCCCCGACATCAAATCTGGATCAACCAGATCGTCTCTTTCAAGTTGTTTCATCCAGGCGACACACGGATTGTAGCGATTGAGCACAGCTCGACCGTCCGCGTCAGGTTTCAGTGTGTAGGCTGCACTATCGTAGCGACCATAGGCCAGATCAATCCCGCCCATGTAACCAATCTCGCGGTCAACCACCACACACTTCTGGTGATGGCTGAAATATTTTTTGTTGGTCGTTACAACCGCACTCGACAGTAAGACGTTGATAGCTTTCTTGTCCCCCTCCAGGCCTAAGCGCGCATTGATATCTTCGAGAACAATCCGTGTCTGGTCGTCATAGGTCTGAACAGGATTGGTATCGTCCCATGGCATAACATAGAACTTAACGCCACGTTTCGCGTTACGGTACAACAAGTCATACAAACGGACGCCAGGTGCGAGCAAAGCATCCCAGGAGACTTGCCACCCCAGGATCAGCACTTCTCTTTCAGCGAGATCAACGCTGGCAATCAAATCGGCAAAATAGTCTTGTCCGGACAGTAGTGGTATCGCTTTATTACCATCTCTGGACATCGCAAAAGCGTCTGGAGCGCTTCCAATCCACGGGTTGAAACAACCTGTTGCCGTGAAAGGCTTGCCGTCTTGCCCAATAATCTGGTGAATTGTGGAGTGTGGTCTCGTCTGCATCACACACCTTTCTTGAATTTTTCGAACACAGCACCGACAGCCTGGCCCAATTCGCTACGTGCAAGAGGGGCCGCATATCGCAAGCTATCCTCTCCTGCAGTAAGACCAAAACTGTCTGCAAAACCCAGCGAGTCAAGCGCATACTCCAGCTTCTGTTGATCTGTCCAACTCTGGCGCTCCTTGGTAACATCAAGCCGCTTGATCTGCCCTTCAAACAGAACCCAGACGCCTCTCCCCGAGAGATAAGCTTCCGCCAACTGTTTTTCCTGATCGGCCGTAAGAGCCACCTTTCCTGCAGAATCGCTACGCCCCGACATCATGCAGGTTGACTGAACCAAGGCGCCCATTTCGTCTCTGGCCGAAACTATTCGCCAAGGCGTATTTGCCAACGCCGCACCGTCAGGCCCTGGGATATCGGTCAATTTGATATCGAAACGCGGCAGCGTATTAACAAATGGATTACTGGAAAAACGAGGCAGTGCGTAGTTCTCGCGCACCGGCCCACTGAACTTCTTCTTGCTCGCATGCACCGTAATCGTCCCCGGGCACTGCACGGTAATCCCGCCGTCGATGGTGATTGAGGCGCCGCCCTTCACCGCGAGGTGAATCTTCTTCGCCGCCGCGAAGTCGACATGGGCATTCGCCGAGACGATCCTCAGGTCCTGCTTGGCCTGGAACTTCATTTCATCGCTCTGCGCCTGCAGGTCGATGTCGTCTTTGGCGGCGATCAGTTTGATGCCGGTGTTGCCTTCGCCGGGGCGGATGGCGCCGGCCACCAGGCCGATGGCTTGGCCGGTGTGGATTCTGGCTTTGCCGGCGATGGCGAGGTTGCTGTCTTCGCCGCTCTCGAAGGTGGTGGTTTCGTCGTTGGCGTATTGCAGGTTCTGCCCGGCGATGTGGGCGAAGTTGGCGCGGGCGGCTTGCAGGATCGCCGGGTCGGTCGGGTGCGGGCGTTTGTCGGTGTCGGCCGTGGTGCTCTTGGCCTGGGCGTCGGCGCTGGCCTGGTTTTCGTCTTTGGCGTCGACCATGCCGCTGGCGACGGTGTACAGGGCCTTGATCGGCGCGGCTTGGTCGTCGATGGCGCTTTGTCCGGCGCCGGTGCTGCCGATGGCGCTGGCGAGTTCGACGGTGCGGTGGGTCTTGGCGGCCTGGCTGAGGCTGCGGGCCAGGGTGTCGGCTTGTCTGAGCAGGGCCATGCCGGGGGCGAAGTCGCCGGCCGGGGTGCCGGGGGTGGCGAGCGGCCAGGTGCTCATCAGTACGCCGCGCCCGCCGCGCAGCGCGCCCCAGGCGTCGGTGCGCAGTTCGACGCCGGTGCCGCGGAAGCTGCCGCGGTAGTTGTCGGCCTGGTGGATGAGGTGGCCGAGGTTGAGTTCGCTGCTGTGCTGGGTGCTCTTGAGCTGGATGCGTTGCTGGCGGTCGCTGTCGTCCAGCACCAGTTGATTGAACCCCTGGCCGCCGAATTCCTTGCTCTTGAAGCCGCCGAGCGCGGCCGGGTGGCGGTGGCTGTGGCTGGCGCCGCCGTGCCAGGCGGGGCTGTTGCCGCCGGCGAGGTTGCCCTGGCCGGCCGGGCGGTGGTCGGTGGCGGGGTCGAAGACGCTGGCGTCGCTTTCGCCCGGCCGGCCGCCCGGGGTCGCCGGGACGCCGCCGGCGCCCTTGCCGTTGTAGAGGGCGCCGAGGACGTAGGGGCGGTCCATGTCGCCGTTGAGGAAGTCGATCAGCACTTCCTGGCCGATGCGCGGCAGCCATTGCCAGCCCATGCCGGGACCGGCCTGGCGTTGCAGGACGCGCATCCAGCAGCTGTCGCGGTCGTCCGGCCGTTCGGCTTGTTGCCAGGGGAAGCGGATCTTGATCCGGCCGTAGCGGTCGCACCAGATTTCTTCGACGCCGTTCGGGCTCTGTTCGCCGTTGGGGCCGACGACGGTGGCGGTCATCGGGCCGGGGGCGGTGGGGCGCGGGTTGAGGCGCAGGCCGGTGTCGTCGGTGAGCGCCGGCCGCCAGGGGAGATCGGCGTGCAGGCCGGTGAAGCTGTTGCCGTAGCCGCGTTCGCGGGCGAGTTCGAGGAGTTCGGCGGGCACCCTGGTCGGGGCGGCGATTGGTTCGACGGCGTCACCGCCGGAGAGCGGGTCGTCCTGGCCGAGGTTCTGCGGAAGGCGCAGGCGTTCGGCGAGGCGGGCCATGGCGGCGGCGGTCAGGTTGTTGATGCCGGCGTGGCTGACCTCGCAGACCAGGTAGCGGTGATCGCCAGTACGCGGCAAGTCGCCGATGGCGATCCAGGTGCCGGCGGCGAGGCTGCGCACGGTGCCGCGGCCGAGCCAGGTCAGGTAGCGGGCTTCGTGCGCTTCCATCGTCAGCCGCCCGTAGCGCTCGGCTTCGGCCAGGCTGGCGAAGGCGTAGGGGCCGGCGTCGTCGTAGTTCTCGAGAAGCGGCGCATGCGGCCCGCCGATCGGCTGCGCCGTCGGCACGCTGGCGGCGATGGTGCGCTTGGCCTTGTAGTCGTGCGAGAGCAGCGTGGTTTTGGCGGCGAGCAGGCGGCGGTGTTCGCCGAAGGCAAGGATGGCGTCCTGGGCTTCCTGCGAATCGCTGCGGTGGTAGCGCAGGCCGCTGGCGGAGATTGGGTCCTGCGGCAACAGGCGGCTGTCGGCGAAGATCGTCAGGCGGTGGCCGCCGGGCGCCGCGTCGTCGGCTTCGATGCGCCAGCCCAGGCCTTCCTCGGCGAGCAGGCGGGAGACGAACTGGTAGTCGGATTCGTTGTACTGCACGCAGTAGCTGCGCGGCCGGGTGTCGGCGAGGAAGCCGGCGACCTCGTCGGCCCATTGCCAGGCGGCGACGTCGGCATAGTCGGCGAACACGGTGTCGACGATGTCGACCACGCTGCGTTCCTGGAAGACCCGGTGATGGCGGCCGCGCGAGGTGAGCCAGAGCCAGGGGATGACGATCAGCCGGTAGCGGCCGAAACCGCCGTCGGCGTCGAGCGTCGCCGCCCAGCGCACGTAGCCGTGGCGCTTGAAGGTGCTGCCGTCGGCCAGCCGCACCTCAAGTGCCAGCGCCTTGCCGAGGAAACGCGACTGGCCGAGCCGGGCATCCGGCGCGACGAGGTCGATGACGTACTCGAAGCCGCCCGACAGGCTCTCCCGCCCCCACCAGCATTCGACTTCCAGCTGCGGCATCCCCTCGTCCCGCCACGACAGCGCATACAGGCGCGTGTCGCTCGAGAACAGGTTGCGCACGAGGTCGATGGACATGGCTGTGGCGGCTAAATGGGAAGCCGGAAGGATAGCGAAGA
>NZ_JBKJAD010000042.1:0-8401 GCF_048146105.1 Azonexus caeni
CAAAAGGAGAGAGTAGACGTGATTTCCAATGGGTTCACAAGATGCTTGCATAAGGTGTTGAAGGTTAACGACTATCTGCTATCGGTCATGTCATTCGGGAATATGCGGTTCGAGTGCGGAAGCCCTGTCGCATCTGCTGTGCTGGCAGAACAAGGCTATAAAAAAGGTGAGGTTCAAATCGAAGGTATTCGCAACGATACTTTTGAACAAGCTTCATCAGGAACAACTGCAGCCAGGGGACATGTTCGAGGACTCAGAGATTTTGTTCGTGGACTGCATGTAACAGCAAAGACAAAAGAGGCTCAGAAGATGCTCACTGCAATTACGGCTGAAATTGACCGCATTCATCCTGCACCAGAAAAAAATGCTTAAAGACAAAATTCGCATTTATTGGGCATACACCGTCGAGCTAGTAGCCACCTCAACCATCCTTGTTGCACTCAGCCTGTGGTTCGATTGTTCTGTCGTAATCAGCTTTGTTCGGGAAGTAGCATTGGACCTTGCAACCTTATTTTGCGCAGTCATGCTAGCCGCATCATTAGGTTTCCTTTGGACCTTTTACTCTAAATCGGATACCGATTTTTACCGCTGGCTTGATACACGAGGGGCATTTCGGGTCTATTTGTCTGCTACAGCATATTCAGTTGGAGTAAGCGTTATCTCAACACTTACCCTAGTTATGCTAAGAAAAATTACTGATCAAACCTTCGCACTTTTCAGCACATTCATGCTAATTCTTGCTGTCATTAACTTGATCACACTTGTTCGGAATGTTATTGACCTAATGCTCCTAAACGCGAAGTTCAATCAAAAACGCTCTGACACATAAGATCTAAAGCGTCGGAAATAGGGGCCGGGCAAAAATTATCCGCGGCAATCCCAGACCCGCTCGTGAATTGATGCCGCTGGCGCCGGTGGCTTCGATCCAGCGTTTGGCCGTGAGCACGAAACTGTTCAAGCCGGCCTGGTTTCTAATCCCATCGAATTCGATGGGATAGAAATCCGGATTGTTGAACTGTTCCCAGATGCCGATGAAATTTCGCGTTTTTTGGTAGTCGATCGCGGGATTTCCACTTCACCCCCGCTTCACAATTCCTCTCCCCCACTTCGCCCTGACCTCACCCACCCCGTCCAGACTGGCTCCGTTATTCACTCAGGGAGCCATTCATGGATAGGAAACTGTTTTACAAGATCGCCGCCATCGTCGGCATGTCGATCCTGCTGCTGGTGCCGCTGTCGCTGATCGAGGGGCAGATTCGCGAGCGTAGCCAGCGCCAGCAGGAGGTGCAACGGAATATTGCCAACAGTGCGGCCGGCGAGCAGACGCTGGTCGGGCCGGTGATCCTGCTCGAATTCCGCGAGCGGGTGCAGGAGCCGGTGCGCGATCCGGACAGCGGCAAGATCACCGGCACGGTGTCGCGCATCGAGACGCAGCGCCAGTTGATCTCCGCCGAAAGCCTGAACATCGACGGCACGGCGCGGGTGGAGAACCGCCATCGCGGCATTTACCAGGCGCGGCTGTTCCATCTCGATCTGAGCAATCAAGCGAAGCTGGTGATCGAGCCGTTCACCGCCAGCGCGCCGGAGCGCACGCTGTTGGATGCCGAGGCGACGCTGGTGCTCGGTGTGGCCGATCCGCGCGGGGTCGATGTCGATCCCGAGGTGACGATCAATGGCCAGCCCTTCCGTTTCATCACGCCGGGCAACCGGCTGGAAACCGGTGAAGCGCTGAAGATGCCGCAACTGATTGTGCCGCTGGGGCGCATCGACCCGAGCAAGACGAGCGCTTTCGACGTCAGTTTCCCGCTGCAACTGACCGGCACCAGCCGCCTGGCGATTGCGCCAAGCGCCGACAGCAACCGGATTCACCTGAAGTCGGACTGGCCGCATCCCAATTTCGGCGGCCGCTTCCTGCCGCGCGAGCGCAGCGTCGGCGCCGACGGCTTTGACGCGCAATGGGCGATTTCCCACCTCGCCCGCGATTTCGACCGCGCGCTGGACCCGAACTCGGGCGAAGCGCTGTCCATCGACTTTGTCGATCCGGTGAATGTCTACCTGCAATCGGAGCGGGCGGTGAAGTACGGCATCCTGTTCATCGTCCTCACCTTTGCCGGCTTCTTCCTGATCGAAATCCTGCGCCGCGCGCCGATCCACCCGATGCAGTATCTGCTGGTCGGGCTGGCGCTGGCGATCTTCTTCCTGCTCCTCATCGCGCTCTCCGAACACCTGTCGTTCGCGCTGGCTTACGGGCTTTCCTCGCTCGCCTGCATCGCGCTGATCGGCTTCTACCTGGCTGGCGCGCTGGGCGGCGTGCGGCGCGGGCTGGCCTTTGCCGGCGGCCTCACCGGCTTGTACGGGGTGCTGTTCGGCGTGCTGCGCTCGGAAGACAACGCGCTGCTGATGGGCGCCATGCTGCTCTTCGCCGCGCTGGGCACGACCATGCTCGCCACCCGCCACGTCAATTGGCATCGTCTGAGCAGCAACCCGGACGAAGCATGAACGCGGCCGCCCTGTCGCCCGCCGGGGCGGCCTGCGGGCGGCCGGCTGGGCGCTCCTCGGCCTTGCCATCGGAATACCGGCCGGGATTGAACTTTGCGGCCCGGCATGGTCCAAGCACAGCGCGCAACACCTTTTGTCACACCTTGATGGCTCGGGAGGTCAGTATGCCGAAATGGATCTACTTACTTGGTGCTTCTTTGTTCAGCGCCATTTTCGGTGAAGCAGTCTTTTTTGCGATCATCGATCCGCAACAGCTCTACTTGTTTGGCGAACCGGTGTCCTGGCAACCGGTTGCGGTCTATTCGGCCGGGTTCTTCATGTTCTGGGGTTTGACTTTCTTCAACGCGGCCCTGGTTACCTGGTTGCAAAAACCGGGCGACGAGGTCAATCGTGAGCCGCAAGAACAAGCACACCGTCTCGAGCAAAGAAACCGCCTGAAATCCACCTAGCGAACTGGCTACAGCCCGCCCTTGCCCCGATTTGCACTTCGTTTGGTGCAGGTCTTCGCTCGGCGGTGTGGACAAAAAACTCCTGCGTCACAGCAACGGTTGAGCGCAGGATTTTGTCATTGACGCTCACCCTGGCGTTGGGCGGTCTCGGCGTCAATCTCAACTTCGGCCCGGTGGTCGACCTGCGTCCGGTCAACCGGCCAAGCCGGCGATATTTTCAGCGACATCCCGGCGCGCGCCATCGGCAGCGATCCGGAAGGCGTTGCCGAAGTCGCCGCCGGCCACCTCGACAGCCTCGCCACCAGCGGCGTACGCGGCACACTGAAGCATTTTCCCGGTTTGGGGCGGGGCGACCGCGACACCCACCTGCACCCGGCCCGACTGAGCGATACGCCGGCCGAACTCGCCACCGACTGGCTAGCCTTCCGCAGCCTCGCCGGCCACGCCGGCAGCGCAACAACTGGGGCTACGACGGCATACAGGTCACCGACGACCTCAACATGGGCGCGGTCTACGACCTCGGCATCGGCAAAGTAGCCAGCGAGGCACTGGCCGCCGGCGTCGACCTGGTCCTGGTCAGCTACGACCCGCGCCAGGTTTACCGGGCGGTTTACGGCGCTGCAGCGGCGTTGACCGATGGCCGGCTGACGGCAGAAAACCTGGTGGCGAGCAGGCAACGGCTGAATGAATTCCTCATCGGGATCACTCAACGCCAATGACATTCTTCTGGGCTGTGCCACGTGTCCGTGTCAAAATCCTCGGCTGACGCAGGTTCAGCAGCATCGCAAACCATCTGCCTAACGATCACCGAGCAAACCCATGCACAACTTCGCCAGCATCTTCAACGATGCGAACATCCGTAGCAGGCTCACTCAGTTTTCCGTGGCTCATCTCGAACGCTTCGAAACCAGCCCGTTCGACATGAAGCGGCGGCACTTGCCTGCTTGAAGCCCGTCGAGGAGAAACCGCCCCCATGAGCGCCCCGTTGCCGAACCGCAAACCTTCCGCCAACGCTGGGGCCGCTTATTCACCCCGGCGAGCGGTTCGGCAAACGCAAACCGCCAGAAATGCGCTCCCTATCGGCCAGCTTCGGGCAATTCTGCTGTGGGTCAGGCAACGATTCAGCGAGCATTTCGCCGGTTCCTTGATTGCCCTCGCCTTCGCGCTGGGTGGGCTGTTGATGTTGGTGTATTTCTATCGCATCCAATACCTTCCAAACATCAGCCTTGAATCGGCCACTGGAACATTGCTGGGCCTCGCTATGGCGGGAACGCTAACGCTGGGGTCGCTGGCTTTCCTTTTAGGCTTACCTGGCGCTGCGCTACAGCTTTGCTTACGTTACCGGGTCATCAATCCGGGAGCAGAAAAACTCGACAAGAAAGAAACAAACTCAGCCAGACAAAACTTCAGAGGCAATGCACGCGTTAGCTTTTTACTTCATGTCTATGTCGCCGAATTTCTCGCCTTGCTTACAATTCTCGGGCCCGCTTATCTAAATCTGACGCACACCATCTTTGGCTGGTCCTTGGTCGCGACCACTTGGGCAATTAGCTGCATCTTTCTTGTAGGCGTCGCGCTTCTCGTCATACGTTATGAAAAAGGTGGCCCGGTTGAACGACTGGCCAGGGTGCGCTACCGGAAAGTCAGAGGTCATACCCACGGGCTTTGGATTCTTGGCTTCCTGACCCTCTTGCTGATCTGTATCAGTACCTTCCTGTTTCAACTGTTTCCGCTCTTCCAGCGGGGAAGTGACTTCGACAGCCTTCTCAACTACTGGCTTGTCATTTCCATTAGCTGCGGCGTTGGCATTATCGCTATCCACAACTGGAAATCGACACTTTTTTTCGGCGTCTTGCCACTTATCCTGTTTCTGTTCGCACTTGATGGTTTTGGCACCATGTCGGAGAGCGTCATACGCACACTTAAACTCGGCGCTCTGGAAAACACCACGATGCTGGTTACACCAACCGGATGCCAAAGCATCGCCGCGCATATGACGACATCCCTGTGTGCCAAGCAAAAACTGCTGCCTCCCGATGCAACCTGCCGCATCCATGGCCTGACGATTCTTTCACGTATTGGCGAAGAGCAGTTGCTGGCTTTCAAAGACGAATCGTCGGAAACACGTTTGACCTTGCGCAGCAGCGAAGTGATCAGCATGGCCTACCCGGAAAAACGCGCTGGCAACTCCGCCACGAGCAAGGCGCAGAAGCCCTGCGTTACGATTGAACCCACCGCCCCGCCGCCTTCTTCGGAGAAATGAGCATGGCCAAAATGAACCTGCGCCAGACCATAGCCGACCTTCTCAAGGCGCACCCGAACGAGCGCTTCACCGCCCGCCAGATTGCCGAGTGGATATTTGCCAACCAACGCGAAGCTTGCGAGGAAAAGCGCAAGAACAGCCAGCAGGACTTGAGCGACGATGCGGCCTTTCTCTGGCAACTGGTGGCGGAGATCGGCTCGAATCGGCCGGTGATCCAGAAGCGCTGGCCGCAGATTCGGACGACCGAAGGACGCCCGCGCCAGTATTACTGGACTGCGGCGAGTGAGGCGGCGGAAGTGGCGGAGGTGGAAAAGCAGGCCCAGGCCAACAAGCCCGGCAAACTGAGCGAACACGATCTTTACCCGTTGTTGTGCCGTTACCTGCATGGCGATCTGAAGCTTTACCCCAAACGCATCGACGAGAAACGCGCCACCAACCGCCACGGCCCCAACGGCAACAAGTGGCTTTTCCCCGATCTGGTCGCCCTGGAAAACCTGGGCGAAGACTGGGACCAGGAAATCCGCGCCTGCGTACAGCAAGCCGGTGCACAACGGGCACGCCTCTGGTCGTTCGAGGTCAAGTTGCTGATCAATCGCGCCAATGTCCGCGAAACCTGGTTTCAGGCGGTGTCCAATTCATCCTGGGCGAACCTGGGCTATCTCGTTGCTGCCGACATCCAGGAAAGCGCGATGAAGGAGCTTCGCCTGCTCGGCGCGTCTTACGGCATTGGCTTGATCCGCCTGGACACCGGCGCCCCCAGCGAAAGCGAAATCCTGATCCCGGCACGGGAACGCAGCGAAATCGACTGGGACGCCTGCAACCGTCTGGCCGTGGAAAACAGCGACTTTCGCGAGTTCGTCAGTTGGGTCCGCCAGTTCCACCAGACCGACAGTGCTCAGGTCGGCAAGTGGGACATCCCCGAGGCAGTTGATTTTTAAGCCTTTTACGCAAGACAAGGGAAATGCCTGGCGCACCATGAAAAAAGCCGGACTTTCGTCCGGCTTTGCTGGGGTGGCCTTGGTTGACTTACGGGGTAACCGACTTCAGGCAATACGTCGTCAAGTCGAGCGCAGGAAGCAGCCTGTTGGGCAAGCCCTTGATGTAATCCACCAGGGGCACGTAATAGAGAATATAGGTGTTCTCGAAAACGGTGGGATCCGCATCTCTCACGCTCTTGAAAGTCAGGTAGTTGTCTTTGCCCTGGGCGGTGAAGGAGTTGGTGGCAACGGTGTACACGGTGTCGTTGGCAATGGCTGACCAGGTGCCGGTATTCCGGTCCTGAACTTCCACATTCTTGATCACTTCGTATTCGCCGCCGCTGAGGAAGACATCGTAGCGAAGCCCCGCCGCGGCCGGGAAGGCGCCGGTGGAACCCGAGTGCAGCGAGTAGTAGGCGCCTTCGTTGAGCACCTTGACGATGTCCGAGCCTTTCATGTTGATCATGACGATGGTGTTGGAGAAAGGCAGAACCTCGATCACCTGCGCCATGGTAATCGGGCCGGCGAGCAGGTTGGCTCTTACCCCGCCGACGTTCTGGATGGCGACATCGATCGCCGGATTGGTTTTCCTGAAGGCTTCGGCAACGACCTGTCCGGCGTAACTTCCGGTTGGGGTCTGACCGGCGGCAAACGGGGTGGGGATTCGGGTGTTGGCCATCGTTTCCGTAATGCTGCCGACCACTTCGTTCTTCGCTTCCTCCAGTTTCACCCGGTAAGGTGCAAGGAGTGCATCAATCGTGGAATTCAGGCCGGCCACGGTCAGGATGGGAGAAGTATTGATGGCGGCCATGATCTGGGCTTTTACATCCTCGGCCACCTGGACGAATGTCCCCGAGCCGTTCTTGCGCTGGAAGGTGTCGCCGACGGGAATGATGATGTTGCCGTCGGCGTTCTTCACCTTACCCTCGGCATCGAAGTCGACATTCAGCACGCCTAGCGCGTAGGCATAGTTCCACGCGGTTACCACGTAAACCGGGTCACCGCTGGGGCCGGTGACCGTGGTCGGGTATTTCCCCAGACCATCCATTTTTGCGATCTCATCGTGGCTGTAACCGGCAAACGGACCGGTCTGGTCGTTGGCATAGATGGGGGCCAGGCCGATCTGGGCGAGTTCCGCGGTATCACTAAGAAGGGAGTGGGTATCGCCGCCGACGATGACATCGAGACCGGGCACTTGCTGGGCGAACAGGATGTCGTTGTAGTAACCGACGTGGCTGACCAGAACGATCTTGTTGACGCCTTTGGCTTCAAGCTCGGCCACCATTTTCTTGGCGGTCTCGATTTCATCGGCGAAAGTGACATCGTCGGAAACCAGCGAAGAGTTCTTGGTCTTTTCGACTTTGAGAATTCCGATAATGCCGACTTTCTCGCCGTCAATTTCCTTGATGACGTAGGGCTTTATCTTGTCCTTGACCGCATAGAGGGGACTAGCCGGCTCCGGCGACATATTCGAAGACAATATGGGGAAATTGGCCATCTCAATGAGTTCGGCGAGCCTGGCATCGCCTTCGTCAAACTCGTGGTTGCCGAGGGTGTAACCGTCGAGTTTGAGTTCGTTGAATAATTTGAAATCCGGCTCGCCCTTGAAAAGCGAAAAATAGAGCGTGCCGTTAAGCTCGCCGCTATTGACCACGATGCTGTGATCGTCTCTTTCCTGTTCGATAATCGTCGAAAGCCTGGCGAAGCCGCCCATGTCGACCCGCGTCGCAACGTTGTCGATCATGAGATCGTAGCTGCTGCTGTCGAGATACGAGTGGTGATCGTTGGTGTGGATGATCTTGACCGACACCGCCTTGGGCTTTTTGTTGCTGTCACCGTCGTCAATGCAGCCGGAGAGTACGGCCACACTGCCGGCGAGAAATATGGCGGAGAGAATCGGTTTCAATGAAAATAAACGCATGATACTAACCCCGGTTAATGTTTATTAATTCATGATGCAGCGATATTGGCAATATAAATTGCCAATATCGCCGCCGCGAATCATTTAATCTCTGAGAAAAGCCGGCGCAATGAACTCGAATTGCAGTTCTCTTTAGCCAGGAAGCTGAAATGCTGCGTCCCGGACTCCCGAGTTCGACAGTTCGAGCCCAAAAAAGGCCATTTTCGAGAAGTTGCCCACGCAGCCATGCGGGTTTCAAGGCGATTTTCCAAAAAAGTCGTGTAGTGGCACGTCGCTGGTTTTTTTGGCTATA
>NZ_JBKJAD010000043.1:0-8047 GCF_048146105.1 Azonexus caeni
TATAGCCAAAAAAACCAGCGACGTGCCACTACACGACTTTTTTGGAAAATCGCCTTGAAACCCGCATGGCTGCGTGGGCAACTTCTCGAAAATGGCCTTTTTTGGGCTCGAACTGTCGAACTCGGGAAGCCGCGATCTCGGCGCAGCAGTATTCGGCGGTTTCGCTGGTCGCTTCGGAAATCGAGCGTTCGGTCGGCGAGCGGATCAACATCCTCGAGGCGCTAGCCGGGCGTCTGGCCCAACTGTCGGGTGACCGTACCGCCAGCCGGACCTTGCTTGACGCGCAAACCGGGCTCGACCCCTTGTTCAACTGGGGCATCATGGTGCTCGACGCGGGAGGCACGGCAATCGCCAGCGTTCCGGCGCAGCACGAGCGCAGCGGCACCCAATATGGCGACCGCGATTTTTTCCGGGAGCTGGTCGCCACTGGCAAGCCGCTCATCACCGAACCGCTGACCGGACGCCGCACCGGCGTGCCGGTGATCACCATCGCTGTGCCGATTTTCTCGCCGGACAAGCGGATGATCGGTGCCGTGCTCGGCATCACCAACATGGGGAAACCCAATTTCCTCGATCAGATCAGCCGGGCCAAGTACGGGTTAACCGGCGATTTCTTCGTCACCGATACCCGGGCCCGGATGTACATCGCCTCGTCGGACAAGCAGCGGGTTCTGAAAAAAGGTCCGCCGCCAGGCGTCAATGCGGTCTACGACAGCTATATCAACGGCCGCCAGGGGTCGGGCGTCGCCGTCAGTTCGCGCGGCGTAGAGGAACTGTCGTCGTCGGTACGGATCGGCAACACGCCCTGGGTCATGCAATCGGTGCTGCCGACCGCCGAGGCCTTCGCCGTCGTCCGCCAGATGCAGCAGCGCTTGCTGATTGCCGCGCTGGCCTTCACGCTGTTTGCCGGCGTCGTTGCCTGGTGGTGGGTCCGGCGCCAGTTGCGGCCGCTCGAACGTTCCGCCGTCCTGCTCGACGAAATGCGCCAGGGCAGCCGGCCGCGCAGCGCGCTGCCGATCGAATCCGACGACGAGATCGGCAAGCTCGCCAACGCCTTCAACGGCTTGCTCAAGGCCATCATCGACCAGGAAACCCTGCTCGCCAGGGTCGCCGCTACCGAACTGCTGCGCAAGACGCTGGCCCACGTTCCGGGCATGGTCTTCCAGTATTACCAGCACCCCGACGGCACCGGCGCCTTTCCCTTCGCCAGCGCGGCGGTGCAGGACATCTACGAGGTCAGCGCCGAAGTCATCGAGGCCGACACCCACCTGATCCGCGATTTGCTGGTGCCCGAGGACCACGACCGCCTGTTCGGTTCGATGCGTCAGTCGGCGGCCAGCATGGAGCGCTGGCTGGTCGATTACCGGATCCGCATGGCGGACGGCCGGATCAAGTGGCTGCACGTGGACGCGATGCCGGAGCACGAGGACGACAGGATCGTCTGGTACGGCTTCGTCACCGACGTCACCGCCACCAAGGCGCTGGAGGAGGAACTGGAAATCCATCGCAGCCACCTCGAGGAACTGGTGCGGGAACGCACCGAGCAACTGGAGGAGGCGCGCCGCATCGCGGAATCGGCCAGTCTGGCGAAGAGCAGCTTCCTCGCCAACATGAGCCACGAGATCCGCACGCCGATGAACGCCATCATCGGCCTCACCGGCCTGCTCGAACGCAACATCGACGATCCCCAGCATTGCGACAAGCTGGCCAAGATCCATCTGGCGGCGGATCACCTGCTGGCGATCATCAACGACGTGCTCGACATCTCGAAGATCGAAGCCGGCAAGATCCAGCTCGAGGACATCGAATTCGACCTCAACGAAACCGTCACCCGCGCCGGCGACCTGATCGCCGGCAAGGCACGGGAAAAGGCCCTGGACTTCGCCCTCGAGCTGCCGCCGCCGATCGGCGGCTGCCTGCGCGGCGATCCGACCCGCCTGGCGCAGGCCCTGCTCAACTACCTGGGCAACGCGATCAAGTTCACCGAACGCGGCGGCATCACGCTGCGCGCCAGCCTGCTCGAGCAGACGGCAGACGCCGCCAGCTACCGCTTCGAAGTCGAAGACAGCGGCATCGGCATCCCGGCGCCAGCGCTGCCCAGCCTGTTCGGCGCCTTCGAGCAGGCCGACCGCTCGACCACCCGCCAGTACGGCGGTACCGGCCTCGGGCTGGCGATCACCCGCCAACTGGCCCGCATGATGGGAGGCGATGCCGGCGTCGACAGCTTTGAAGGACAAGGCAGCCGCTTCTGGTTCACCGCCCGGTTTGTCCGCTCGTCGCGCGAACTCGGCGGGCCCAGCACCCGCCGCCGCAGCGACGCCCCCGAAGTGATCCTGCGCCGCGACTACGCGGGCAACCGCGTCCTGCTCTGCGAGGACAACCCGGTCAACCAGGAAGTCGCGCTCGCCCTGCTGCAGGATGTCGGCATGCGCGTCAGCATCGCCCAGAACGGCCTCGAAGCCGTCGAACGTTTCACCAGCCAGCCCTTTGCGCTGGTCCTGATGGACATGCAGATGCCGCTCATGGACGGCCTCGAAGCTACCCGCCGCATCCGCGCCCTGCCCGGCGGCGAGGCGGTGCCGATCCTGGCGATGACGGCCAACGCCTTCACCGAGGACATGCAGCGCTGCCAGGCCGCCGGCATGAACGATTTCGTCGCCAAACCGGTCGAGCCCGAACTGCTCTTCGCCAAGCTGCTGCAATGGCTGCCGCCGGCGACCCTAGCTAGCCCACCGGCCACCCCGGCAACGGCCGCCAACGACGGCGACCTGCTCGCCACCCTCGCCGCCCTGCCCGATCTCGATCTCGACGCCGCGCTGGCCCGCCTGCGCGGCAACCCGCAACGCCTGCTCAAACTGCTCCACCTGTTCGTCGCCGAACACCACGCCGACGCCGCCGACTTGCGCCAGGCCTTGAGCGAAGGCAACCGCCAGGCGGCGGAGAGAATCTGCCACGCGCTCAAGGGAGCGGCCGGCAGCGTCGGCCTCGAACGCATCCACGAACCGGCCGCCGAACTCAACGCCTTGCTGCGCCAGGACGCCGCCGACGCCCGGGAAATGGCGTTGATCGACAGAATTGCCGACGCCCTGCAGCAGTTCGCCAGCGCCCTCGAAGGCTGCGCCGCCGCAGACTGAACGGCTCGCGGCCAGCGGCAGCAATTGGCGACGACACCGGTATACTCTGTGTTTTCAATCGACCGACTGAACCATGGCCACTTCCGCATTTTTCGCGCTGCTGCGCGACGTCAGCAAACTCGCCGCGACCGCGGCCGACGACCTCGCCGCGCAGAGCGCCAAGCTCACTGCCGCCGCCGACGACATCGCCGCGCTGACCGGCAAGGCGGCGGTGAAGACCGCTGGCGTCGCTGGCGACGATCTGGCGGTCGGCGCCGGCCAGGTCGCCGGCGTTTCGCCCAACCGCGAACTGCCAGCGCTGTGGCGGATCACCAAGGGCAGCGCGCTGAACAAGGTTTGGCTGGCGGCGCTGCTGCTGGTCGTTGGCTACTTCCTGCCGATGGCGATCACCGTCGCCCTGGCGCTGGGCGCGCTCTACCTCGCCTTCGAGGGCGGCGAAGGCCTGCTCGAATACTTCCACGAGGAAAGCGGCGAGGCCGCCGAGGAAGTGCCGATGACCGAGGACGAAAAGGTGCGCGGCGCGATCAAGACTGACATCGTGCTCAGCTTCGAAATGCTGGTGATCTCGCTCGCCGCCACCGGCGACGCCCCGCTCGGCTACAAGATCGCCGTCCTGGCACTGGTCGGCGTGGTGATGACGATCGGCGTCTATGGCCTGATCGGCCTCATCATCCGCCTCGACGACATGGGCCTGGCGCTGGCGCGCTCCGGCGAAGGCTTCCGCCGCCGCCTCGGGCTGGCCATGGCGAATGCCGCGCCGGTCGTCCTCAAGGTGCTCGGCCCGGTCGGCATGGTCGCCATGTTCGCCGTCGCCGGCGGCATCCTCGGCCACCTCGTCCATCTCGAAGTCGGCCACTGGGCGCTCGCCCTGCTCGCCGACATCGGCATCGGCATCGCCGTCGGCCTGCTGCTGGTCGGCCTGCATCACCTCTGGGCCAAGCTGCGCGGCCAGCACTGAAACCGGGGGGCAAGTCCCCCCTACGCAATTCATCGTATTCCCCGCCCGGGGGCCGCTCCGTAATCTGTCGCTGCACTGCACAAATTGCGGACGGACCCGATGAAAAAACGCTTACTGACCTTGCTGCTCTGGGCCACCAGCCTGGGCGCCCTGGCCGCGCCCGACCCGGCGCTGGTCCGCCAACTGGCGGCCGACGACAACTCCGACAAGATCGCCGCCATCCAGCAACTGACCGCCGCCGCCGAACCCGGCACCGGCAAGCTGCTGCAGGCGATGGCCGACGACAGCCTGTACGTCGCCGGCGACCGCCTCTTCGTCTTCGACGGCGAGAAGACGGTCGACGCACTGAACGGCGAAGCCGCGGAACTGCCCGACGGCGCCGAGACGATCACCGTCAACAATCGCCTGCGTGGCGAACTGGCCAACGCATTGGCCGCGCTCAAGCTGTTCGACGCCGACCGCGCCGTCCGCCTGGCCGCCGCCCGCGAACTGCAGAGCCAGGTCGGCGCCGAGCTGGCCGGCGTGCTGGCCAAGGCGCGCGACCAGGAACAGGACGCCGAGATCAAGCCGCTGCTTGCCCTGGCGCACGCCCAGGCAACGCTGCAGGACGCCGATCCGGCGGTCCGCCTGGCCGCCGTCAACACCCTGGCCGAAGCCGCCTCGCCGGCGGTCAAGAGCCTGCTGCTGCCGCTCACCGAAGCCGGCGGCGAAAGCGACGAGAAAGTGCGCGCAGCGGCAAGCGCCGCGCTGAAGAGCATCGAGCGCAGCCTGGCCTGGATGGACACCCTGGCCGGGGTCTTCTCCGGCCTGTCGCTCGGCTCCATCCTGCTGCTGGCGGCGCTCGGCCTGGCCATCACCTACGGCGTCATGGGCATCATCAAC
Source organism: Azonexus caeni (assembly GCF_048146105.1). Classification (NCBI taxonomy): domain Bacteria; kingdom Pseudomonadati; phylum Pseudomonadota; class Betaproteobacteria; order Rhodocyclales; family Azonexaceae; genus Azonexus; species Azonexus caeni. The sequence continues at coordinate 4,975 of NZ_JBKJAD010000043.1, forward strand.
ATGGCGCACGGCGAACTGCTGATGATCGGCGCCTACTCGGCCTACGCGATGCAGAGCCTGTTCCGCGCCTATTTCCCGGAACAGGTCGACTGGTACCTGCCGGCAGCGATTCCGGTCGCCTTCTTTGCCGCCGCCGCGGTCGGCGTGCTGATGGAGCGCACGGTGATCCGCTGGTTGTACGGGCGCACGCTGGAAACCCTGCTCGCCACCTGGGGCCTGTCGCTGATCCTGATCCAGGCGGCGCGCGTGCTGTTCGGCGCGCAGAACGTCGAGGTCGCCAACCCGAGCTGGATGTCGGGCGGCGTCGAACTCCTGCCCAACCTGATCCTGCCGTGGAACCGCGTGATCATCATCGGCTTCGCGCTGTTCGTGCTGTTCCTGGTCTGGGTGCTGATGAACAAGACCCGACTCGGCATGTTCGTCCGCGCCGTCACCCAGAACCGGGCGATGGCCGGCTGCGTCGGCGTGCCGACCGCGCGCATCGACACCATGGCCTTCGCGCTCGGCGCCGGCATCGCCGGGCTGGGTGGCGTGGCCCTGTCGCAAATCTCCAACGTCGGCCCGGACATGGGCCAGGGCTACATCGTCGATTCCTTCATGGTCGTCGTCGTCGGCGGTGTCGGCCAACTGGCCGGCGCGGTCTGGGCCGCCCTCGGCCTGGGCATCTTCTCCAAGCTGCTCGAAGGCTGGGCCGGCGCGGTGATCGCCAAGATCATGATCCTCGTCGCCATCATCATCTTCATCCAGAAGCGTCCGCAGGGCATTTTCGCCCTCAAGGGCCGCTTTGCCGACCAGTAAGGAGCGACGCATGTCTGCCACCTCTTCCGTGCTTCCCTTGCCCGCCGGCCGCGTGCCGCTGACCCTGCGCGTCTTTGCCGCGCTCGACCGCAAGGCCTGGACCGCGCTGGGCATCTTCCTCGCCCTGGCGCTGCTCGTCGTCCCCGTGCTCAACCTGGCGCTGCCGCCGGAAAGCGTCTTCCACGTCTCGGCCTACGCCATCACGCTGATCGGCAAAATCATGTGCTACGCGCTGGTCGCCGTCGCCATGGACCTGATCTGGGGCTACGGCGGCATCCTTTCGCTCGGCCACGGCCTCTTCTTCGCGCTCGGCGGCTACGCCTTCGGGATGTACCTGATGCGCCAGATCGGCCGCGACGGCAGCTACGGCGCCGACCTGCCCGACTTCATGGTCTTCCTCGACTGGAAGGAACTGCCCTGGTTCTGGCTCGGCAGCGACAGCTTCGGCTGGGCCGCCTTCCTGGTCGTCGCGCTGCCGGCCGTGGTCGCCTTCGTCTTCGGCTACTTCGCCTTCCGCTCGCGGATCAAGGGCGTCTATTTCTCGATCATCACCCAGGCGCTGACCTACGCCGCGATGCTGCTCTTCTTCCGCAACGAGACCGGCTTCGGCGGCAACAACGGCTTCACCGACTTCAAGCGCATCCTCGGTTATCCGATCACCGCCCCGGAAACCCGGCTGGTGCTGTTCGGCCTGACCGCCATCGCGCTCGCTGCAACGCTGGTCTTCGCCGCCTGGCTGGTGAAATCGAAGTTCGGCCGCGTGCTCACCGCGATCCGCGACGCCGAATCCCGCGTCATGTTCATCGGCTACAACCCGCTCTGGTACAAGCTGACCATCTGGGTGATTTCCGCCGTGCTGTGCGGCATCGCCGGCGCGCTCTACGTGCCGCAGGTCGGCATCATCAACCCGTCGGAAATGAGCGCCGCCAACTCGATCGAGATCGCCATCTGGGTCGCCGTCGGCGGGCGCGGCACGCTGATCGGCCCGGTCATCGGCGCCTTCACGGTCAACCTCGCCAAGAGCTGGTTCACCGTCAGCTTCCCCGAATACTGGCTGTTCTTCCTCGGCCTGCTGTTCATCGTCGTCACCCTGCTGCTGCCGCAGGGACTGGTCGGACTGTGGAAGAAAATCATCAGCAAGAAACAAGGAGCCAGCGCATGAACGCCACCGCCGAAACCGTCCTCGACGACCGCCCCGAAGGCTCCGACAGCGCCGACCAGTTCGGCCACCTGGTCACCGGCGAGCTCGACCTGTCGCACGGCGTCGCCCTCTACCTCGAAGACATCACCGTCAGCTTCGACGGCTTCAAGGCGCTGAACAACCTGACTCTCGCCATCAACGCCGGCGAACTGCGCTGCATCATCGGCCCCAACGGCGCCGGCAAGACGACGATGATGGACGTCATCACCGGCAAGACGCGCCCGGATTCCGGCAAGGCCTTCTTCGGCCAGAGCATCGACCTGACCCGGCTGACCGAACCGGAAATCGCCCACGTCGGCATCGGCCGCAAGTTCCAGAAACCGACCATCTTCGAGCAGCACACCGTCTTCGAGAACCTCGAACTGGCGATGAAGACCGACAAGCGCGTGTGGAAGAGCCTGCTCGCCTGGCTGAGCGGCGACGACCGCGACCGCATCGCCGACACCCTGAAACTGATCCGCCTCGACGGCGAAGCCGACCGCCCGGCCGGCCTCCTCTCGCACGGCCAGAAGCAGTGGCTGGAAATCGGCATGCTGCTGATGCAGGAACCGAAGCTGCTGCTGCTCGACGAACCGGTCGCCGGGATGACCGACGACGAGACGATGCGCACGGCGGAGCTGTTCGTCTCGCTGGCGGGGAAGCATTCGCTGGTCGTCGTCGAACACGACATGGCGTTTATCGAGAAGCTGGGCGGCAAGGTCACCGTGCTGCACGAAGGCTCGGTGCTGGCGGAGGGCGATCTGGCGACGGTGCAGAATGATCAGCGGGTGATTGAGGTTTATCTTGGGCGCTGAGGCTTGTTCTTTCGCGCTGCTCGGGTGGGCGGAATCGGTTGCTGAGGCGCCGATTTCCGCGCCGGACGTGCGGGTGTGTTCGGTTGCTGAAGCGTTGGGTTTCCTTATGCTTAGGCGAGCGGCTTTGGTTTCTGAACCGCTGTATTCCGCCGTTGACCGGCGGGCGTACTTTCTTTTTTGTGGAAAAAAGAAAGTAGCCAAAGAAAAAGCCACCCCCAGGTCGGCGCCGGGCTGCGCCCGGTCCCTTGCGCTACTCGGCGCGCCGGGCGGCTGCGGAACT
>NZ_JBKJAD010000044.1:0-6339 GCF_048146105.1 Azonexus caeni
CGAACCCAGCTTCAATACGCCATCGTGGAAAAACGACGGGGGCGTCAATGCCCCCGTATCGTCAAAGCCCTGCCAAAACGCTACACCGTTCGTTACCTGAAGAAAGACATTAACTGAACGGCATTACCCGGGTAAGGGGCGTATCCCGGGTATTCGACGCGCGGCGGTGGCGGCGGCGCCGTGATGATCACGTTGTCGTCGTAATAAGGATCGGCCGGCACCACGGCGCAAGCGCCGAGCAGGCTGCCGAGCAGCGCGATGAGGATGAGCCTGCGCTTCATGATCTTCTCTCCGTTTGTGTTTTCATGATCACATTAACGGCTGCTGCCGCCTTCAGTGGACCGATTTAACACTTGCTTACGATTGCTTGCACCAGCCAGCAGCCCCACGACGTAAAAAGGCCGCCCTGATGGCGGCCCAGAAACACAAATTGTGAGCACCTACTTGCGCAACGCGTCCCTGATTTCCCGCAACAGGACGACATCTTCCGGCGGCGGCGGCGGTTCGGTCGGCGCCGGCGCCGCGTCTTCCTTGCGCAAGCGGTTCATCTGCTTGACGATCATGAAGATGATGAAGGCCAGGATGACGAAATTGACCAGGATGGTGAAGAAGGAACCGTAGGCGAAGACCGGGATGCCGGCCTTTTTCAGTTCAGCCAGGGTGGCCAGGTTTTCCGGGTTGTCGCCGAGGACGACGAACAGGTTGGAGAAATCGAGCTTGCCGACGACCATGCTGACCAGCGGCATGATCAGGTCGCCGACCACCGAATCGACGATCTTGCCAAAGGCGGCACCGATGATGACGCCGACCGCCAGATCCATCGCATTGCCCTTGACGGCAAATTCCTTGAACTCCTGCAACATGCCCATGCTTTTCCCCTTTCCGGTGAAGTAGTTTTACCGGGCGGATTATTCGGCGACGCGCCAAGCGCGGTCAAGGCGATTTGCAATATTTCAAGATTGACCGGGAAACGCCCGCTGCAGCCTCGCCGCTGCAGCGACCAGGGTTTCCTCACGCTTGGCGAAGCAGAATCGCACCACCTTGTCGTCGCGCCCGTCCGGCTGGAAGACGGAAACCGGGATCACCGCGACGCCGACCTCGCGCGTCAGCCATTCGGCGAAATCGCGGTCTGCCAGCTCCGACATCCGCTCGTAACGCGCCAGTTGAAAGTAGGTGCCACGACAGGGCAGCAGCTCGAAGGGCGTCGCCGCCAGCAGTTGCCGGAAGGCATCGCGCTTCTCCTGGTAGAAGGCGGCCAGGCCAAGATGGCGCGAGGCGTCCTGCATGTAGTCGGCGATCGCCAGTTGCGACGGCCCGTGCACGGTGAACACGTTGAACTGGTGCACCTTGCGGAACTCGGCCATCAACGCCGCCGGGCCGACGACGTAGCCGATCTTCCAGCCGGTGATGTGATAGGTCTTGCCGAAGCTGGAAACGACGATGCTGCGTGCCGCCAGTTCCAGATGGCCGGACAGGCTGGCATGCGCCTCGCCGTCGAACAGGATGTGCTCGTAGACCTCGTCGGACAGGACGACGATGTCGCTCCCCCGGACGACGCCCGCCAGCGCGTCGAGATCGGCCGCGGAGAGCAGCGCGCCGGTCGGATTGTGCGGCGAGTTGATGACGATCATCCGCGTCCGCGGCGTGATCAGCGCCCGCACTTCATCCCAGTCCGGCGCGTAGTCCGGAAAACGCAGGTGGGCGTAGACCGCCTTGCCGCCGACCGTTTCGATCGCCGGCACATAGCTGTCGTACACCGGCGCGAAGACGATGACCTCGTCGCCCGGCCGGACGAAGGCGGCAATCGCGGTGAAGATCGCCTGCGTCGCGCCGGCGGTGACGGTGATTTCCGTTTCGCTGTCGTAAGCCGCGCCGTACAGCGCCGCCACCTTGCCGGCAATCGCCGTGCGCAGCTCCGGCATGCCGGCCATCGGCGCGTACTGGTTGCGGCCGGCCCGCAGGTGACGATGCATGGCGTCGAACAGCGCGTCTTCGGCCTGAAAATCGGGAAAGCCCTGCGCCAGATTGACGGCGCTGCATTCGGCGGCCAGCCGCGACATGACGGTGAAGATCGTCGTCCCCATGGCGGGGAAGCGGGAGTCGATGTGGACGGAAGTTTGCATCGCAAGCATGGCGGACGGAAAGGGGCCCAATCTTGCGCCAAGGCCGGACGGCGGACAAGCCGGGCGCCGAAATTGCGCGTAGTATTACATCCGTTATAACAGCCGGAGGCCCTCATGTACGCGCTCAAACTGACCCAGATCGGCAATTCGGTCGGCGTCGTGCTGCCCAAGGAATTGCTGGCCAAACTGCATGTCGAGAAGGGCGACACCGTCTACGCCACGGAATCGCCCGACGGCGTGCGTCTGACGCCGTTCGACCCGGCCTTCGAGAAGCAGATGGAAGCGGCGAAAAAAATCATGAAGGCACGCCGCAACGTGCTGCACGAACTGGCCAAATGACCGGCTGGATCTGGCTCGAAACATCGGTGGTCGGGGCGATCCACGAAGCGCAACTGACCGAGCACGGCGGTCCGGTCGGCATCCGCGACACCGGCCTGCTGACCTCGGCGCTGGCCCGCCCGGTCAACCTGGCCGCCGACGACGCGCAAGCCGACGCGGCGGCGCTCGCTGCTGCCTACGCTTTCGGCATCGTCCGCAACCATCCCTTCATTGACGGCAACAAACGCACCGCCTTTGTCTGCAGCGAACTCTTCCTCGTACTCAACGGCCTTTGCCTGACGGCTTCCGACAGCGACTGTGTCGGCGCCATGCTCGCCCTCGCCGCCGGCGACATCGGCGAAACCGAATTCGCCGCCTGGCTGCGCCTGCACATCCTCCCCGCTCCATGAACATTCACGGCATCCCCACCCGCACGCTGCGTGCCGACCCCGCTCGGCGCGCCATCGAAATCATCGACCAGACCCGCCTGCCGCACGCGCTGCACTGGGTCGGCGTCGGCACGCTGGACGAAGCGGCGCACGCCATCCGCGCCATGCTGGTGCGCGGCGCGCCGCTGATCGGCGCCACCGCCGCCTACGGCCTGGCCATCGCGCTCAACGACGAGGCCGACGACACCCGGCTGGACGAAGCGATTGCCGTCCTCGGTGCCACCCGGCCGACCGCGGTCAACCTGCATTGGGCGCTGGCCCGCATGGACAAGGTCCTGCGCCCCCTGCCGCCGGCACAACGCAGTAGCGCCGCCTGGGCGGAAGCGGCGGCAATCGCCGACGAGGACGTGGCGCAGAACGCGGCAATCGGCCGGCACGGGCTGGAGCTGCTGCGCCGCCTGCCGCGCCGCGACGGCCGCGTGCTCAACGTGATGACCCATTGCAACGCCGGCTGGCTCGCCACCGTCGATTGGGGCACCGCGCTCGCCCCGGTCTATGCCGCGCACGACGCCGGCCTGCCGGTGCATGTCTGGGTTTCCGAAACCCGGCCGCGCAACCAGGGCCTGCTCACCGCCTGGGAACTCGCCCAGCACGGCGTGCCGCACACCCTGCTCGCCGACAACGCGGCCGGCCTGCTGATGCGTACCGGCCAGGTCGATGCGGTGATCGTCGGCGCCGACCGCATCGCCGCCAACGGCGACGTCGCCAACAAGGTGGGCACCTACCTGAAGGCGCTGGCCTGCGCCGACAACGACATTCCCTTCTACGTCGCCGCGCCGCGCTCGACGCTCGACTTCGCCTGCGCCAACGGCGCCGCGATCCCGATCGAGGAACGCGACGGCGATGAGTTCCGCCTCGTGCACGGCACCGACCCGCGCGGCACGCCGGCCGCCGTGCGTCAGCTTCCGGCCGGCGAAGCGGTCGCCAACCCGGCTTTCGACGTCACCCCGGCCCGCCTGGTCGCCGCCATCATCACCGAGCGCGGCGCCTGCCCGGCCAGCCGCGCCGGCCTGCTCGGCCTCTACCCGGAAGAAACGGCATGAGCGAACTGCGCGCCAAGCTGATCGTCGCCGCCCGCGCCATGCGCCCGGCCGGCCTCAACCGCGGCACCGCCGGCAACCTCAGCGTGCGCTGCGGCGACGGCTTCCTGATCACGCCGACCGGCATGCCCTACGACGCGCTGGAAGTCGACGACATCCCGCTGATGGCGATCGACGACAGCGCCGACGGCAGCTTCAGCGGCCGCCGCAAGCCGTCGTCGGAATGGCGCTTCCACCGCGACCTCTACGCCAGCCGCCCGGAAGTCGGCGCCGTCCTGCACGCCCACTCGCCGTTCGCCGTCACGCTGGCCTGCCTGCGCCGCGACCTCCCGCCCTTCCACTACATGATCGCCCGCTTCGGCGGCGACAGCGTGCGCTGCGCCGACTACGCGCTGTTCGGCACACCGGCGCTGTCGGCGGCGGCGCTCACCGCGATGGCCGGGCGCCGCGGCTGCCTGCTCGCCAACCACGGCCTGCTCGTCGCCGGCCGCGACCTCGACGAAGCCTTTGCCCTCGCCGTCGAACTCGAGGAACTCTGCGAACAATACTGGCGCGCCTGCCAGCTCGGCGAACCGGTACTGCTCGACGCGGTCGACATGGCAGCAGTGATGAACAAATTCAAAACCTACGGACAACAATGAACGCACACCTCGACCTCTCGCGCTGGGCACAAACGCACGAATACGGCGCCGGCAACGCGCGCGCCGAAACTGGCACCCGCTGGGTGCTGTGGCTGACCCTGACGACGATGGTCGTCGAGATCGCCGCCGGCTGGTGGTTCAACTCGATGGCCCTGCTCGCCGACGGCTGGCACATGAGTTCGCACGCGCTGGCCATCGGCCTCGCCAGCCTCGCCTACGCCGCCGCCCGCAAGTACGCCGAAGACCCCAGCTTCGCCTTCGGCACCTGGAAGATCGAAGTCCTCGCCGGCTACACCAGCGCCCTCTGCCTGCTCGGCGTCGCCGCGCTGATGGTCTGGGGCGCCGTCGAACGCCTGATCGAACCGGCGCCGATCGCCTACGGCGAAGCCATGCTGGTCGCCGTCCTCGGCCTCGCCGTCAACCTCGGCAGCGCGGCGATCCTGCTGCGCGCCGGCGGTCACGACCATCACGGTCATGATCATGGGCACGGCCATGACCACGGGCACGATCATCATCACGGCCACGACGACCTCAACCTCAAGGCCGCCTACATCCACGTCCTCACCGACGCGCTGACCTCGGTGCTCGCCATCGCCGCCCTCGCCGGCGGCTGGTTTTGGGGCTGGAACTGGCTCGACCCCGCCTGCGCCATGGTCGGCGCCGTACTCGTCGCGCTGTGGGCGAAGAACCTGCTGCGCGACACCAGCCGCGTCCTGCTCGACCGCGAGATGGACCACCCGGTGGTCGAGGAAATCCGCGAAGTCATCGGCGAACTGCCACCCGGCACGCAGATCACCGACCTCCACGTCTGGCGCGTCGGCAACGGCGCCTACGCCTGCGCCATCTCGCTGCTCACCCACGACAGCGCGCTGACCCCGCTCGCCATCCGCCAGGCCCTCGCCATCCACGAGGAAATCGCCCACGTCACGGTGGAAATACACCGCTGCGACGAGTGTTCCCCCGGCACGGCGTTCTCCGGGCAGTGACGCCGATCCGGCTGCGAAGTGGCGGGTTTCTGTTCCAGTAGAAACGCTGTTTTCCGCCGGTGACCGGCGGGCGGCTTTGCGACTTTGGCTTCTGAAGCGCCGGGTTCCGCGCCTGACGCGCGGGCGTACTTTTTCTTGTGTGGCCAAGAAAAAGTAGCCAAAAAGAAGGCCACCCCCAGGTCGGCGCCGGGCTACGCCCGGTCCCTTGCGCTACTCGCCGGTCCGGGCGGCTGGCTAAACTCGGCCCTGCGGGCCTCAAACAACGCCAGCCGACAACCCCCGGCCCGCCTGCGTTGCTCAGCGCCTCCCAGGGGGACCCCGAACACCGACCGGGCGCGACCTCGCCCGGTCAATAATTAAAAGCGCGAATCACGGCAATGCCCAACGTGAAGTTGAGGGGCCTGCCGCCAAAAGAGGCAGCAAAGAGCAGAAGCGCCGATTGCGGCAGGTCCCCTCGAACGCAGTGTTAGGCCTTTCGTTTCTCGGGAAGCGCATTCGTCTTAGCTCTATAGATTTCTCGTGGCCCCGCGTGTAACCACGACAGATACGCAAGCGGGTCGTGCGACTGTAGTTCTACTTGATATAGCTGAGATAGCAAGGCGCTGACCATCAGCCCTACTGTCGCCTCTCCCCACCGACCTATGGCAGTTGAACCATCTAGCAGCCTGTCGGACTAACTCTTTCCTGATGGGATAATGGCAGCGAGCCAACCGAACCGAGCCAGAGAGATGAGCCGTTTCCATCCTGTTGACCGCCAGACCGGCTACCTTTTACCGCCCTCG
>NZ_JBKJAD010000045.1:0-5519 GCF_048146105.1 Azonexus caeni
GCTTGACGGAAGTGAGAAGTTGCTTCATAATCTCGCTTCTCTGCTGATGACGAAGTGAAAGCGACGGCGCGGCGGGATTGATCTTTAAAAGTTAGGACAACCGATAGGTGTGGGTGTCTTGGTGCGAAGCGGCTTAGGTCGCAAAAGTATTAAGGCAAATACACCGAGTAATAGGTAGAGAAATCTACCGTCAGTGAATTTGCGAGTTTGTTGGATTGAACTGAAGAGTTTGATCCTGGCTCAGATTGAACGCTGGCGGCATGCCTTACACATGCAAGTCGAACGGCAGCACGGGGCAACCTGGTGGCGAGTGGCGAACGGGTGAGTAAAGCATCGGAACGTACCCTAGAGTGGGGGATAACTATCCGAAAGGATAGCTAATACCGCATATTCTATGAGTAGGAAAGCGGGGGATCTTCGGACCTCGCGCTCTAGGAGCGGCCGATGTCAGATTAGGTAGTTGGTGGGGTAAAGGCCTACCAAGCCGACGATCTGTAGCGGGTCTGAGAGGATGATCCGCCACACTGGGACTGAGACACGGCCCAGACTCCTACGGGAGGCAGCAGTGGGGAATTTTGGACAATGGGGGCAACCCTGATCCAGCCATGCCGCGTGAGTGAAGAAGGCCTTCGGGTTGTAAAGCTCTTTCGGCCGGGAAGAAATCGTGTGGGCTAATACCCTGCATGGATGACGGTACCGGAATAAGAAGCACCGGCTAACTACGTGCCAGCAGCCGCGGTAATACGTAGGGTGCGAGCGTTAATCGGAATTACTGGGCGTAAAGCGTGCGCAGGCGGTTTTTTAAGACAGGCGTGAAATCCCCGGGCTTAACCTGGGAACTGCGCTTGTGACTGGAAGGCTAGAGTACGGCAGAGGGGGGTGGAATTCCACGTGTAGCAGTGAAATGCGTAGAGATGTGGAGGAACACCGATGGCGAAGGCAGCCCCCTGGGCCGATACTGACGCTCATGCACGAAAGCGTGGGGAGCAAACAGGATTAGATACCCTGGTAGTCCACGCCCTAAACGATGTCAACTAGTTGTTGGGTGGGTAAAACCATTTAGTAACGTAGCTAACGCGTGAAGTTGACCGCCTGGGGAGTACGGCCGCAAGGTTAAAACTCAAAGGAATTGACGGGGACCCGCACAAGCGGTGGATGATGTGGATTAATTCGATGCAACGCGAAAAACCTTACCTACCCTTGACATGTTCAGAATCCTGAAGAGATTTGGGAGTGCCCGAAAGGGAGCTGGAACACAGGTGCTGCATGGCTGTCGTCAGCTCGTGTCGTGAGATGTTGGGTTAAGTCCCGCAACGAGCGCAACCCTTGTCGTTAATTGCCATCATTAAGTTGGGCACTTTAACGAGACTGCCGGTGACAAACCGGAGGAAGGTGGGGATGACGTCAAGTCCTCATGGCCCTTATGGGTAGGGCTTCACACGTCATACAATGGTCGGTACAGAGGGTTGCCAAGCCGCGAGGTGGAGCCAATCCCAGAAAGCCGATCGTAGTCCGGATTGTAGGCTGCAACTCGCCTGCATGAAGTCGGAATCGCTAGTAATCGCGGATCAGCATGTCGCGGTGAATACGTTCCCGGGTCTTGTACACACCGCCCGTCACACCATGGGAGCGGGTTCCGCCAGAAGTGGGTAGCCTAACCGCAAGGAGGGCGCTTACCACGGCGGGGTTCGTGACTGGGGTGAAGTCGTAACAAGGTAGCCGTAGGGGAACCTGCGGCTGGATCACCTCCTTTCTAGAGAAAGCATCCTGGCACCCACAACCTATCGGTTGTTCGAAAGTAGCAAACAGACGAGGGTCTGTAGCTCAGTCGGTTAGAGCACCGTCTTGATAAGGCGGGGGTCGTTGGTTCGATTCCAACCAGACCCACCAACTGGCATTTGGTAGCACTGCGCACTTCGGCGTTGTCGCGCGGCTTGCATACGAGAGTATGCGGCGCCACGCTCCGCCTTGAATTGCTTGGTTACCAAAAGCCAGTGGAACGTCTATCAGATGAACGAGCAGTACTAGGCGCGAGGAAGGGCCGCATAGCAGCGCTATGCAACCGACCGAGTAACGACGTAATGCGAAGTTCAGCGGGGGATTAGCTCAGCTGGGAGAGCACCTGCTTTGCAAGCAGGGGGTCGTCGGTTCGATCCCGTCATCCTCCACCAGAGACCAGTGATAAGCAAAGGTGCTTATCACTGGCTTTTGAAAGAAAGCTACTGTTCTTTAACAAGTTGGAAGAAGGTTGTGTTGTTCCTTGATGAGAGGAATGACACGTTGTGATTGCATCTGATTGTTCATTACAGCTAATGGATGATCGGCACAAAGTTTATGAGTTGCCTGTAGCCGCTCTCGCAAGAGAGCACAAGGTTATAGGATCAAGCGACTAAGTGCATGTGGTGGATGCCTTGGCGATCACAGGCGATGAAGGACGTGTAAGCCTGCGAAAAGCTTCGGGGAGCTGGCAATAAAGCTTTGATCCGAAGATGTCCGAATGGGGAAACCCACCCGCAAGGGTATCGCTTACTGAATACATAGGTAAGCGAGGCGAACCCGGTGAACTGAAACATCTAAGTAGCCGGAGGAAAAGAAATCAACCGAGATTCCGTAAGTAGTGGCGAGCGAACACGGAAGAGCCTGCTAGTGATAGCGGAACTGTTAGGAGAACGGAATGGAAAGTCCGGCCGTAGTGGGTGATAGCCCCGTATTCGAAAACAGATCCGTGGTACTGAGTTAGCGAAAAGTAGGGCGGGGCACGTGAAACCTTGTCTGAACATGGGGGGACCATCCTCCAAGGCTAAATACTCGTGATCGACCGATAGTGAACTAGTACCGTGAGGGAAAGGCGAAAAGAACCCCGGGAGGGGAGTGAAATAGAACCTGAAACCGCATGCATACAAACAGTGGGAGCCTCCTTGAGGGGTGACTGCGTACCTTTTGTATAATGGGTCAGCGACTTACGTTGTGTTGCGAGCTTAACCGAATAGGGGAGGCGTAGCGAAAGCGAGTCTGATAAGGGCGTTTAGTAGCACGGCGTAGACCCGAAACCGGATGATCTATCCATGGCCAGGATGAAGGTGCCGTAACAGGTACTGGAGGTCCGAACCCACTAACGTTGAAAAGTTAGGGGATGAGCTGTGGATAGGGGTGAAAGGCTAAACAAATCCGGAAATAGCTGGTTCTCCCCGAAAACTATTTAGGTAGTGCGTCACATATCACTTCCGGGGGTAAAGCACTGTTATGGCTAGGGGGTCATCGCGACTTACCAAACCATGGCAAACTCTGAATACCGGAAAGTGCGAGTGTGGCAGACAGACAGTGGGTGCTAACGTCCATTGTCAAGAGGGAAACAACCCAGACCGCCAGCTAAGGTCCCAAAGACATGGTTAAGTGGGAAACGAAGTGGGAAGGCATAGACAGCTAGGAGGTTGGCTTAGAAGCAGCCATCCTTTAAAGAAAGCGTAATAGCTCACTAGTCGAGTCGTCCTGCGCGGAAGATGTAACGGGGCTCAAACCATGCACCGAAGCTGCGGATATCCGTAAGGATATGGTAGGGGAGCGTTCTGTAGGTCTGTGAAGGTGTCTTGTAAAGGATGCTGGAGATATCAGAAGTGCGAATGCTGACATGAGTAGCGATAAAGGGAGTGAAAAGCTCCCTCGCCGAAAGCCCAAGGTTTCCTACGCAACGTTCATCGGCGTAGGGTGAGTCGGCCCCTAAGGCGAGGCAGAAATGCGTAGTCGATGGGAAACAGGTCAATATTCCTGTACCGGCTCTAGATGCGATGTGGGGACGGAGAAGGTTAGGTCAGCCAACTGTTGGAATAGTTGGTTTAAGCGTGTAGGCGTGCCCCTTAGGCAAATCCGGGGGGCTAAGCTGAGGCGTGATGACGAGGCACTACGGTGCTGAAGTGATTGATACCAAGCTTCCAGGAAAAGCCACTAAGCTTCAGTCTAGAGACGACCGTACCGCAAACCGACACAGGTGGGCAGGATGAAAATTCTAAGGCGCTTGAGAGAACTCAGGAGAAGGAACTCGGCAAATTGACACCGTAACTTCGGGAGAAGGTGTGCCCCGGTAGGTTGTAGAGCCTCGCGCTCGAAGGCCGATGGGGTTGCAGTGAAATGGTGGCTGCGACTGTTTAATAAAAACACAGCACTCTGCAAACACGAAAGTGGACGTATAGGGTGTGACGCCTGCCCGGTGCTGGAAGATTAATTGATGGGGTGCAAGCTCTTGATCGAAGTCCCAGTAAACGGCGGCCGTAACTATAACGGTCCTAAGGTAGCGAAATTCCTTGTCGGGTAAGTTCCGACCTGCACGAATGGCGTAACGATGGCCACACTGTCTCCTCCTGAGACTCAGCGAAGTTGAAATGTTTGTGAAGATGCAATCTCCCCGCGGCAAGACGGAAAGACCCCATGAACCTTTACTGCAGCTTTGCATTGGACTTTGAACCGGTTTGTGTAGGATAGGTGGGAGGCTGTGAAACCGGGACGCTAGTTTCGGTGGAGCCGACCTTGAAATACCACCCTGATTTGTTTGAGGTTCTAACCTTGGCCAGTGAATCCTGGCCGGGGACCGTGCATGGTAGGCAGTTTGACTGGGGCGGTCTCCTCCCAAAAGGTAACGGAGGAGTACGAAGGTACGCTTAGGGCGGTCGGACATCGCCCATAAAGTGCAATGGCAAAAGCGTGCTTGACTGCGAGACCCACAAGTCGAGCAGGTGCGAAAGCAGGTCATAGTGATCCGGTGGTTCTGTATGGAAGGGCCATCGCTCAACGGATAAAAGGTACTCTGGGGATAACAGGCTGATACCGCCCAAGAGTTCATATCGACGGCGGTGTTTGGCACCTCGATGTCGGCTCATCTCATCCTGGGGCTGTAGCCGGTCCCAAGGGTATGGCTGTTCGCCATTTAAAGAGGTACGTGAGCTGGGTTTAAAACGTCGTGAGACAGTTTGGTCCCTATCTGCCGTGGGCGCTGGAAATTTGAGAGGGCCTGCTCCTAGTACGAGAGGACCGGAGTGGACATTCCTCTGGTGTACCGGTTATGACGCCAGTCGTATCGCCGGGTAGCTATGAATGGAAGAGATAAACGCTGAAAGCATCTAAGCGTGAAACTCGCCTCAAGATAAGATTTCCCGGGGCCTTGAGCCCCCTTAAGGGTCGTCGAAGACCACGACGTTGATAGGCTGGGTGTGGAAGCGCAGTAATGCGTTAAGCTAACCAGTACTAATTGCCCGTGCGGCTTGATCCTATAACCTTGTTCATGCAAGTAACCCATAACAAGCAATCACAACACACAACCCCTTCCTCCTTGGCTTGATCACAAAATCAAGCACACAAGTTTCGCTTGGCGGCAATAGCCTTCTGGACCCACCCCTTCCCTTCCCGAACAGGACCGTGAAACAGAATCGCGCCGATGATAGTGAGCACCTCGCTCGCGAAAGTAGGTCACCGCCAGGCTCCCATTCCAAAAGACCCCCCCTAGTTCTCTAGGCGGGGCCTTTTGCCGT
>NZ_JBKJAD010000046.1:0-4735 GCF_048146105.1 Azonexus caeni
TGGTGCTGGCACGTCGTTGGCTACTCGAGGCCAACACCCAAGGTGCGTCCTGAAAACGGAAAATGAACAAAATGCCACGAGAATCCCCGTACCGGACCACAAAAATCAGCCCACTTCCCGGTCAAATTACCTTCACCTGCTTCATTCTCCAGGGCTCGGTGAATTGTTCAGCGTTTCCTTAACGATTCTCTCGGTCATGTGACTTCAACGGCATATTCCACTCGCTATGATGTTCGAGTGCAAAGGCCCTGGGTTGAGCTCCGGAGAATAGGCTGGCAAGAAGAACAGTTCAATGTGTGCCGTGTGCTTTTCCAGCCAGTCCCGAACCTTGTTGCTGTGATGCACTTGCAGGTTGTCCAGAATCAAAAACACCTTGCGTCCGGCATCCCGAACTAGGCGTGCCAGGAATCGAATCAGCACAGGGGCTGTCATCGTTTCCCGATAGAGCATGAAGCGAACTTTCCCCTGATTGGTGACGGTCGAGATCATGTTGGTGGCGAACCGCCTGCCAGGCACCCGTTGAACTGGTGTCTTGCCTGCCGGCGCATAGCTCCGGCCGTGTTGGCAATCGCTACGGAGCCCCGTCTCGTCGCCCCAGTGAATTTCCGCCTCTTCCTCTTTGGCGCGCAGGGCAATCCCGGGGTAGCTCTCCTTGAGCCAAGTCTCCACCAATTCAGGTTTCTGCTCGTAGGCCTTCTTCAACGGCTTCTGCGGTGTGAAACCCCAGCGCTTGAGGTACTCGCCGACTGTCCGGATCGGCATGTCGATCTTGAAGCGACGATGGATCAATTCCCGAACGGCCGCCCGCGTCCAAAGCGCGAAGGAAAGCTTGAGTTGATCCGGCATCGTCTCGCTGATGAGCTGCTGCACCACCCACTCCTGCTCTACGCTGAGTGTGCGACGCTTACCAACCTCCGTGCCTCGTTTACCGCCTTCGACCGCCGATTTGAGACCTTCTGCCTGATAACGCGACCACCAGTATTGGACCGTGCGAGGATGTACCCCGACCGTTTCACCTATCTCGGCAAATTCGTGGCCGTTCATTCGCATGCGAAGCGCTATCTTGCGCTTCTCCTTTTGTTGCTCTGGACTGAGCTTGCGGGCGTCTTCTTTATCTATGCCAATATCATACCACAAACGCCCTATATATTTGCCGGGTTAATAGGTCATCCCAGCGGAATTTTCCGCCATCACTCAGGTCTACGCAACTTCCGCCCCGCGTGGGCTGTTCTGGAGAGCGGCATGGTCTGGCGTTTCCTGTTCGGTGGCTTGCTGTGCGTCGCTGTGCTATCGCCCGCGCGGGCGGTTGCCGAGTTGCAGCGCAGCGAGAAGGCGGCTTTTCGGGTGGTCGAGCTGAGCGTTGGGCTGGAGCATCCGTGGTCGCTCGCTTTCTTGCCCGATGGCCGTTTTCTGGTCAGCGAGCGGCCGGGGCGCTTGCGCCTGGTCGGGGCCGATGGGCGGCTCGATCCGCGGCCGGTGGGCGGGGTGCCGGTGGTGGTGGCGCGTGGTCAGGGCGGGCTGCTCGATGTCGCGCTGCATCCGCAGTTCGCCAGCAACGGCTGGGTCTATCTGTCCTACGCCGGGGGCGGCGAGGGCGGTGCGGGAACTGAGGTGGCGCGCGGGCGGCTGGTGGGCGACGCCAGCGGCAGCCGGCTGGTCGATCTGCAGGTGATCTATCGCCAGCAGCCGAAGTCGCTCGAACGCGTGCATTTCGGTTCGCGCCTGGTGTTCGGCGGCGACGGCATGCTCTACATCACCCAGGGCGACCGTGGCGAGATGGAGCGGGCGCAGGCGCCCGGCGATCTGGCCGGCAAGCTGGTCCGTCTGCACGACGATGGCCGGGTGCCGGCCGATAATCCCTGGCGCGGCGTTGCCAGCGCCCGGCCGGAGGCCTACAGCACCGGCCATCGCAGCATGCAGGGGGCGGCGCTGCATCCGCAGAGCGGCGCCTTATGGACGCACGAGCACGGGCCGCAGGGCGGCGACGAGATCAACGTGATCCGGCCCGGCCGCAATTACGGCTGGCCGCTGATCACCTACGGGGTCAATTACGGGCTGGGGACGAAGATCGGCGTCGGTACGCATTTGCCGGGGATGGAGCAGCCGCTGTACCAATGGACGCCGTCGATTGCGCCGTCCGGCATGGCGTTCTACACGGGCGGGCGGTTTCCCGGCTGGCAGGGCAATCTCTTTGTCGGCGCGCTGAAGGCGCAGGCCCTGCTGCGGCTGGAACTGGACGGCGATCGCGTGGTCGGCGAGGAGCGCCTGCTGGTCGGCCAGGTCGGCCGCATCCGCGATGTCCGGCAGGGGCCGGACGGCTTTCTCTACCTGCTGACCGACGCGGCGGACGGGCGGCTGCTGCGGCTGGAGCCGGCCGCCCGGCCGTGAGGCTCACTCCAGCGAGAGCACCCAGGCGATCGCCTGCTTGAGGTCGTCGTCGCTGATCTTGTCGGCGGGGTGGGGCAGCATCGGTACCGTGCCCCAGTTGCCGGCGCCGCCGTGGCGGACCTTGTCGAAGAGGGCGGCGGGCGCCTTGGCGTCGCCCCGGTACTTGGCGGCAACGTCCTTGTAGGAGGGGCCGACGCGCTTGACGTCGACGGCGTGGCAGGCGACGCAGCGCGCCTTCTTGACGATGGCTTCGCTGGCGTGGGCAGAGAGGGCAGGGGCGAGCAGGCTGGCGGCGAGGAAGAGGCCGGCGGCGCGGAAGACGGATTTCATGAAAACTCCGGGAATTCGAAAAAAAGGGGGCGGTCGCCCGCCCCCGAAAGTTCCCCGCAAAGGGACAGTGGAGGAGATTTGCTCAGAAGAAGCCCAGCTTCTGTTCGGCGTAGGAAACGAGCAGGTTCTTGGTCTGCTGGTAGTGGTCGAGCATGACCTTGTGGGTCTCGCGCCCGATGCCGGATTCCTTGTAACCGCCGAAAGCGGCGTGCGCCGGGTAGGCGTGGTAGCAGTTGGTCCATACGCGGCCGGCCTGGATGGCCCGGCCCATGCGGTAGGCGACGTTGCCGTTGCGGCTCCAGACGCCGGCGCCGAGGCCGTAGAGCGTGTCGTTGGCGATCGCCAGGGCTTCGGCTTCGTCCTTGAAGGTGGTCACGGCGAGCACCGGCCCGAAGATTTCCTCCTGGAAGATGCGCATCTTGTTGTGGCCCTTGAACAGCGTCGGCTGGATGTAGTAACCGCCTTCGATGTCGCCGCCGAGGTGGGCGCGTTCGCCACCGATCAGCACTTCGGCGCCTTCTTCCTTGCCCAGCTTGAGGTAGGACTCGATCTTGTCCATCTGGATCTGCGAAGCCTGGGCGCCCATCATCGTCTCGGTGTCGAGCGGCGAACCCTGCTTGATGGCGGCAACGCGCTTCAAGGCCTTTTCCATGAACTTCTCGTAGATCGATTCCTGGATCAGCGCGCGGCTCGGGCAGGTACAGACTTCGCCCTGGTTGAAGGCGAACAGGACCAGACCTTCGATCGCCTTGTCGAGGAAGCCGTCGTCCTTGTCCATCACATCGGCGAAGAAGATGTTGGGCGACTTGCCGCCCAGTTCCAGGGTGGCCGGGATCAGGTTGTTGGCGGCGGCCTGGGCGATGACGCGGCCGGTGGCGGTGGAGCCGGTGAAGGCGATCTTGGCGATGCGCTTGGAAGTCGCAAGCGGCATGCCGGCTTCGCGGCCCAGACCATTGACGATGTTCAACACGCCAGGCGGCAGCAGGTCGGCGATCAGGTCCATCAGGATCAGGATCGAGATCGGCGTCGATTCGGCCGGCTTGAGCACCACGCAGTTGCCTGCGCCGAGCGCCGGAGCGAGCTTCCAGGCGGCCATCAGGATCGGGAAGTTCCAGGGGATGATCTGGCCGACGACGCCGAGCGGCTCATGGATGTGGTAGGCCATGGTGTTCTCGTCGATTTCCGAGATGCCGCCTTCCTGCGAGCGCAGGCAGCCGGCGAAGTAGCGGAAGTGGTCGACGGCGAGCGGGATGTCGGCAGCCAGGGTTTCGCGGATCGGCTTGCCGTTGTCGACGGTCTCGGCGTAGGCGAGCAGTTCGAGGTTGGCTTCGAGGCGGTCGGCGATCTTCAGGAGGATGTTGGAGCGCGTCGTCGCGTCGGTCTTGCCCCACTTCGGGAAGGCGGCGTGGGCGGCGTCGAGCGCCAGTTCGATGTCTTCGGCGCTGGAGCGGGCGGCCTGCGTGTAGACCTTGCCGTTGACCGGGGTCACCACGTCGAAGTACTGGCCCTTGACCGGCGCGGTCCATTGGCCGTTGATGAAGTTGTCGTACTTGGCCTTGTAGGCGATTTTTGCGCCAGCGGCGCCGGGGGCTGCGTAGATCATTTTGTCTCCAGTGTTCTCGAAATGGGTTGCGGACAAGTCTTTGGAAATCCGGCGTTGCCTCGGGATCGACGCTGTGCCGTGACTCGTGACTTATCATTCGCACGCCGCGTGCCAGCCCGTTCCTGGTTTTACAAAGCGCTTGTTAATCAATGGCTTGAGCGCTTTGTTCGGGCGCCTGCCGGGGGCCGGGCTGCTCCATTGATCAACGGCTGTTCAAATGTGGAGCAGTGGCCGGGCAGGCTTGGGTAGCAGGCTTGCAACAATAATCCCGTTGTCACATGACGATGTCTTCGCTATCCTTCCGGCTTCCCATTTAGCCGCCACAGCCATGTCCATCGACCTCGTGCGCAACCTGTTCTCGAGCGACACGCGCCTGTATGCGCTGTCGTGGCGGGACGAGGGGATGCCGCAGCT
>NZ_JBKJAD010000047.1:0-4498 GCF_048146105.1 Azonexus caeni
GCTCCAACGACGAAATCCACATCCTTGCCAACAAGCAAATCCGCTTGGTCGGCGGGCAATCCTCGGTCACCCTCGAAGGATCGAACATCACCTTCGCTTGCCCGGGGACGTTCTCGGTGAAGGGGAGCAGTAATGCGTTTGTCGGGCCGGGGAGTGAAAGCGCATTAATTGAAAGCCTTCCGATTGGTACTATTCAGGAACAACCCCACTGGATAGAAATCAAGCGCCAATACTTCGATGGCAATGCCGTGCAAGGCGCCGATGTAAAAGTGTTTTTCGACGATGGAACATTTCGGACAGCAAAACTGGATAAAAATGGCTTTGCGCGCATAGACGGCATACCACCCGGAACCGTAAAAATAGAAATTGGCGAAGATGTTCGCGGTTGGAAACAGGACAATCCAATTAAACCTTTTATCAACCCCGCTTATAACAAAAAGCTGACAGAAGAACAGGAAGCAGCCCTGTTCGCATTGTACAAACGCGAGGTTCTGCAGTGAACGATTCTCTTGAGTGGTTTTGGGGCGTCCTTTTAGGTGATTTCAACGAAGAACCCTCGATGTCGCAGACCATCGTCTCAAGCATCATCACGGCAATTCCAATCATTGATCAAATAGCTGATGTGCGAGATGTCATCGCGAATCTATACATGTTGTCAAAAGACTCAAAGGACACATGGAATTGGATTGCACTCTGCATCACGATGATTGGCCTGATTCCGGTACTAGGCAGCTTGCTCAAAGGTATCTTCAAGATACTTGTCCGAGCTATCCGTGACGGTCTGCAACATGCCGACGAAGCTCTTGACATGATCCTCGCATTGGTCAGAGGTGCTGGTAAAGGAGATCCGGTAAAATGGTTAAAATCACTTCCGATAGACCAATATGCAAAAGACTCAGTTAAAAATTTTAAAAAAATTACAACAACGCTCCGATTCGCCATTTCTGACCTAAAACATAACTGGCTAGCGACACGGATCATCGGGGACAAGATTCGTAGGCTCCAGTTAGTTGAAGAGCAGATAAAAAAGCTAGAGATACTTGGGGAACAACGTATTCCTGATACCATGCGATTTCTCAAACAGGAGCTTGACAAGCTTCTGGATCGAGCAAAACCCGCAAAAATAAATGGTACGACAGACACTACTAATACCCTAGCGCATTCTGCAAAGCCGCTGATGCGAATCGACTATGAGGTTGCCGTGAGACGACGAGTCGGTGAGCAGATATCAAAAATGCGTGCACAGGGTAAATCAAGCGAAGAAATCGCCAGATTCGCACAAAATGAGCGTCGCGCGATTGGTAAGGAATTTAAGGATGCAACAGACCCTGACTTGGCGAAAATCATTTACGCACGAAATAATAGAATCTATGGCGACCCGCTAGGGCCAACCTACGAGGACATGCGCCGAGGCTACCGCATAGGAAATAATGGCGAACGAATAAAAATTGGCAACGGTCCAAAAACAGATGAAGAAATTATCGAATCTTCACAACGCACAGGAGGGGATGATTTTCCTTGGGAAAAAATCATGGAATACAATTCCGCCAAGAAGTCTGGCAACAGACTGAATGCAGAACGACTACTGAACCAAATCAACACCATCGTAAACAAAAAAGGTTAAGTAACCATGGAAAAATTCGTCATTCTCGCCAGACATCACACGTGTGACGATCTCATCGCACTTAGCGAAACCGATAACCGCTGGCATGCGATTCCAGAAGAACAATGGCCCCCTGATGGGGAAGTTCCGTTGTATCTACGCGACTCAATGAGCGTCAAAGGCACCTACTTCCAAAGGGATACGGTACGCTTCTGTGCCTACTGGTCTGAAGCCGGTGATTTTTGCTTCAGAGATAGCGCAGATCATGTTTTCCGTCTATTTCATCGCGATCCAGACGGCAATACCTCCGCATACGGGGATATCAGTGCCACCATATTGCCTGCCATCAATACCACTGGAGCCACACCTCAAAGATTTCTTGCCTTTGATCTTATCCTAAACGGTCAGAAAATATCCCATTTCGAATATGACGGAGAGCTTTTTCGACAACTCTTCCAAAGTGACACTACCGCGTTCGCTGACCGGACACTCGGTAGCTGGGATTTTTTTGTGGGTGTATCAGAAGCTGTTGATGAACTCAAACGACGCGCAGCGCAGGTACCGCGAACGCATTCAAACATATCCACCTTGCCATCAATCAGCGCGGATGAAGCACCTACTACGCTGACCACTGGTGATACCTGCACCAAACGCGGGCGCTGGGGGCGAGTTGATGATCTTGGTGAGGACCACCTGATGTTCGAGGGCGAAACCATGCCTAAGTCTAGGGGACAAGAGGTTCAATGGGTCTGGCTGGGCCGAGCCTGAGATTTTCCTAGGTGTTTAGGGGGTGTTCACATTAGCCAGATGTAAGCGCAGGCAAGTTGCAAGAATGCGTTGAAGCGCGTAGCCAGTTTTTCATAGCGAGTTGCCGGTCGGCGGAATTGCTTGAGGCGGCAGAAAAAACGCTCAACCAGATTTCGTGCTTTATAGCGATGCCAATCGACGGTGCGAGGCGTTTTGCGGTTGCTCCGTGGCGGAATGATGGCTTGGGCGCCTGTTTCTTCAATGATCTGAACCAAGGCGTCGCTATCGTAGCCCTTGTCCGCTATCACCGCACCGGCGTTGATCCGCTCAATTAATGCCGCGCCTTGCGTGATATCAGCCACTTGTCCTGCGGTCAGGATCAGACGGATCGGATTACCCAGTGCATCCACGCAAGCGTGAATCTTGGTCGTCAGCCCGCCGCGGCTTCGCCCAATGGCTTGGTCCTGATGCGCACCGTTTTTTTTCGCGCCCCGGCCGCGTGCTGATGGGCACGAACAATCGTCGCATCGATAAACAACTCTTCAAGATCGGCATCTCTTTGAAGCGCAGCAGCTATTTGATCCCAAATGCCCTTGGTCTCCCAGCCGGCGAATCGAACATAGGCCGAGTGCCAGTTGCCAAACTCCTTTGGCATGTCCCGCCAAGGGCAGCCTGTTCGAGCGATGTAGAGTACCGACTCCACGAACAAACGGTTATCCGCTGCCGTGCGTCCTCTGTCTGTGGCCTTCCCAGGCAGAAAATCCGCTATGCGTGACCACTGGTCATCGGTGAGCATTCGGCGATCCATGTCTTGTATCCAAAAGACAGGATGTAAACACAATTCCGCAAATGTGAACAGCCCCTAGCCATCTAGACAAAAAAGTCCGTGGCGCCCTCGCTGCGGAGGAGCTTGCCAAGTGGTTAGCAAAAGTATTAGGAAACCCTGAGACATACAAAAAAGGAGAAGCATTTGAAAAGGCAAAAGGCCGTAAGGGAGTTATTTTATTCCGAGATTACTGGACAAGAGAGGCGAGTAACGAACTAAATGGAGATCACATCGATCTATGGAACGGAGAAACCATGCCCGGAAAAAAGCCATAGATTTCCTTGGACCGGAAACCGAATTCCAAAAGGCAAAAGACATATGGTTCTGGGAAATAAACTAGCGCCCAGAGAAACCCTTATTGTTGCCGGCATCATATTCATATCCAGCCCGGCCGTTTCTGGACCGCTTCATTCTGGAATAGTTATTCCGGAAAACACACACCGATTCGAACTAGCCCAAGACATCCCTTTAACGAAAGAAAAATATCCGAAATTAGCACGCGTAGTAATTCGGGAAAAAACCGGGCAATGCCACATGACCATCGGCGGACTCCCTGAAGTAAATCTGGAAATGCCTTTACCCTGCGACATCCAGACGGAAGGTGCTGCTTTTGCGTTTCGCCCCGTGGTTGGATTTCAAAAAAACAGCAGCGGACCTGACGACATTTCCTTCCTGATTGCAGGGAACCTCAAGTACTACCCAACAATTCGATCCGAATGCTCCCAATTGAGCCGGGGCATCACCATAAAATGGAAAGCTGGAAAGAACGGAAGAATCGAACCCCATATCGTGTTGTCGGAAATCATCGATGATTACTCGAACACGCGCTGCCCGCGAGCTTTCGTTGAGGTGAAAGGTCCAACAATTTACGGGCTGGACCCGTCCACCAATCCGTAACCGCCCCCCCTCTTCTTCCGGGGCCGACTGACTCATCCGCGCCAACTGCATTGGACGCGCTAGCCCCCCCGCCATCTGCCCTGTCAACCCAACCTTTCCGGCCGCCACCCGGCGCGCGGTCGCAGGAAGGCCGGTGTAACATGGCAGCAAAGACATTCCGCGAAATGGCCCCCGATGCTC
This sequence comes from Azonexus caeni, assembly GCF_048146105.1. NCBI lineage: Bacteria > Pseudomonadati > Pseudomonadota > Betaproteobacteria > Rhodocyclales > Azonexaceae > Azonexus > Azonexus caeni. The sequence goes on from NZ_JBKJAD010000047.1 coordinate 4,254, forward strand.
AAGTTTTCCTGGCACTCCCTGAGGACCCGGCTGGTGGCTGGGGTTCTTTGTGCGTCCGTGCTATCGGTCTGGGTTGTCGTCTTCTTCATTGGCAAGTACCTGCGCACAGACATGGAAGCCGCCCGAGTTCGACAGTTAAACGCGTAAGTTGTTGTTTCATATGAACCGCAGTTCAAAAACGTGTACTACAAGAGAGAAAGTTGCTGAGGTTGCGTCGGTTTTTTCAATCTCAATGCGGCAAAAAC
>NZ_JBKJAD010000048.1:0-4216 GCF_048146105.1 Azonexus caeni
CGAACTGGAACGGTTCGGTGCCGCAAGTGACGTACACGACGAACACGGGCAGCACGAGCACCTTGGACATCACGGTGACGCCGCTCGACGACACGCCGGCGGCGAGCGACGACACGGCGCGGACGGACGAAGACCGCGCGGTGACGATCGACGTGCTGGCCAACGACCGCGACGTCGATGGCGACCCGCTGACGATCACGCAAGTGAACGGGACGGCGATTGCCGTCGGCAGCCCGGTCGCGGTAGCGAATGGCGAAGTGCGGCTGACCGCGGACGGCAAGCTGGAATTTGCCCCGGCCGCGAACTACCACGGTCCGGCGGACTTCACCTACACGGTGACCGACGGCCGGACGCCGGTACAGGCGAACGTCCATGTTGACGTGACGCCGGTCAATGACGCCCCGGTAGCGAACGACGACCGGGTGACGGTGGTGGAAGACGAACCGAAGACGATCAACGTCCTGGGCAACGACAGCGACATCGACGGCGACAAGCTGACGATCACGCAGATCAACGGCACGGCGATCACGGTTGGCGTGCCGCTGGCGGTGAGCAACGGGACGGTGACGGTGAATGGTGACGGGACGGTGACCTTCGACCCGGCCCCGGGGTACAACGGCGAAGCGATCTTCACCTACACGGTGAGCGACGGCCAGGCGACGGACACGGCGACGGTGACGATCGACGTCGGCGGCGTCAATGACGCGCCGGTGGCGGCGCCGGACGTCGGGACGACGGACGAAGACACGGTGCTGAACGTGCCGGCGGCAAGCGGGGTGATCCTGGGCGCCGGCGCGGACACGGATGTGGATGGCGACAGCCTGCAGGTCTCGGGCGTCGCGTTTGGCGGCGCGCTGGGCAAGGTCGGTGAAGGCGTGGCGGGCCAATGGGGCACGCTGACGCTGAACGCGGACGGCTCGTACCGCTACCAGCCGAACGACGCGGCACAAGGGCTGGACGACGGCGAAAGCCGGCAGGACGTGTTCTCGTACACGGTGAGCGACGCGGCGGGGCTGACCTCGACGACGACGCTGACGATCACGGTGACCGGGGTCAATGACGGCCCGGTGGCGGTCGATGACAGCAAGCAGATTCCGGAAGACACGCCGGTGATTCTGCCGGTGCTGGCGAACGACAGCGACGTTGATGGCGACGCGCTGACGATCACGCAGATCAACGGTCAGTCGGTGACGGTCGGTCAGGCGGTGACGCTGTCGTCGGCGACGGGCAGCACGATCGGCACGGTGACGGTGAATGGCGACGGGACGGTGACCTTCGATCCGGAGCCGAACTTCAACGGTCCGGTGGACTTCACCTACACGGTGACGGACGGGACGGCGAGCGACGTGGCCAACGTGCATCTGGTGGTGGACGACGTGAACGACCCGCCGGTGGCGCGAGACAACCTGGTGGAAGGCGACGAAGACACGCCGGTGACGTTTGACCCGAGGTCGAACGACTCGGACGACGACGGCGACCCGCTGACGATCACGGAAGTGAACGGGACGGCGATCGACGCGAACAACCCGGTGGTGCTGACGCAAGGCGTGATCGAGATGAACGCGGACGGCACGCTGAGCTTCACGCCGAACGCGAACTACAACGGGACCTTCACCTTCGAATACACGGTCGATGACGGCCGTGGCGGCTCGGATACGGCAACCGTCGAGATGAAGATCAACGCGGTCAACGACCCGAGCGTTCTGGCCGCTGACACGAAGACGGTGTTCGAAGACTCGGTGGCGAGCGGGAACGTGCTGGCGAACGACAGCGATCTTGACGACACGCTGACGGTGGCGAGCTTCACGGTGAATGGCGCGACGGTGAATGCGGGCGAGACGGTGACGCTGGCGAACATCGGCAAGCTGACGATTGGCAGCGACGGCGAATACACCTTTACGCCGGTGGCGAACTGGAACGGTTCGGTGCCGCAAGTGACGTACACGACGAACACGGGCAGCACGAGCACCTTGGACATCACGGTGACGCCGCTCGACGACACGCCGGCGGCGAGCGACGACACGGCGCGGACGGAAGAAGACCGTTCGGTGGTGATCGACGTATTGGCGAACGACCGCGATGTCGATGGCGACCCGCTGACGATCACGCAAGTGAACGGGACGGCGATTGCGGTCGGCAGCCCGGTGGCGGTAGCGAACGGCGAAGTGCGGCTGACGGCGGACGGCAAGCTGGAATTTGCGCCGTCGGCGAACTACCACGGCCCGGTGGACTTCACCTACACGGTGACCGATGGCCGGACGCCGGTGCAGGCCAACGTGCATGTCGACGTGACGCCGGTCAATGACGCCCCGGTGGCGAACGACGACCGGGTGACGATGCTGGAAGACGAGCCGAAGACGATCAACGTCCTGGGCAACGACAGCGACATCGACGGCGACAAGCTGACGATCACCGAGATCAACGGCACGGCGATCACGGTCGGCGTACCGCTGGCGGTGACCAACGGCACGGTGACGGTGAATGGCGACGGGACGGTGACCTTCGACCCGGACCCGGGCTACAACGGCGGCGCGAGCTTCACCTACACGGTGAGCGACGGGACGGCGACGGACACGGCGACGGTGACGATCGACGTTGGCGGCGTCAATGACGCGCCGGTGGCGGCGCCGGATGCCGGGACGACGGACGAAGACACGGTGCTCAACGTTGCGGCGGCGGACGGGGTGATCCTGGGCGCCGGTGCGGACACCGACGTGGATGGCGACAGCCTGCAAGTCTCGGGCGTCGCGTTCGGCGGCGCGCTGGGCAAGGTTGGCGAAGGCGTGGCCGGTCAGTGGGGCACGCTGACGCTGAACGCGGACGGCTCGTACCGCTACCAGCCGAACGAGGCGGCACAAGGGCTGGACGACGGGGAAAGCCGGCAAGACGTGTTCACGTACACGGTGAGCGACCCGGCGGGGCTGACCTCGACGACGACGCTGACGATCACGGTGACCGGGGTCAATGACGGCCCGGTGGCGGTGGATGACAGCAAGCAGATTCCGGAAGACACGCCGGTGATCCTGCCGGTGCTGGCGAACGACAGCGATGTCGATGGCGACACACTGACGATCACGCACATCAACGGTCAGCCGGTGACGGTGGGTCAGGTGGTGACGCTGTCGACGACGACGGGCGGCGCGATCGGGACGGTGACCTTGAATGCGGATGGGACGGTGACCTTCGATCCGGAAGCGAACTTCAACGGTCCGGTGGACTTCACGTACACGGTGACGGACGGGACGGCGAGCGACGTGGCCAACGTGCACCTGGTGGTGGACGATGTGAACGACCCGCCGGTCGCCCGCGACAACCTGGTGGAAGGCGACGAAGACACGCCGGTGACGTTTGACCCGAGGTCGAACGACTCGGACGATGACGGCGACCCGCTGACGATCACGGAGATCAACGGAACGGCGATCGACGTGAACAACCCGGTGGTGGTGACGCAGGGTGTGATCGAGATGAACGCGGACGGCACGCTGAGCTTCACGCCGAACGCGAACTACAACGGAGCGTTCACGTTCGAGTACACGGTCGATGACGGCCGCGGCGGCTCGGACACGGCGACCGTCGAGGTGAAGATCAACCCGATCGGCGATCCTCCCGTTATCACAGGGGATGATCTCGGTGCGGTGACGGAAGACGCCAGCAACCCGAACCTGACCGACACCGGCACGCTGCTGGTGACGGACGTCGATGGCCTGGACGAAGCACAGTTCCAGACCAACGGTATCGTTGCTAGCGCCGGCGCACTGGGCGGTCTGACGATCACGACGACCGGCGACTGGACCTACACGGTGGCGAACGCCGACGTGCAGTACCTGGGCGAAGGCGAAACCAAGATCGAGACCTTCACCGTGAAGACGGTGGACGGGACGACGCACGACGTGGTGATCACGATCACCGGCACCAATGACGGCGCCGAAGTGAGCGGCAAGGACAAGGGTGCGGTGACGGAAGACGCCTCGAACCCGAACCTGACCGACACCGGCACGCTGCTGGTGACGGACGTCGATGGCACGGACGAAGCCCAATTCCAGACCACGGGCATCGTTGCCAGCGCCGGCGCGCTGGGCGGTCTGACGATCACGACGACCGGCGACTGGACCTACACGGTGGCGAACGCCGACGTGCAGTACCTGGGCGAAGGCGAAACCAAGATCGAGACCTTCACCGTGAAGACGGTGGACGGGACGACGCACGACGTGGTGAT
>NZ_JBKJAD010000049.1:0-2406 GCF_048146105.1 Azonexus caeni
GTAAGCCCCCGGCAACCCCACCTATAAATTGGTCCGATAGACCGCGAAGATAGTGTCCCCTTAAAAGCGATGGTGGACACTATCAATGGAAATACAGAAGCCAATTCGCCGGCGGCGGCATCACCCGGAGGCGTTCAAGCAGGCGGTGGTGGAAGCCAGCTGCGAGCCTGGCGCCTCGGTGGCCGGGATTGCCCTGGCCAACGGCGTCAATGCCAACTTGGTTCGGCGCTGGTTGCGGGATCGCGGCATTGAACCGCCCAGCCGACGCTTGCCGGTACCCGTCAAGGAGGTCGCATCGGGGATGGCGCCGGCGTTCGTGCCGTTGCCGCTGGCAGCGGCCGAAGCGCCATCGCGCGATATCCGGATCGAGATCCGGCGAGGCAACACGGCGATCAAGCTCGACTGGCCGGCCCAGGCCGCCGGCGATTGTGCCGCCTGGTTGATCGACTGGCTGCGATGATCCGGGTCGATGCCTTGTGGTTGTCGACCCGGCCGCTCGACATGCGTGCAGGAACGGAAACGATCCTGGCCCAGGTCGTGCGGACCTTCGGCGAAGCGCAGCCGCACCATGCCTATCTCTTTGCCAACCGCCGCGGTACTCGGTTGAAGGTGCTGGTGCATGATGGCTACGGCGTCTGGCTGGCCAACCGTCGTCTGAACCAGGGGCGGTTTCAACTTCGCGCCGGCGATGGCCGCGTCGCCTTGACCCGGGGGCAATTCGATGCGCTAATTCTCGGCCTGCCGTGGGAACGTCTGGCCGATGGCGGGGTGGTTCGAGTTCTTTGACCGTCCACCATTGGGGAAGTCCACGATAGTCAGTTCGCCTTGCGGACGGCATGATGTCGGCCATGACCTTGCCCGCCAACCTCGATCAACTGACCGCCGACGAACTGCGCGAACTGGTTCGCCAGCAATCGGCAGCCATCACGCACAAGGATCGCGAACTCAACTGGCGCAAGATCAAGATCGACAAGCTGACGCATGAAGTGGCGTACTACAAGCGCCACTACTTCGGCATCAAGGCCGAGCGCCTGCCGGTGGAACAGGGCCAGTTGTTCGAGGAAACCCTCGCCGCCGACATGGCGGCGATCACCGAAGAGTTGGCGCAGCTTTCGGAAACGAAACCGAAGGGCCAGGCCAAGCGCCAGCCTTTGCCGCCAGAACTGCCGCGTACCGAAATCCACCACGAACCGGAGTCGACCACCTGCACCTGCGGCTGCCAGATGCAGCGCATTGGCGAAGATGTCGCCGAGAAGCTGGACTACACGCCCGGCACCTTTACGGTCGAACGTCACATCCGCGGCAAATGGGCCTGCAAACAATGTGAAACGCTGATCCAGGCCCCGGTGCCCGCCCATGTGATCGACAAGGGGATCCCGACCACCGGCTTGCTCGCGCATGTGTTGATCGCCAAGTACCTGGATCACCTGCCGCTGTATCGTCAGGAAGGCATCTTTGGCCGGGCCGGTCTGCCGATTCCGCAATCGACCCTGGCCGAGTGGGTCGGCCAGATGGGCGTCACCCTGCAACCCCTGGTCGATGCCTTGAAGGCCGAGATGCTGACCTACCCGGTCCTGCATGCCGACGAAACCCCGGTGGCGATGCTCGACCCCGGCAAGGGAAAGACACATCGGGCCTATCTCTGGTCCTACAGCATCGGCGCCTTCGAACCGATCAAGGCCGTCATCTACGATTTCGCCGACAGCCGGGCCGGCAAGCATGCCCAGGAATTCCTCGGCACCTGGCGCGGCACACTCGTCTGCGACGATTATGCAGGCTACAAGGCGCTGATCGCCGACGGCGTGACCGAAGCCGGCTGCATGGCGCATGCACGCCGGAAATTCTTCGATCTGCACGCCAACAACCAGAGCCAGATTGCCCAGCAGGCGCTGGCCTACATTCAGAAGCTCTACCAGGTGGAGCGGGAAGTTGCTGAACTGAGCCCGGACGAACGGCGACGAATCCGTCAGGCGCAGGCCAAACCGATTCTCGATGAATTTCACGACTGGCTGACCCGGCACCGATGCCAGGTACCCAACGGCTCATCGACGGCCAAGGCGATCGATTACAGCCTCAAACGCTGGACCGCGCTCGTTCATTACGCCGACGACGCTCAGGTGCCGATCGACAACAACTGGATCGAGAACCGCATCCGCCCGATTGCCACGGGCCGGAAGAACTGGCTATTCGCCGGCAGCTTGCGCGCCGGCAAGCGGGCGGCAGCCATCATGAGTCTGATCCAGTCCGCCAAGCTCAATGGCCACGATCCCTTCCTCTACCTGAAAGACATCCTGTCTCGCCTGCCAACCCAGCCCAACAGCCGGATCGGCGAATTGCTGCCGCATCGCTGGCGGCTCGAATCGATAGACTGAGTCAGAAATCAAGCTGGGTTTGCCGGGGGCTTAC